>JBHACV010000061.1:0-46314 GCA_041854705.1 Corynebacterium sp.
CATATTGATCGCTATCCACGCCCAGCAAAGTGGTTCAGGGAGGATTTCTAGTGCCAGCTCCCGAAACAGCTGCGGTAAAATCAGATGGTTGGCACCACCCCAATAGATGGCAAAAGTTTCCTGGGATACTTCAATAATCGAAGCAATGACCTGGGATAATAGTACTGTCGCAGCGAGTTCGAGGTTTTCTTCTGGGGTAAAGACAGATACGATGCTAAATGCTTGATAGTCCCGATTGAATTCTGCTGCTTCAGGCCATAGTCTGCTGGATTGACACAGGTCGCCGGTATCATCTCCGATTTGACTTGGGATCTGTTTAATCATGACCGTGAATTCCCCGTAGTCGAAATTCACCACGCCATCTTGAATGCAACCACCAGTCAAACCTTGCGGGGACAGCTTGGACCAGTCGGTACGAAATTGGGTTTCCACAGCTTCTGGAGAGATTGTGGGGTCAAGAGTATTTTGCACCAACATAGCGATAGCAGTAGTCATAGTATCCTTTCGAGAAACAGATTCAGAAGCACAAAATTACAAACGTGCCAGTTTGACCTTAAGCTTCCCCCGAGATTACTCGATTCTCATTGGCGCTATGGCGAGTAATAAAATCCGCTACTGGGGTGGCCGTATCTTGTCCGCTAAACAGATGTCCGCCTCGGTCAAAGACAACCACTTCAAGATCGGGGAACCGGTGAAAGATCTTTTTCATCCGAGAAAGCGGTACCACTGTATCGTCTTGAGCATGCAGAATCAGAGTCGGTACGTCTAGTTGTTCTATTGGATAGTCGTCGAAATTTCGGGCCATATCTGGATTGCTGACCCACGAATCCAACGCGGTTCCTTCTTTCCGCTGCCGCACCGGCAGCATCACATGGATGACCTTTTTTGTCATGCCCAACATCTTCAACAAAATTGGGCCGAAAGCGAATACTAAAAAGTCATGACATAAAATTTTCGGTGGTCCTTGAATCGGTAAATATACTGGTGGCTTCCTAGGAAATGGTGGTGCTGAGCAGATGAGAATCAGCCTATTGGTGCGTTCTGGGTAGTCGAGGGCAAACCGGATAGCCGCAGTTCCACCAGCCGAATGCCCTAAAACTGTCACTTTTTCTAGCCCTAGGTAATCCAGTAGTTCTGCAAATGCCCGTGCTTGTTCAGCTGGCGTCCCATCTCCTAAAACATCACTACCGGGGTAACCAAACCTTGAGGGAATAAGCAGTTGAAACTTCGAGTTGAGCCAGTGTAGTCCGCCAGGTAGTTGATCGAAGCCGCCAAGAATACCATGAGAGACCAGTACTACCTCACCGGGTTTGCCGTAGGTCAGATAGGTGATGTTGCCGTAGCTTACAGGCGCAATCTGTGGGCCTAGCTTAGCGAGCCGCTTCTCGGCCGCTGCCACCGCTTTACGACACTGTCTTCCTTGATATCCAAAGAATCCCACCAAAAATAGTGCGGAAATATAACGCACCATAATCCTTCTTTCTATCCATCGCCACATCCCATTTATTGTGCCATTGTTAGAAGATCAGCACCGCAGCAGTTGCATGGCACAATGCAGCAATAGCCGGAACAAACACCATGCCCAGTTGGCGATAACAGGCACCAATGATGATGTCACCACATTGTGCACCTGCGGCTGCCAGTAGGATCACCGCTGTAATCAGGTTCGTGGGCGCCATCCATATCGCCGCCACGGTAGCAACGCCGAGCGGGACTGCCCGTGCAGCATACATAGCCGGATAGAATCGCCCCACCGCATCCGACCTCATTAACTGGGGCTTCACCACCGCCACTATGCCAAAAACGGCGCTAGCAAACGCAAAGATCGTATTGAGAGCAAGAAACCACAAAGACATATCGTTCACCTACTTAATTATTCAGTACTGAATTATCCCCATGATAGCATCGAGGGTGTGACTTCAATCCCTGAAACAGCTTGTTTCCGTCTCGGCGTGCTCGGCGCCCAGATCACCCAAGATTTTTCCGCCCGCATCGCCCATCTCGGACTCACCCACAAACAGGTGGGCATACTCGCACTTATCGACGCCACCACCAGTTCCCAACGAGATCTCGCCACAAAGCTAGGAGTCGCCCCCAGTCTCGTAGTCACTCTCGTGGACCGATTGGTCGAATTACAGGCTGTAACCCGCAACCGCAGCGAAACTGACCGCCGCGTACACGAGATCCATCTGACATCACATGGCAAAAAACTTCTCACCCAGGCAGAATCAATTGCTGCAGAGTTAGATGCTGATGTTTATGCGCGCCTCTCCCCCGCTGGACGCTCGGCCCTTACGACCGTCATCGCCGAGCTCGACCCCCATTGGTAGCCGTATCAAACATTTTTCCAACACAACAGGTACCGGTAATAGATCCCATGCCGAATCTTTACCCCCGGCAATAGTTTTCGAGCCGTGGTGCGAATCTCTCGCAAGGTCTGAGTCGGATGCATGACTGGTACCCCAATATCCCGCTTCTCTTGGTGCAGCTTAGAGCCACACCACGCCACCGGAAACTTCATCCCGGAAACTACCCAATCGCCTAGACTCCGCTTCGCCGATAGCCCAACCACCAGCAACGTACCATTAGGCCGCAACGCTTGGCGCGCCTTACCCAAGGCGTCGGCAAGCGGCATGTGGTGCAGGGATGCCACCATCGTGACCAGATCAAATCGATCATCTGGTAATTGATAGTCAGCAAAGGTTTCGGCACATACTGTCAGATGTGGGTAATTTGCTAGTCTGGCACGGGCGCGATCGGCGGTGTGTATGTCAGGTTCTAGGCCAACACCAGAGCAACCAGCTGCTGCCAACCGCGCGAGCAATAACCCGTCACCACAACCGACATCCAGCACCCGACCTAGTTGGGCATGGCGTAAAATCCACGGGTGGTAGGCGGTATTGTGGTTCCAGTATTCCATCGTTTAGGCGTGGATGGTGCCGGAAATAATGGTGCGAGTAGCACCCCCAACCCACACCTGTCCCTCAACCAGCCGAATACTCAGTTCACCATCATAACCAATACTACTTCCCTGTTTGACCTGGTAATTTCCTTGGACCTTACCCTCACGAACAAACCACTGAGCTACCCCAGCGTTGAGACTACCGGTCACAGGATCCTCCGACACCCCAGCGCCTGGTACGAAGCTGCGAATCTCATAAGATTTACCAGGCTCATAAGCACCAATCACGCCGATGCAAGCATCGGGAAGGTCACTGAAATCTGGTTGTAAGGCACTAACCTCGGCAGCGGTGGCAACTTCAATGCAAGCAAATCCCGGACCATTATCCACCCACTGGTGGGCAACCACCGCCTCCGGGGCAATGCCAAGTGCATGCACTAGTGCCGTGAGTTCTGCATCAGCAATCGGACCACTTCGAATCGTCGGTGGGGCGGCGAAAGAATAACCACCTGGAATCGCCCGCAGTTCCACCAGCCCAGCGCCACATTCCTGCACGACTTTCTCACCTTCGTAACCTGATCGCTGCACCCAAGCATACGCTGAACCGAGCGTTGGATGCCCAGCAAATGGTAATTCCATCGAAGGGGTAAAAATCCGCAACCGATAGTCTGCCTCCGGCTGCGTAGGTGGTAGTACGAAAGTTGTTTCGGAAAGGTTCGTCCAACGAGCAATGTCTTGCATCGTTTTGTCATCTAATCCCTCGGCATCTAGGATCACTGCCACCGGATTCCCCTTCAAAGGGCGGGTACCAAATACATCGATCTGGGCGAAGTTTCTGCGTCGAGCCATGTTGTTATTCTAGCGGTACACCACCCCACCTAGGCGACAAGCAAACTATCGATTCCGGTGAGACCATCCAGTCAGGGCGCGTTCACGTGGTTTAACTTCACCTTCTAGCTGGATCACCGTCTTGAGCGGATCAACTAAAGAACCAGCATAAACCGCTCGAATTCGCTCCTCTGCGGATTCACCTACAGTATCGCCATCTTTAATAATCAGGCCATTATCAAGCAAGTAGAAAGCAATATTAGTTAAAAATTCATATGTATCTTTAGAGTTCTTTGTACTATTGGGGATTTCAACATCCATCAACCCTAAATTGTTTAAGCCCATGGTATGTGCAGTAACTACCCCATCTTCTGGGCGTTGCCCAACATTTAGTGCCACCCAAATATCAAACAGTGGATTCGGTAATACTGTCGTAGCCAACTCCCGAAACAGCTCCGCAAGAATCAGATGATTCGCAGCCGCCCAGTACACGGCAATAGTTTGCCGCGAAATCGCCACCAACGACGCTACCACCTGCGATAACAGCACACTAGCTTCGCGATCCTTGTCATCTCCCTCTGGCAAGATCGTGACAATGGTGTGAGCTTGATAATCAACATTGAACTGGCGATCATTCGGCCACAACCGACTCGGAGCACACAAATCAGCGGTAACATCGGCCATTGGCTTGTCAATGCTCATCACAGCAATAGTAAAGTCGCCGTATTTGTAGGTCAGCGTACTTTCTTCCTGCGCCTCCGCTACTAAGGCTGTCCGCCTAGCATCTGGCCAATCGGCCCGAAACTGCTTAACAAACGCCTCAGATGTGATTGCTGGATCAACATGGTTTTGAACCAACATTGCTAGGGCAATGGCCACGTTATTCACCTCTCATTTAAAACCAGCGCAAATGCGCCCCACCGGACTAAGGCTACTTATTTTTCCTTATTTGCGCCCTGATCTCATTGAATTTTTAGCCAATTTATGTGACCACACCTATCTTGCGGGGTTGAAATCAATTGTGCTTTCAATGGGGTATAGTGCTGAAATCTATCAATTCACATACTCACTAGACCCACAGAAGGAGAAATGCTACGGCGTGTTAGGCTCCCAGTTGTGGAAATCGCAACTGGATAACCTGCTTATCAGGGTTCTTTCGGCTCCTTACGTAATGGGCCTGAATAATCCCACCCCGATCATCCAATGACAACATCTCACCATCTTCTAAGGTCATACCATTCTTGACAAGATGAACCGCAAGATTCGACAACAATGCAAATGCAGATTGTTCATCTTTATCCCACGCAGGGATCTCCAGCTCCAATAAACCAAGATGCCCAAGCCCAGTGGTATGAACCTGCATGACTCCATCAGCATCGGTGGTTTCTGCTTGAATCGATACCCACAGCCATATCAACGGCAATAGCTGCTCTTGCAGCACCAATCGACGAAACTCCTCTGGCTGCACCACCTGCATGGCAGTCTGCCAAAAGACCGCTAGATTTTCCGGCGCTACTTTAATAATTGAAGCCAAAACCCGAGCGAGCAAAATATTTGCCGCAATGATGTCCAGGTCGCCAATGTTTGACAACATCACCAAATAGCGGTCTGAATAGTCGTCGGTAAAGGGGCGATCAACAGGCCACCACCTACTAATGCGGCCCAACTTGCCAAAATCCAGCTCCAATGGCTCACGCCACGGAATCAGCGAAACCGAATGCTCTCCCAAATTGAAATCAAGACGGTCACCATTGATTCTGCCACCAGTTAGAGCAACAGGCGTTGTGTCCCAGTCCATCGCCCATTGGATTTCTACTGCTTCGGGAGTGATCTGAGTGTGCCGACGTTTGTATAAAAGCATTGCGGTGACTACACCAGCCATGTGAGTCCCTTCTGGTCTCGTTTTGTGTTGTCCTTTCAGATTACTTTCCTTTAACTCTTAAGGGGTGCCACTCGATGGAAAGACACCAAGCCAAATTTTATTCATTAGCCTTAACCTGGGAAAACAATGAAAAAGTAGACAGAGCGGTTTCTTTTTCCCCCGGCAAGAAGTAACTTCATTCCAAACAACACTAACTTCCCTAAGCTGAAGGAACTTCCAATGGCACCTAAGTACGATAATTCCCAGGCCGCTGAGTGGAGCTTGGCCACCCAAGCCATTCATGCCGGGCAGCCGGTTGACAGCGACACTGGTGCGCGAAATCAACCGCTCTATCTGACTACTTCTTATCTTTTCGACTCAGCCGAAACCGCCAAAAAGCGCTTCGCACTAGAAGAACTCGGCCCGATTTATACTCGTATCACCAACCCCACCACCGAAACCCTCGAAAATCGCATTGCAGCCCTCGAAGGTGGAGTCCACGCCGTGGCATTCGCCTCTGGTCAAGCCGCCGAGACCGCTGCGATCCTCAACCTTGCCAGCGCTGGTGACCACATCGTCTCCAGCCCTAGGCTATATGGTGGCACACAGACATTGTTTACCGTCACCCTCAATCGCTTGGGCATCGACGTTACTTACGTAGATAATCCTGACGACCCTGAACAGTGGAATGCCGCAGTTCAACCCAACACCCGAGCCTTCTATGGTGAGACCTTCGCCAATCCACAAGGCGATGTATTCGACATTCCAGCTATAGCCGAGGTCGCCCACAAAAACCATGTACCACTCATTATTGACAACACCGTGGCCACTGCCGCCTTGGTTCGGCCGCTGGAATTAGGCGCAGACGTCGTCGTTGCCTCGCTGACCAAATACTATACGGGCAATGGCTCAGTCATCGCGGGCATTCTAGTTGATGGTGGCAACTTCGACTGGACCGCCAAGCGTGACGGACAACCAGTCTTCCCAGGTTTTATCACCCCCGACCCTGCCTATCATGGCCTCAAGTACGCCGATCTTGGACCAGCTGCCTACGGACTCAAAGCCCGAGTTGGTCTACTCCGCGACACCGGTGCCGCACTGTCCCCCTTCAATGCATGGGTAACCATCCAAGGCCTCGACACCCTCTTCTTGCGCATTGAGCGTCACAATGAAAATGCCGCCCAGGTTGCCGAATTTTTGGCTAATCACCCCAAAGTAACCAAAGTCAACTACGCAGGTTTGAAATCCTCCCCGTGGTATCCAATCAAGGAAAAACTCGGCCTGAAATATACTGGCGCAGTCATTTCCTTCGACATCGACGGAGGCCGCGAAGAAGCATGGACCTTCATTGATGCACTGAAACTGCACTCCAACTTGGCCAATATCGGTGACACTCGCTCACTGGTAGTCCACCCTGCATCCACCACCCATTCCCAATCCACCGAGTCGGAACTAGCCGCCGCAGGTATTTCGGAGGCCACCGTACGATTGTCAGTTGGCATTGAGGACATCACCGACATTATTGCCGATCTAGAACAGGGCTTCGCCGCCCTCTAATCGACTAGACCAAGCGGTGCAGTGTAGCATGAGTCACAGCGTAAAACCTTTGTAAAGGAACCTAAAAATATGCTCGACACAACCGGTACCCTGCAAACCGTCGCCATCGGTGATTTCATCACCGAAGCCGGTGTCACCATCCCAGAAGTCACCATTGCCTACCAAGCCTGGGGTGAATTCACCGGCGATAACCTGCTCCTCATTGAACACGCCTTAACTGGAGACTCCAATGTCTACGAGTGGTGGGATGGCATGGTCGGCCCCGGCAAGGCACTCGATACTGACAAGTATTGCGTCCTTTGCACTAACACCTTAGGTGGCTGCCGCGGCTCCACCGGACCTGCCAGTCTTGATGCCACTGGCACCCCCTGGGGTTCCCGCTTCCCAGCGCTGTCCGTGCGGGACCTAGTACACGCCGAAAAACAATTCCTTGATGTGCTTGGCATAGATAAAGTCTTCGCAGTCCTCGGTGGGTCAATGGGTGGCGCACGATCACTGGAATGGACCCTACTGTATCCCAACACAGTAGAAACTGCGCTCGTGCTGGCAGTCTCAGCACGAGCCAGTGCTTGGCAAATCGGCATTCAAACCGCTCAAATCTGGGCTATTGAACAAGACCCCAACTGGAACGGTGGCGACTACTACGGCGCCGAACCTCCCATCGGAGGGCTAGCTACCGCCCGCCGCATTGCCCACCTCACCTACCGCGGCGAACTCGAAATTGACGAACGATTCGGCACTGACCCCCAGCCTGGCGAAAACCCCCTTGGCCCCTACCGTGACACCAATCAACGCTTCGCAGTGCAAAGCTACCTCGACCACCAAGGTTTCAAACTCACTGAGCGTTTCGACGCTGGCAGCTACGTCGCACTCACCGAAGCCATGAACCGACACGACATCGGCCGCGGCCGCGGTGGCCTAAACAAAGCGCTGGCCTCCTCGGAAGTTCCAACCATGATAGCAGGAGTTGATACCGACATTCTCTACCCTTACCACCAACAAGAACACCTCTCTCGCAACCTGCGGAAACTATTGGGCATGGCCAAAATTTCCTCCCCAGTAGGGCATGATGCCTTTTTAACCGAATCCCGCCAGGTCAGCCGGATCATTCAGCGCTTTTTGGTCCTATCCCAAAACGATGGTGGCGACTACTACACCATCTAAATTGGGATACCTAGCTCCCCAATGAATCCACTGAGGTAGCCAAAAACAGCATTGCCGCCCCACCAAGGGCGGTAAAAATCGCATCAAACTGCCGCGACCGCACCGCCAACACACCCAAAACCTGCGAATCACAACTAAGCCGCAGCACCGACAACCACAACAACGCCGCCCCCAAAGTAAACGTAGCGCGGCGCCAATGCTCAGTCACCGAAAATACCCCAGAGACAATCACCCCAACCACAAAAACTGCTAGCCCCGCCCACTGCACCGGGACTGGTAACACCGACGGCGGCAACTCACCATCATGCGGATTCGTCAATAATGGATTCACAGTTGCTCAGCACGCTCAACCACATTACGAACCAAAAACGCCCGCGTCAGCGGCCCCACCCCACCAGGATTCGGAGAAACAAACCCTGCAACATCCCAAACATCAGGATGCACATCCCCAACCAGTTTGCCGTCAACACGCGAAACCCCAACGTCTAACACCGCAGCACCCGGCGCGACCATATCCGCAGTAAGAATATGCCCCACCCCAGCAGCAGCAATGATAATGTCAGCCTGCAATGTTTCCGCCTTCAGATCCCTAGTACCGGTGTGGCACAAAGTGACAGTGGCATTTTCGGTACGCCTAGTGAGCATCAACCCAATCGGACGACCAACCGTGACACCACGGCCAATCACCACAACTTTTTTACCCTTAGTTTCCACGCCAAACCGCTTGAGCAAAGCAATCGCCCCATTGGGGGTGCACGGCAAAGGCGCTGACTCATTAAGCACCAACTTGCCGAGATTCACTGGGTGCAGGCCATCGGCATCCTTAGCTGGATCAATGCGCTCTAACACTGCGTTTTCATCTAAATGTTTTGGCAACGGCAACTGCACAATATAACCTGTGCACTCAGGATCGGCATTGAGCTCATCGATAACCGCGTGCAATGCCTCCTGGGTAGTATCAGCTGGCAGATCCTTACGAATCGACCGCACCCCAATCTGTTCACAATCCCGATGCTTCATCTTCACATAAGAATGGCTGGCTGGATCATCACCAACCAATACCGTGGCGAGCCCTGGCACAATGCCTCGCTCCTTCAGCGCCGCAACACGGGTCTGCAAATCCGCAAAAATTTCATCCCGCAACAAATTACCGTCGAGTTTGATAGCCGTCATAGCGGTAATTATCCCATGAATCTATACTCTTACAATCATGGCAATCCTTAATGTGGTCTTCGACCAGCCGTGTATCCCACCAAACACCGGCAATGCAATCCGCATGTGCGCTGGTACCGGCGCCCACCTACACCTCGCCGGACCCCTAGGCTTCAACCTAGAAGAGCGAAACCTCCGACGTGCCGGACTTGACTACCACGACCTTGCCGAGGTCACCGTCCACGACAACCTCGACGCCTGCCTAGCGGCGCTACCGGAGGCGCGGGTGTTTGCGTTTACGACCAGTGGTAAAAAATTCCACTCCTCTTTTACGTACGTAAAAGGGGACGTGTTGCTTTTCGGCACTGAACCCAGCGGCCTATCCGCTGAAGCCCTGAACCACCCCCGCGTCACCGAGCTGGTGCGCATTCCCATGCTGCCTGGGCGCCGCTCTATTAATCTTGCCAACGCAGCCGCCATCGCCACCTACGAAGCTTGGCGGCAACTGGGCTACCCTGGTGCTAGCTAAGTACAATTAGGGTCCCCTACCCTTTTTGGAAAGCAGGTATTATGAACCAGCAACAACAAGGCCACTGGATACTAGCGAAACTCGGCAAACGAGTGTTGCGACCCGGCGGCAAGAAACTCACAGCTTGGCTTATCGACGCCGCCAATCCCACTGGCAAACGGGTAGTGGAGTTTGCACCGGGGTTGGGGATCACGGCGAAGGAAATCCTCAATCGCAACCCCCTTACGTACGTAGGGGTGGATGCTGATGCCAATGCCGTGTCTACCACCGCCACCCACCTGACCGGTGATGCCCAAGTAATCCAAGCGACCGCAGATAACACTGGGCTGGCCGCTGCTTCTTGTGATCTCGTCGTAGGTGAGGCCATGCTGAGCATGCAGGGTGACAAGGGCAAGAAAGCCATTATTACCGAGGCCCACCGCATTCTCGACCATGGTGGGTATTACGCCATCCACGAACTCGCCTTGACCCCCAATGATGTCGATAGTCAAGTCGCCGATGAGCTACGCAAAGAACTTGCTCGCGCAATCAAGGTCAACGCCCGCCCTATGACTGCCAATGAATGGACCGCCCTGCTTGAAGATGCTGGCTTCACCGTGATTTCCACCAAGCTCGCCCCAATGGGGTTACTCAACCCCCGTCAAATGCTTGACGACGAAGGTCCGCGCGTTTTCAAGATTCTTTTCAATCTTTTGCGCTTCCCTGATGCCCGGAAACGAGTATTAGCCATGCGGCGGGTTTTCCGGGCAAATGCCCAGCATTTGGGCAGTATTGCGATTATTGCCCAGAAAAAGTAATTGCAGCCTGTGGATAACTAGTTTGCGGCGTTGTTTCTCGCTTTGACTTCTGTTATACTGCTTTGCCCAAACTCCTACTTTTTGTCGTGTTTTAGAGTGTGCAGTAAAAAGTTATCCACAGGTGCCGAAAAACTTTTCAACCCCCTTGAAGGTGTTGCCTTAGCGACTTAACCTCAAGGCATGACTACTTCTTTCCTCCATGCTAATCTCGCTGGCCTCGCAGTTATCCGCGAGGTGGAAGCGGCTGTAGCGGCCACTTCCAAAGAAGCAGTCGCGACCACCTATGGTTTTCTCCTTGCCACAATCAAGCACATCCTGTGGGTTGGTCAGTTCTACACAGACCACGCTGTCGCCTGTGCAGCTACTGAGGCTGGCCTATCATTTTCAATTATCGACATCCTAGCGAAAGCCAACAATCAAGCCCCAAAGCACCGCGATCGAAATGCCGATATGCTGACTTTGATCGACTTGGTGAAATCCAAAGACGCCAACACCGCTAGGACCCTTGCCCGCGATCAAGTGCGGAAATGGCAAGAAGCCGAAACACCTGACAAGGCCGATTATGCCCACATGCACCCCGACGTCGAATTTGACGGCAAGCGACGGCTGGTGGCCAAACTTTCCGATCACATCGCCTGCGAGGTTGATCGGGTCCTGAATGCGATGGCGGTGGACTACATCAAAAACACTGGCATCCCCTACCCCGTTGCGTACGCAAAGGCGTTGGTGGCCAAAGTTCTCGCTACTGATACCCCAGAAGTAGAACCGGAACCACTTTTTAGTCCTATGTTCCTCATCGGCACCGACTGTCGCTATCACGCCGATGGACGTATCGCCACCACCAGTGGCGGTCTCGTCGAACTCTCAAAACTTGTCGACGAGCCGCTACGCAACACTGGCTACGCTGCGGTCCTAGCAAAAGATGAAAATGACATACCTCGTGTCGCTGCTTTGGTGGCAGTAGCTCGCACCCCTAAAGATGGCGACGACCCTCGTGGCCCACGCTTCGCCAATAACTTCCAGCGACTTGTCGCAGTAATGGAAAACCTAGTTTGCGCCAATCCTGGCTGCACTCGCGCTGCCATGAAATGCCAATTCCATCATCTGATTTCCTGGCACCTTGGTGGTAAGACTGAACAAACCAATCTCACCGCACTCTGTGCTACTGACAATGGACGTAACGACGATGACCCAGATAAACCACCCAAACACGGCCGTGCCAAACGCGCTCCCACCACCGGCCGTGTGGGTTGGCAACGCACCCCAGATTCACCACTAGCATTCAACGAACATCCTTTAGTAAGAAAAGGAACCAGAACTTACGGTGAGCTGGTATATAACTTCAAACCCACCAAGAGCTAAAGCCGAAAACCCAAGGTTTATCGGCCTTTAGCCCTGCCCATGAAGGCTGCGTAGTAGTTCATGGGCATTTTCTTTGGTCAGGTCGCGGCCAGTCATCTTTACGGGGCCGCGCACAAGGTGCAGACGGACGGTTGCAATTCCAGTTAGCTGCTGCAGCGGACCAATACGTACGGAGAGAGCCTGGATATGGCGTCGGAAAGCAATGGCGGCACGTCTGCTTACTTGACCACGATGCTCTATTACGTATGTAGGGGTGAGTTCGAAAGCTTGGCGCTTCGCATCAATCGGCGACACCCATCGGGCTTTTGCTGGGCTGCGATATTGCGGCGCATGTGGGGTATCTGGATCGACTACCTGCCCCATAAGCAGTTCGCACAGCATCATGGCGGTTTTTTTATCACCTACAGGCAGGATGGTCATGCCATCAAGACGCTCACCATAACCAGCAACTGCGACTTGGACTCGCCACCATCCAAAAGGGCGCCACAAAACGGGTTTACGGATAATGACAGCATGAGCACGAGTAATCTCGAGAGTTTTGCGCTGCAGATTGGCGAGTCCGTAAGAGATGTTTATGGTATTGCCCACTTTACGGGCGGTAAACTGGTGCGCACCATCAATGGTGCGCCAAATGTTGGGCACCGTTCCTAACAAAATCGGAATCATTGCAGCAATGGAAAGATCAAATCCGACCGTCATAGCAGTAAAGAACACAGCAACCAACGCGGAAGTGCTAAAAAGCGATGATAGGAGTGTTCGGTACGTAGGGATCGGCGGAACCAAGAGGGTTCCTTGTTCTTCTTTTCCAAGTAACTGTTCTTTCAGCCGGATCGCCACTGCTTTACGTAGGTAACGGATTTCGACTTTGGAATTGTACCCTCCCGCCGTCTCAATCCGCACCGCCGCCAACCCAAAAATCCGAGCGTGAAGCGGCTGCACCACATCAATAGCTTGGGCTCGTTCAAATCTTGTGCTACGCACATTGCGCTTCAGTAGGCCCCAGCGGAAGATTACGACTTCATCGGTGATGGTGTAGCTAATTGCTCGCCACCATAGTATGGATGCCACAGCGCCAACAAGGATGATTGGCACGATCACTGCGAGTGCATCGAGGGTTTCGCCACGGTCGGAGGATAGAAGGCGCCGTAGCAGATCAAGGACTTCTTGTGTAAAGGTGGTGGCGATGAATAATCCAAAAGCAAACAGGATGCTCCATGCGCGTAGTAATGGAGTCAACGGGTGTACACGTTGGTTATTGCTCACAGGTCGATCATCTTTTCTTTGGCTTTGGCCGCCACGCGATCTTTGAGCGTATCGGCGACTTCAGCTTCCAGTCCACGGACAGTGGTGTCGGCGGTGGTGGCGGCAGTGTTGAGTCGCAAAGTTTTAAGTCCGTAAATGCGCTCAATGGGGCCTTGGCTCACGTCGACGTATTGTACCCGCCCATATGGGACGATGCTGTAGGTGTGCCACAGTTTCCCTTTGGTAAGTAAAAGGTCTTCTTCGGTGTCGAGCCAGCCGAGGCGTTCAACTTGTTTCGGGATCAGCCAGACTTGCCACAAAAAAAGCAGCAGGCAGATTGCTGCACCGTAGTAAACCCAGATGCCAACGTCGCCAAGGATTCGCCACATGACTAGTACTGCCGCCAACAGGATGCACCACGGTAGTCGGGTCATGTAGTGGACTTTAATCAAATCGGGCGAGACTGGATTGAGAGTTTTTTCCATAGCAGCTCATACTTTAATGGAAGTCTTGCGCTCATAGCTGCTACGAGTGTGGGCGCCGACAAGGGGGAGGTGGTTGTGGTTACTTGTGGCACAGAATGCAGCAAACGTAACTTCTGAATAAAATCGAACAGAGTTACTGTGCTATTCGCTAAAAATCGTTTTATTCGCAGTAAAAATTTGCTCACTTACCCCTAAATTAGTATATTTTTACGAATTTGAAATAGACCGAGCTGTACATTAGAAAAAGACTGCGCTAGGGTCTGGACTGATACAAACCTAAATATGTGCATAAGGATGGACCCATCATGGCCTTAAAATTTTCGCGCATTGTTGCCACTGTGGCAGCCGCAACCCTAGCTGCCACCAGCCTCGTAGCCTGCTCCAATTCAGATACTGACAGTGGTGCCATTCGCATTGGCACCACCGATTCCCAGAAGAAGGCGTGGACGGTTTTCGAGCAGCTCGCTGCGGATAACGGTATCACTCTCGACATTCAGAATTTCTCGGATTACAACTCCGTCAATCTGGCATTGTCGCAAGATACCTTGGATGTCAATCTGTTCCAGCATCTGAAGTTCCTAGCGGAATATAACGTGGGGAATAACGATACCCTCGTGCCGGTAGGGTCCACCGAGATCGTGCCGCTGGCATTGTTCTGGAAGGATCATGATTCGCTGGATGGTATTGAGGGACAGACTGTGGCAGTTCCCAATGATCCTTCGAATTTGGGTCGTGCCATCAATGTTTTAACACAAGCTGAACTGGTTACATTGAAAGATGATGCCAAAGGCAAGGTCACTCCCACTAAAGCGGATATTGATGAGGAGAAATCGAAGGTGGAGGTCGTCCCAGTAGATGCAGCACAAACTACCGCTGCTTATCACGAGGGCAAGCCAGCGATTATTAATAATACCTACCTTGAACGCGCAAGTATTGACCCCAAGCTTGCGATCTTCCAAGATGATCCTGCCTCCGAGGAGGCCGAACCGTACATCAATGTGTTTGTCACCAAGGCAGAACGACAGACTGATCCGGATATCCTCAAGCTAGCCGAGCTGTGGCATGATCCAAAGGTCTTAGAAGCGGTCGCGGAAGATTCCAAGGGAACCTCGGTGCCGGTTAAACGCACCCCAGAAGAGCTGAAGGAAATCCTCGACCGGCTCGAACAGCAGGTCCAGTAATACTAGCGTCACCGCTCCTGCCACCTCCCTGGTAGCTGGGGCGGTTTTGGGCTTACTTAAGAAAGTTGACAAAATGACTGGAACACGCATTGAATTCGAAGGCCTGAGCAAAGTCTTCGAATCCAAAAAGAAAGGCACCTCTACCGTCACGGCACTTGATGGTGTCACTTTAACTGTCGAACCAGGCGAAATCCTCGGCGTGATCGGCTATTCCGGTGCTGGCAAATCTACCTTGGTGCGGATGATCAATGGCCTTGACACCCCCACCTCTGGAAAGTTGTTGCTCAATGGCACCAATATTGTTGGCATGCCAGAAAAGCAGCTGCGACAACTGCGGCGCAATATTGGCATGATTTTTCAGCAGTTCAATCTGATGAATTCCCGCACTGCAGCTGGCAATATTGCATACCCGCTCAAACTCGCAGGTATGCCCCGGGAACAACGACAAAAGCGAGTTGTAGAACTTCTGAATTTCGTTGGTCTCGGCGATCGTGGCAAAAACTACCCTGAACAACTATCCGGCGGCCAAAAACAACGAGTTGGCATTGCTCGCGCCCTTGCCACCAACCCAGAACTCTTGCTTGCCGACGAAGCCACCTCCGCCCTTGACCCAGAGACCACCCAGGAAGTGCTCAAGTTACTACGTAAGGTGAACCAGGAACTTGGAATCACCATTGTAGTAATTACACATGAAATGGAAGTCGTGCGTTCCATTGCCAATAAGGTAGCGGTGATGGAAAACGGCCAAGTCGTGGAATATGGCACCACCTATGAGGTGTTTTCTTCCCCCAAGACTGCGGTCGCCCAACGGTTCGTTGCTACCAGTCTTAGAAACACTCCCGATCTCATTGAATCGGAAGACTTGCTGGCCCATGCGGGTCGATTATTCACTATCAATCTGACGGAAAACTCTGGTTTCTTTGCGGCTGCCGCTGATGCACGCGCGGCAGGGGCGTCGATAAGTATTGTGCACGGTGGTATCACCACTTTGCAGCAGCATTCCTTCGGCAAGATCACGGTGCGACTGACTGGGCCAGATGCTGTGATCGATAGTTTTTATAACCATCTCGATCAGACCACCGAGATTAAGGAGATTCTGCGATGAACACTTACACGTTGGCAACCGACTGGTCTAATCTATCGGACACATTTGAGCAGGCCATTATTGATACCTGTGTCATGGTTTCAGCCACAATGCTGATCGGTGGACTAGCTGGACTGTTTTTAGGGGTATTGCTATGCACCACCCGTTCCGGTGGGGTACTAGAGAATAAATGGGTCTTTGGCCTACTGAATATCTTGGTCAATTTCGTTCGACCTATTCCATTTATCATTTTGCTCATTACCTTAGGCCCACTGACAATCATGCTGGTTGGAACCCAAATCGGTCGAGATGCAGCGATCTTTGGTATGTCGGTTGCGGCGACATTTGGGGTGGCACGTATTGTGGAGCAAAACTTGGTCACCGTTGATCCGGGCGTGATCGAAGCTGCCCGAGCTATGGGTGCTGGGCCATGGCGCATCATTACGACTGTGATTATCCCAGAGTCCTTGGGACCCTTGGTTTTGGGATATACCTTCATCTTCATTGCCATCGTGGATATGACCGCAATGGCTGGCTATATTGGCGGTGGTGGGCTTGGTGACTTCGCCATTGTCTATGGTTACCGCGCTTTCGACTGGGAAGTCACCTACGTAGCAACCCTAGTGATTATTTTGATTGTGCAGATTGCACAGCTATTAGGAAACTGGTTATCACGCAAGATTATGCGTCGATAATTGCTTCTGCTTCCCATATTTTGCCTACCTTAGGCGCATCGCCGCAGCTGGATATCACTCCGTCAATCTCACGTTGACGTAAGTTTACAATCCAGCTGCGGCCATCTTTATGTCGCACCTGATAACCCGGCCCAACGCTGAGATCTAACAGGCCCAGTTGTTCCCCAGCATTAACTAACTGATGCGCAACAGCTACTTCAGCCACCTGATCTTGGGGGCCATAAATGCCACGTCCCCGCAGGCCGGGAACAAAAAGCCGCCCAGCAAGCGCATGCCGATACAAATCAACTGTGGCCACAATATTGAGTCGGCCATAGAAATAACCCCACGGGAACAGCAATGCCGATGGCGCAAAGCGGTGCCCCTTGGTGTGACTACATTCCCAGATTGGCGCAGTCGGAAACTCCTGCACGAGTGCTTGTGCAATGGGACGCCCCTTGATAGCACAACAGCGATCGCGTTTGGAATGTGTACACACCAATAACAATGGCTGATCTAGGGTTTCCCCACACCGATCGGGGTTTTTCGCTGGGCCAGATAGATCGAAACTAAAAACTTCCTCCAAGCTAGACACCTGATATTGCTCTACTACCGCTGATTGGCAAAACACCAAATACAGGGTTCGAGTTTCTCCTAGCTTCCGTCCCGTTCGGCCGGGCTTCCGAATCAAAAATAAACCGCAGTCTAATTGTTGAAACCGTTCTGTGGCTGCAGGTCCAAAAGTCCCACCATCTAAGATGTCATGACTCCACGGACCTGGATGTTCGAGAAGCATATAGGTCGTGCCTGACCGCGACGATCCTGGCAATGGTTCGACCTGAACGTCAGAGCATAGCTTGTTTAATGGTTTGAATTCACAGTAATCACTAGCAAAAGGATCGTAGCTATAATCCATGGCTTCAGTTTAGACGTGTTGCATTTTTACAACGATTTCTGCCTGATGGCGTGTTTCACTGGTAATTTACTGTTACTAAAGTTACGGTTGTTGTTATGAGAGCACCACTTGGCCCCACGAAGAAACCCGCGTTCCAGCTCGCCGCGGTCCTTGCCTGCGTCGGCCTTGGCCTAACCGCTTGTGGAACCAATAACCAACCCACCAATTCCGAAACAACTCAATCCTCCGCAACCAATAGCACATCCGAAACTGTCAACTCTGCCACACAGGAGGCCACCAGCACTGTCGAAGCCGGAACAACCCCCTTGGGTACCGCCAATACCGAAATGAAAACTTCACGCCCCTCAACCCCAGTGCAATTAGTTCCAGTTTCCATGCGGGTTGGCAGCCACGACGGTTATGACCGAGTTGTTATTGAACTCGCAGGCTCTGGCACCCCTGGCTGGTTCGTTGACTACACCACCAACCCCTCCCAACAAGCTAGTGGCACAGTGGTGGATTTTGATGGCGACAGCGCACTCATGGTCAATATTGACGGCGTAGTCCTGCCTTTTGAAATGGGCATGGAAGACCCTAGCCTTGCCACCATTACTTCCGATGGCCCACTGGTCAAACAGGTGCAATCTTTGGGCACCTTTGAAGGCCGCGCCCAATTTGTCATTGGGGTAGCTGGCACCAATCCCCCATATTCAGTGGAAGTGTTAGAAAATCCCACGCGAATCGTCATTGATGTACGAAACGGCTAAACCCCGCTAGGGCCAAATCACCTAGTAGCGGTTGACACAACTCGCACTTTACCTCCTTAATTACACGCCAGAGTGCGAGTTCTGTCAGCCGCTACTAACACAAAAGGCTTCACCAGCACTTTGCTTGGTGAAGCCTTTTAGGTCATTGGAAGATGATTACTACTTGCTACTGGAAGGAGCACCAGAAGTAGAAGCTGGAGCTGATTCCGAAGCACTAGGAGTAGTGGTCTTGTTCTTATCGTCAGAGGAACCCTTATCGTTCTTGTCAGAAGAAGTCAGGCCACCGTCAGTCAGTCCCTTGAAGAATTTGCCAATATTGCCAAAGAAGCTCTTAACTAGGTCGATCAACCCTTGGAAAAGATCCGACAGTGCGGCACCCAGATCACCTTTGGACAGCTTATTAAGGCCTTCCTTGAGCTTGCTGCTGTCAGAGTTGCTGCCATCCTTAGCTGCTGAAGTCTCAGTTGACTTGTCGGAGCTGCCAGACTGATTATCCTTCTTGGAGCTGTTGTTCTGGTCGTCCTTCTTGGAGCTGTCATCACTGCTGGCCTGAGTGGTTGCTGCAGGGCTGGTGGTTTCTGCAGCGCCAACAACTGGAGTAGCGAAAACAGATGTTGCGAGAGCAGCAGAAGTAACTAGAGCCAAAGCCTTACGCGAAATCTTCATATAATCCTCTTCCCTTCGAAAAGTCACGATAGGTTGTCTGCCTTACGACTCTGAAGCGTAGTTACCATTTCTCCCAATGTCTATCCAGAGCAGCAAATCTGACATCAATTCCCAGCTAAAACTCAGTTTTGTCTCAGCTTTTATTGCACCTTTTCAGGGGTAGTGCTCCGCAATAGATTTCCCGTGCTGATTGCCATTTTTACCACTTTTCCCAGCTGGGATACTGGGTCGCGGATTTGTGACATAAACGTTACAGGAACCACCAAATTTTTAAAGAACATGATAAAAAAATATTATTATTCATGGATTACCCCCAGGCCACCCCCACCCGTTATTCCCCCATCAAAAGCCAATTGTGCATGCATTTCCCATTGAAGCACAATTACTTACCTGCGCCCTGCATGCCATGACTCACTCAACTTCATGGAACCAAACCAGCCACAGCACCATCTGATTGACTGCCACAATCAGAAACTTAAGAAAAAGGACTATTGTTCAACATTACATCTACGGGTAATGTAAATACTTTTTCCTCGTGAATTATTTATCTGAGCTGACACAAACCTAGCTGAAGCATTGACTTACTTTTCGACGCCCACCACTGTTCCCATAATCTCCCTCGGTATCCATATGGCGACCGAGCCAGAGTTACACTAGTCGAGATCGCGAGAACGCGCCCATCGAGTTAAGGCATGCCGATTAGATTGCTGGGTTTTGCGCAGAATATTCGAGGCATGGGTTTCTACCGTTTTGATGGAAATAAACAACTGCGCCCCGATTTCCCGGTAGGTGTATCCCCTCGCCAATAACCGCAACACCTCTAGTTCTCGTCGGGTAAGTGCATCGACTACTGGATCATCGACAATCTGCCCATTGCCACGTTCAACCGCTTGATCGTGTTCAGGTGCATCAACTACTCCCACACCTGCAGTGGCATCAGGTCGAGCGAAGGCATCCAATACAAAACCGGCTAACCGTGGGCTAAATACAGCATCGCCTTCTCGGACTCGGCCGATGGCGTCGATAAGTTCAGTACCTGAAATGGATTTTGTAACATACCCGCGAGCCCCAGCCCGAATTACCGAAATTACATCTTCGGCAGCGTCAGACACGGAAAGCGCGAGAAACTTCGTGCCGTTTAGGCTGTGCTCTTGCTCATACACCCCGCGAATAACCGCTACCCCGCCGCCATCGGGCATATGGACGTCGAGCAGCACTACATCGGGCTTGCTGTCAACGATGCCAGACACTGCTTCTGGCACCGAACCTGCCTCGCCGACGATCTGGACCTCCTGCCCTATTTCAGCACGGACACCGGCACGGAAAACGGAATGATCGTCTACGAGGAAAACCTTCATAGCTTCCATTTTTACTAAGAGGGAAGCGTAATCTCCACTTCTGTGCCAGAAGAGATTGAATCATGGCCTGGACCATGCGAAACAATGGAAACTGTGCCCCCTGCTCGGGTGACTCGTCCAATGATCGAATCCTGCACACCGTGCCGCCCCTCTGGAATCGCATCAATATCAAAACCTGGCCCTCGATCACGAACATAAATGACCAGTCCATCAAAAGTTTCGGCATACACGTCGATTCCGACCCCACCAGCATGTTTAGCGGCATTGACCATCGCTTCTCGGGCTGCCAGTACACAGGCTTGCCGGTTGTCAGTCAGTGGGAGATCCTCGCCCACAGTCACTGGTGCGATCCGTATGCCAAAGATGTCTTCTACCTCACCAGAAGCCCGTTGCAATGCGGCAAAAACTGTGAGGTCTGGGATCGGGTCGAATAGCCATTGTCGCAATTCCCGCTCTTGGCTGCGGGCAAGGCGGGCAACCTCGTCTGGATTGTCAGCGCGTTTTTGAATCAGCGCGAGGGTTTGCAAAACCGAATCATGTAATCTGGCTGCTATTTCGGCACGTTCATCGGCAAGCAGTTTTTCCTCTCGCTGCGCATGCAGCCGTTCCATTACCCGAAAACCAAACGGGATTACTAGTGCACCAATGCCAGCGATGGTCAGCAATACTGAGCCGACCGCTGCGCCAAAGACCCGCTGTTGGTATTCCCATTGCATTGCCGCCAATAGCACCCCAGATAGGACCAACATCGCACCAATAATGATGACGACTAGGGAGCTCTTTTTTTCAAAACGGTCATAGGCCAACCAGGTAATCACCGCGCCCACGGCAATCACTGCTAGCGAAACCGCAAGGCCGACACTAATCAAACTAACAAACGGGTAGCTCCCGGCAGCCAGTGCCGCAATGACCAACAGTATTGAAAAGAACCGGGACAGCCGCGATGGTGGTGGATCTGCTAGGTCAATGGATTTACTGGCAATCCATAAAAAGGCATAGGTCAGCGGGCCAATCCCCCCAAGTGGACTAAATAACACGAAAGCGACTCGCACCCAAGCAACATCCACCCCAAAATACGCGCCAAGACCATTAGCGACACCTGCAACAACAGCACCATCGCGACGACGCCAGTATTTCTGGTAGGCAGGGGAGGAATTCATGGCTTAATGGTGGCACATTAAGCAGTACCACAGCATCAGGGGAATCCCCGATTTTATTTATTCACATAACAATCAGGGAAAAGTCAGGGAGACCCCTGATGCTTTTACTGCGACTTACCTGGAAAATGAAAAACATGAACACCGATGACTTCTCTGGAAAAAACACAAAACCTGGTAACACCGCAGAAGGCCCGCTCTTAGGCCAATCCAAGGATACAACTGCTACTTCGAACCCTATATCTGTAGGGGCTACCCCTCAGAACTCGATAATCTCGGATATGTGGAAAACCCGACCTGTGCGGTTTCCTAGAAGTCAAGGTTGTGGCTGGGTAGCAGGTGTGTGTGAAGGCATTGCCGTGCGTTATCAGATCGATCCGACGCTTGTTCGTATTGCATTTGCAGTCGCTGCTATCACTGGTACTGGCTTCTCCTTGTATCTACTACTGTGGCTGATCCTCCCCCGCTTTTCCGTGGATCGCGCCCCTGTGGAAGTTTTGCTGGATAGCCAAAGTGGCAGATACCGCAGTGAGCAGATAACTGGCTGGGTATTAATCGTATTTCTTGCACTCATCACTGGTGGCTTCTTTGGAACACTAACCATAGCGAGCATCATTACCTTAGCCTTCGCTGCACTAATGGCATGGATGTTGCATCAGCGGACCCCACTCCCACCACAAGGATTGATTATTCCCAAAGACACGATCCAGTTCCGAGAATCAGTTGACCTTAGCAATTACCAGCCAGCTCCTGGCTTTACCTCCCCTAATGCCAGTTCTGTTCCTGACTGGGATCCATTGCTTGCTGAGGCTTATCGTATCTCCAACCCGACCATGGGCTACTACCATGAGCCAAATATGGCATATATAGATGAGCCGCCAAAGAAAACTCGGAAATGGTCAGGCCTTTTGCTTGGCGCTGTCTTATTAGTCACCCTCACAATGTGCACTTCTACAGCTGCTGACAGATTCGCTGTTGAGTTCAATAACAACGCTGGTGATATCACGACCACTGTATTGTCTGAAGAAGAACTCGCTGCTAACTATGGGACCGATGTTGGCAATCTCTCCCTCGACCTGAGTCAGCTCAAAACCGTGGCTAATGATCACACCATTGAAGGTACCGCCGATGTCGGTGATCTGACGGTGACTATCCCCGATACCATCCGAACTGTCGTCCATTGCAGTTCTGATGTTGGCGACACCAACTGCCCAACGGGAATCATTAACCCTGATGCCAAGGGTGGACTAATCACTCTGAATCTCCGCGCAAATGTTGGAGATATCACGGTCAAACAGGTGACAGGTGCAACCAGCAACTAAAACTCAGTAGGTGGTGTGGCTATAGCTTGGCTCGACTATAGCCACACCACCTACTGTCGTTTCTTAACTCTCAGTCCAATTGCAATCGCAATTCCTCACACAGATCCCCCAATTCAAAAAGCTCATCATCATCCATCCCTGCGGCAATGGCATGCTCTTCTGGCATCAGTGCAAAATATTTCAAAGCTTGGGTGATCTGAATATTCTCTTTCGGTTCAGTATCAATGCGCATCATTCGCGATCGAGCACCACCAACCCGAGCAAGATTAAACCGTCCCACTCGTTTCGATTCCAATAGTAAAACTGATAAATCTAGAATCACTTGGAAAGCCGAATCAAAATGGTATTTCCGACCCAAAACGACAGTGTTCAATTGGGCCTCAGTGAAGTTTCCCGATAATTGATCGAGACCAAGATCAGCAAAAATCTCCGTGAGGGAAACAACCTCATCCTTCAAGTCGAGGTAATCCAACAGCACGGCACTGTCGATGGTGGAGCCAAAAAATCTCCCCCAATAACGGTCGATCATCATGGCCGCCTACTATACCTGTTGCTAGTACCTTCTGGGGCAGTTTGACCCCAAACGATAGCATCTAGCTCAGTAAGAACTGCTCAGTCCGATTGGGTGGGGCGCCCACTACCTAGGCAGCAGTCTAATCAGCATGCTGTAACTTTTCCTGACCTGGGCGGCATCTAAAAATTATTCGCCACCTAAAAAGTTAGCTAGGTAAGGACTACCAGTCATGCGCTCAACCATTAAACCTTTCATCCCACCGGCGTGCTTTTTTGGCGGGGCACTGGGCCTCTCTCTCGCAGATTACCTTAACCTGAACTCCCCATTATTTGAGTCCATCGCTGTCGCTGTTGCTATCATTGGCATTATCTCCTTGGGTGGTTCGAGGTTTTTCACCAAATATCCACTTTCTTATAGCGGCTTGAAGCGTATGAAAATGGGCACTGGGTTTGGTGTCATTATTGGTTGTTGTCTATATGCCCTGCCCTATTATTCATCCTATGTAGATTGGTTGGGGCTGTTTCGTTCCATTGGGGTGCTTCTCATCATTATCAATAGTGGGTTGTTACTCATGGCTACTACTGACCGAAACATTACATACCATATGTACTACTAAACTGCTAGACGCAGGACCACGAGACCACAAAACCTCAGCTCCCCCCAAAACAGGGCGAACAGTCGATTATGCGCAATATTCTAAAATTGGCGGAAAACTAAAAAATTTTAACTAAACTCTCATCTAGCCGGTGCCAGCTAACTTTCAACCCATCTTCCCCATTTTCACCACTAACCCCAGAATATAGAATCACTGCTAGGTGATAATGGTGGTGCCATTTACTGCTAATAACCCACAGTTTTCTATCAGGACCAATTCATAATTACCGCCCCTACCAGCGACTTTGTGGCAGTCGGATTAAACTTCAGGCATTGGAGGGCACGTCGCCCTCATATTGCATTGGAGAGCTACTACATGGCATCACTAACACAAAGATTCCTTGGGACAGTTGTTGCTTCGCTGTTGCTAATCAACGCAGCTATAACCGTGCCCGCCACCACGCACGCTGTGCAAACCGAAGGGTTTAGTATTTCTAATGTTCTCATTGAGAATGCGCCTGAGAAACGAAATATTCGCTTTGATCCAGGCTTGCTGAGCTTCGATTGGTCGGCGGAAGGCCTTGGGCGGACACCTCATGCGGGTGAAGGCTTCGAATTGGAATTACACCAGTTCACTTATTTCCCCGAGGAAAACCTCGGCTCCCAGCCGTTTATAGCCAATGGTTGGGAGGTTGGCGAATGCACCTTGACCCGACCTAATAGTGATAATTATGCCCCGGTTGAATCGAAAATTTCCTGTACCTTCGACGATCGGGTAGCACAGTTACCTGCAGGTGAAACAGTCAAAGGCCGCATTGAAACTCCTATCAAAGGCAGCCAACCACTCGAACAAGGACAAAATGCTCGTTATGCCAACCCAGTTATCACCTTTAAATTCAATGGCAGACCAGTAGATGTAGCGATTCCTGGCGGTATTGATGATGAAGGTGTGCCGTATAATCTCTATGATCTTGCGCTTTTCCCCTATGCCCCAGAAACCTACCAAGATTACATTGGCTGGTTCATCCGGTTCACACCATCAACTTTGTACCAAGAACATGCCGAGACGTTCCCCTACCCAGATGGTGTCACAAAAACCTCTTACACCTTCCTTAATCGGCTGACCGAAGACTTTGATGTCTACGATCCGCAACGGTATCCATGGACCTTACGGGAAATAACCAGAACCGACGACACCGACAATTCTACGTTTACTACCCTTGCTGACACCGAAAGCGTGCCAGCAGACGGCTTTGCAATCAAAGTCACCGGCCCTGAATCTGAGAAGAAAATCACGGTTTCTGGCCCCTTCAAGCCAGATGTCATGTATGAAATCTACATGCCGACCAAAGTCAAAACCGACAAGTTGGAACTGAAGAAATACGAAAACTTTGCCACTTTGATCGGACTGGACTGGGAAGCAACCGGCTCGGTGAAAGTCAAAGAACAGGAACAAAGCTTTGGGCTGTCTGATGGTTTTGGCACCGCAGCTATTAGGACAGTAGCGGTTGGTCCTGCCGCAGATCTGCCCAATAGTTGGCCTAACTTCCCGGTCACAGTAAAATACGATTTGCCTGGTGAGACAAAGGCAGGTGACTATCCAGATTGGAAGGTACGCCACCCCGACATCAAAGATGAGGACCTTAGTGGCGAATTCACGGTAACCGTGGCTCCCACAGGGAATACTCGGCTGGAGCATGCTTTCCCTGAGGGGACAGAATTGCAGTTCATTCCGGGTCAGCCTGAATCGAAAAGCATTGAATTTGATTACTCTTTGACCACAGTTGAGCCAGAAACCATCACGGTCAAAAGCCAAGAAATTCCTACTACGGTAATCACCTATCATGCCACTGGTGGCACCACTAATGTGTACGTAACTGCAAAAAGCTTTGGCACAGAACAGGTGCTGGACATAGCTGAAGGCAAAGGCCTAAAGGTGCATTATCGATGCTTCGCTAATGGGCAAGAGGTCGCCAGCGGAGAAATGACCACATCGGACAAACAACGACCGGTCACCGATGCGGTTCCATTCAATTCAGAATGTACATTCACTGAAGACATTGCAGCAATCGAGCAAAACTTGGGGCTGCGCCTTGATCCGTGGCAGTCAATCACCGAGGTAACCGTCCCAGCGCTGCCGTATGCCGAGGCCAATTTCCACAATTACTTCATCTATGATCCAGCGTTGGCGAAAGAAAAAGAAACCGCGACTCCAGCAGATACGCTATCTCTCGAACAGGAAGGCGCGGCGAATGCGGAACTAGATCCAAACATACCGATCCAATAACCCGAACTTGTGCTATTTTTATTACGGTGTCCACCTTTTTAAAAGACGGGCACCGTAATTTATATGGCAATTACTCGCTGGTATTGCTGATGACAATCTTGCCAATGGTGTTTCCGGTTTCGATAAGCCGGTGGGCTTCTCGCAATTGTTCAGCATTAATCGGACCCAGCATTGTGGTCATAGTGCTGCGTAGTCGCTCAGCGTCAACGAGTTCGGCCACCTTAATCAGTAGATCGCGCTGATATTCCATGTCATGGCCGTAGCGAGGGCGAGTAAACATAAACTCCCAATGCCACGAGGCTGCCTTGCTCTTCAACAACATGAGATCGAGGTCATCGGCATCATCAATGCCTACGATCTGTCCAAAAGGCCGAATAATGTCAGCAAAAAATGGCATCCGGCCTTTGCTTTTGGCGCTAAAGATATAATCCACCCCGCCGGGAGCTTCAGCAAGAACCAACTGCGCCAAGTTTTCTGCCTGGTGATCGACTACAGCGTCAGCTCCCAGCTCTGACACCCACTTTGTGGTTTCCGGTCGAGAGGCTGTGGCAATGACTTTCAGCTTGGTTAATTGCTTCGCTAGCTGAATCAGAATGGAACCCACTCCACCTGCAGCACCCACTACCAATAGGGTTCCGGTGGAATCGGCCGCTAGCCCAAATTTATCGAATAGCCCCTCCCAAGCAGTGATCGCGGTCAATGGCAGGGCAGCTGCTTCGGCGAAAGTCACGGACTGTGGTTTATGGGCGACGATGCGTTCGTCGACAAGCTGCTGGCTCATGTTTGTACCAGGTCGGTCGAGTGCCCCAGCATAGTAGACCTCATCGCCAGGTTGGAACTGGGTTACTTCTTCCCCCACTGCGAGAACCACACCAGCGGCATCCCAACCAAGGATGCGTTCGGTACCAGTTGGGTTGGGGGAAATGCGGATCTTGACGTCAACAGGATTGATAGATATTGCTTTCACCTCGACCAAAAGGTCGTGTCCACGAGGCGCACCTGGGTGTGGAACATAGGCATCAACAAGGCTATTGGCGTCGGTAATCGGACCGGTGCTGCGGGAAACCACCGCAGGAATATCACTCGTCATTACAATCTCCTAGAGTTTAGAGCATGCCATTTTAAGGCTCACTAATCCCCTTCCACGCTAACAACCTTTACGCATCAATGTTGCAGCTTAAGTTGATTGCCTAGCCGCCACCAAAAACTGAGCTTCCAGTAGGCTCAAGAACAGACATTATGGATAAAAGTTTTACATAAGGAGCCGCCCCTTGAGCAATCTTTCTACTCCCCAGCAGTTTTTCATCTGTGCTGTCAATTTTGAAGGCCGCATTTCCCAACGGCACACTCCTGCTTGGACCTGCCTTGTAACCAGCTCAATAATGGAGCTTCACACACAAAATTGCCTGACCATCAATGACGCTACTAGTGAAGTTGTCGTCCGTGATCCATTAC
This sequence comes from Corynebacterium sp., assembly GCA_041854705.1. Taxonomy (GTDB): domain Bacteria; phylum Actinomycetota; class Actinomycetes; order Mycobacteriales; family Mycobacteriaceae; genus Corynebacterium. The sequence continues at coordinate 27,834 of JBHACV010000061.1, forward strand.
CATCACAGCTTGATTACCTCGCACCCGCCTATGAGCGCACCAAAGTACAATCCCCCACCACATTGAGCAGCTTGGTAGAAAACTATATCACCGGCCTGACCGAAACTCCCCGTACCGAACTTTTCGACGCCATCGGCACTAGCCTCATCACCGCTGGAGTCGCTACTGCCTCTGATGGTGGAATTCCTATTCGCGGCATTGGTTATATTCCACAATCACGGGTACGTAATGACATCATCAATAGGCTTCGCACTGAGTTGGTCATACGTCCCAACCAGCAACCAGCGGAAGATGAAACGGTGCTTCTCGCCGTTCTCTTGCAGCATGGCAAGCTCTTTGCTCAATACTTTTCCAAGCCAGAACAAAAACAGCTCAAAGAAATCCTCACCCAGTACCGACAAACAGAGAGCAATACGTCTCTTACCCACACCATTAATCAAATCGATGCAATTATGAACGTTCCAGTCATTACCGCCTTGATTGCTTCGACCGGAAATTAATAGTTATGAGATATTTGGGCTGGAATACCATGGGTAGCCAAAGCGGCTTCTGAAAAGACTTGCGTTGGAGTGCACTCCAGCATTTACCGTTGAAAAGTATGACCATGAATCAGATGGGAATCGGTGAGGTATCAAAACTGACCGGACTCAGTGTCGATACTTTGCGTTGGTACGAACGTGAAGGACTAATCCCGCCAGTACCACGGACCAGCACCGGTCAACGAATATACGATGACCGGTCGGTTCGGTTTATCCAACTGATTGTGCGTCTAAGGTGTACCGGAATGCCCATCGCCGAGATGCGGAGTTTTTGTGCCATGGTCAGTGAAGGCGCTGCCAGTCACGGTCGGCGACTAACACTGCTCAGCGAACATCGCACGCGCATTGAGCACCAAATCGAACAACTACAACACGATCTGCAGGTGTTAGACGACAAAATTGCTCACTACTCTGAACTCATTGAGCAGGAGCTTGATTGTGGTGGACAGCCGGTTACCGATCGAGAAATTCGCAAGCAACAACGGAGTATGTAAATGACTACTTTATTTCCAGGACTTACGGTCAGTCCCATTGGCTTCGGCGGCATGGCATTGACCGATGTCTATGGCGGCATTGATGATGCCAGCGCAGAAAAGACCCTCCATGAAGTTATCGACATGGGCATCAGTTTTATTGACACCGCTGATGTTTATGGCGTCACCCGCCCCGATGCCACCGGTCCTGCTGGTACTAATGAGGAACTGATCGGTCGAGTTTTGCGCACCAGGCGTGACGAGGTGCAACTGGCAACCAAGTTCGGCATAGTAGGTTTCTTTAACGATGGCGCTCGGATTCGAGGCGATCGGGATTATGTGCATGCCGCCTGTGATGCTTCACTAAAACGTCTTGGGGTAGATGTGATTGATTTGTACTACTTGCATCGCCGACAACTCGATCTCCCCATCGAAGAAACTGTTGCCGCCATGTCCGAACTTGTCGACGCAGGCAAGGTGCGTTTCCTCGGGCTTTCCGAAGTCACTGCCGCAGAACTGCAGGCCGCTAATAATGTTCACCCTATCGCGGCAGTGCAGTCAGAATGGAGTCTCTGGTCACGGGATGTCGAAAACCACGTGGTACCTGCGGCAGCCAAGTTGGGTGTGGGGTTTGTCCCCTATTCCCCGCTGGGACGAGGATTCCTCGCTGGCAGCGTGACTAAAGAAAAAATTCCAGGAACCGTATTGGCAAATCACCCACGTTTTACCGACCATTTTGCCGCTAATCAGGCCATTATCACGCTGGTTAAAGAAGTTGCTGCCGAGGTCAATGCCACACCAGCACAAATATCATTGGCGTGGCTCCGCCATCAGGGAGAACGCTTCGGCCTGCCAGTGGTTCCGATCCCAGGTTCCCGGAAGGCAGCGCGAATGCAAGAAAACCTTGCATCATGTGATCTAACATTAGACGCAGATCACCTGAATCGCCTCAATCAGGTCTCCGAACAAGTTCACGGCAGCCGAGATTTTACTTTTACCCCGCCAGAGTGGATCTCCAGCGATCGGGAGTGACCTGATTTATCTAAAGCTCATGACAAACACTGGGAATGTCGGAATTCCACTGCATTCCACCATACCCTCTACTGTGACCCCTGACACAATTCGGTTATTTGACCCTTAGCATAAAAGCTTGCTGGGACTTTATGGAGTCTGAAGCAAAATAACCGAATTATCACCGGGTGCTACACCCTTAAAAAAGGGAAAATATAGTTTTCTAACTCAAACTTATTTCTATTGAGGCTCAAGCGGCTCTTGTGGTTTGGGTTGGGGTGTGTTGTGGTGGGCCGAAAGTGGGAACCGAGCTGCATCTCTTGTTTACAAGTGTGGGGTTGGTGCGTGGGATTGGCGGAATCAAGCTGCCATTTAGACCTACTGGGCAAAACTAGCCAGCCCCACAGTTAAAAAAGCAGCTCGATTCCGACAGGCAACCAACCACAGCTTGGAATCAAGCTGCCATTTAAGTGACATGAGCCTACACAACCAAACCCCAAAATTCCGCAACCCTAAGTCACCGCAGCCAAAAGCCAACCCTAATTCCCCTTTGCCACCGCAACTGCCGCAATAATTTCCTCGGGATCTTTCACCGACACCAAAACCCGTTGCGCACCACAGTGAACCCATACTGAGGGACCACCAACAAGGTATCCCATGTGATTACCCAAAAACCGCAACCCAGCACCATGCCAGAACCCAGTTACCGGCCCTGGCTCAATGTCGCTAATGTCGGACAATGCAATGGTTTGATGAAAAACCCCACCAAGAGTAGAGATTTTCATAGCAGTATCGTTCAATTGCACTCGCACAGTGATAAGCGTGCTCAAAATCAGCACCACCGTAAGCCACGGCGCCCACAAGACAACAACTGCTGCTAATCCCAGTAGCGCATAAAGCAGCGAGCCATTGACTCGACGAACGAAGACCACAGTGCGCTTACTCCCACTCGATAGTTCCTGGTGGCTTCGAAGTACAATCAAGAACCACTCGATTAACACCATCAACCTCGTTGGTGATCCGAGTAGAGATCTTCTCTAACACCTCATAAGGCAACCGCGTCCAGTCCGCGGTCATAGCGTCCTCCGAAGAGACCGGCCGAAGCACAATAGGGTGCCCGTAGGTACGACCATCACCTTGGACACCAACGGATCGGACGTCAGCAAGCAAAACCACCGGGCACTGCCAAATCTCATGGTCAAGACCAGCATTAGTCAACTCAGTACGGGCAATTAAATCAGCTGCACGCAGAGTTTCCAATCGCTCTTCCGTAACCTCGCCAATAATCCGAATACCCAAACCTGGACCAGGGAAGGGCTGCCGATTAACAATCTCTGCTGGTAGCCCCAACTCACGACCAACCGCCCGAACTTCATCCTTAAACAGCAGCCGCAGCGGCTCAACCAGCTTAAATTCTAAATCTTCTGGCAGTCCGCCCACATTGTGATGGCTCTTAATATTGGCCGTACCAGAACCGCCACCAGATTCCACCACATCTGGATACAAGGTACCTTGGACCAAGAAATCCACCTTGGCACCTGCTGGCGCATCCGCCAACACCTCAGTAACTGCGCGTTCAAAAGAACGAATAAACTCCGCGCCAATCGCCTTACGCTTGGCTTCAGGGTCAGTAACCCCCGCAAGCTTGCTCAAAAAGGCCTCTCGTTCATCCACCGTGACCAACTTCGCGCCAGTAGCAGCAACAAAATCAGTTTGCACCTGCTCCCGTTCCCCGGCGCGCAACAGCCCATGATCGACAAACACACAGGTCAATCGGTCTCCAATGGCGCGCTGTACCAGTGCTGCCGCAACTGCAGAATCTACGCCACCAGAAAGCCCACAAATAGCACGGTGGTCTTCGCCGACCTGCTCCCGTACGGCCGCAATCAGCTCCTCGGCAATATTAGCTGGGGTCCAGTTCTGTTCTAACCCAGCGATCTCAGTCAGAAAGCGCACCAACACTTCCTGACCATGTGGGGAATGCAGCACCTCAGGGTGGTATTGCACACCCGCCATGCGACGTGCTTGGCATTCAAAGGCAGCCACTGGCGCCCCTTCAGATTGGGCCGTGACCTCGAATCCCTCTGGTGCAAGCGAAACCGCATCTCCGTGGCTCATCCACACCTTATGAGTGGTTTCAAAGTCGCGATGTAGCAGTCCACTGCGAATATGTATGTCCGTGCGCCCGTATTCTCGCGCTCCCGTGTTGGCTACGGTGCCCCCCAAGGCGTGAGTCATAGCCTGGAAACCATAGCAGATCCCGAACACGGGAATCCCCAGTTCCAATAATGCTGGATCGAGCGCTGGCGCGCCCTCGGCGTATACCGAACTAGGACCACCGGATAGTACTAAAGCTGCAGGGTTTTTTGCCTTGATTTCCGCAATCGTGGCGGTGTGGGGGATTACCTCGGAATAAATCTTTGCCTCACGCACACGCCGCGCGATGAGTTGCGCATATTGTGCACCAAAATCGACAACCAAAACTGGATCGTGTTTAACGGAAGTTTGTTCTGTCACAATTATGCAGTCTACCCTGCCTGCGATAAAGCACAGAATGCTCGATCTTTGGTGACAGTTTCCAAGGCCTGTCGAAACGCCATGATCTTTGGATGTTGTTCCATCCCGGCACGCACTGCACTAAATAATGTGCGGGTTGGGTGCCCTGGCAACTGGTTTATCCGAATATCGGTGGGTTCTTCTGGCAATACCAGTAGTGGGAGGAATGCCACACCCATACCTTGAGCAACTAGACGTAATTGCAGCAGCGGAGCTGGGGATTCGAGGATTACATGTGGGTCAAAGCCATAACTATGGCATATGCTGCGTTCCCACTGCCCTGCCGGGGTATAGCTGGGGTTGAGCATAAACGGAAAAGCTCGCATATCTTCCAAGTTGGGTGTTGCTTGCCACTGGCCCCGAGCTGGGCTAGCGAGGATTAACGGTTCTTGGTGGAAGTCTTTGCGGTTGATGGTGTTGGTTTCGATAGGTATCGCGCCGGGGAATTGTTCGCCTATGGTGAGGTCTACTTGGGTGTCTGCGAGTGCTTTGAGTCCGTCAATGACATCGGCAAGGAGGAATTCGAGGCGTAATGAGGGGTGGCGTTTTGCAAGTAGGTCGGTAACAGGGGCACTCAATGAAGCTAGGGCGGTTTGAAAGCAGGCAACTCGTAGTACTCCGGTAACAGCTGAGCGGTCCGCGAGAGCGGCGGTGGCTTCGTTGGCGAGTGTGAGCATTTTCTCGGCGTAGTCGGTGAGGAGTTGACCGCGGTCAGTAAGTTTGAGGCCGCGTCCAGATTTTTCTACCAGTCGGTAGCCGATTTCTTTTTCCAGTTGGGCTAGTTGCTGGGATACCGCGGAGTGTGTGATGAGTTTGGCCTCGGCGACTGCGGTTAGGGTTCCGAGTCGCCGAAATTCGACTAGTAATGAGAGTCGGTGCAGGTTCATGGACATAATAGTAAGTATTTCTTACCTATATTGGAAAGAATTCATTGCTAGACTTACAGGTTTTTCTCCGTCACAATGAGAGCATGTCCACCGCCCTTAAGCCTCAACCGGTCCTTGGCGCATTTTTAGTACTTGGTTCGTGTATCTCGTTGCAGTTTGGTGCCGCGTTTGCGGTTTTATTGTTTCCGTTGATTGGCGTGGGTACGACCACCTTTTATCGGTTACTGCTTGCCGGGGTCATATTGTGTGCAATTCTTCGTCCGAAAATTCGACGGTGGAATCGTAAGCAGTGGTATTCAGTCGCCCGGTTTGGATTGGCATTAGGATGCATGAATACCTGTTTCTACGCTGGTATCGATCGGCTGCCTTTAGGGACTGCAGTGGCGATTGAATTCATCGGCCCCCTTTCTTTAGCGGCTTTGCTTTCTCGGAATAAACGGGATTTTTTGTGGGTCGCAGTCGCCGTAGGTGGCATTGGGTTGTTTGGGGTGGAATCAGTCCTTGGGTTAAGCCAACTTGATCTTATTGGGGTTGCATTTGTGTTGGCCGCCGGTTTTTTCTGGGCGTTGTACATTTTGGCGGCGTCCGCGGCAAGTAAGCAGGTACCAGGTACCGATGCCATTGGAATTGCCATGCTGTTTGGGGCGTTACCAGCTTTGCCTTTCGGCATTGGCAATTCCTTGGTGGTTTTCACCGATCTGCGCTTGTTGGGGTTTGCGGTGGGTACTGCGATTTTCGCTTCTTTGATTCCCTATTCCTTGGAGTTTTTAGCCTTACAGCGTGTAACCTCTGGCACCTTTGGGATTCTCATGTCTATGGAACCTGCGGTGGCTGCGATCGCTGGTTTTCTTCTGTTAGGACAGAACATGCAGGTATTAGGAATCCTAGCGGTGTGCTTGGTTATCACTGCATCGGTAGGCACCACGGTATCAGCGATGCATAAACCCCCAGTTACAGTGGCTGAAAATCTGCCGAACTAGTACCCTACTGCGAGCTAAACCACAGTGCCCCAATTAGCTTGACCTAGGTTGACCAGAGCACAATAGATAGCATGTATGAAAGAAAACGATTGTGGGGTGTGTTGCTGATCTTAGGGTCCAGCACTATTTTCCAATTGGGCTCAGCCACTGCCACCCAATTGTTTTCTCATATTGGCCCACTATCCACAGCATTTCTCAGGCAATTGATTGCTGGGTTCATTCTACTAGCTATCACTCGCCCACCAGTATGGCAGTGGCGAAAACTGCAATGGCGCTATGTGCTCATTTTTGGGCTCGTCCTTGGCATTATGAATAGCTTCTTTTATCTTGCTATTCATCGGATTCCCTTGGGGGTAGCGGTCACCATCGAATTTTTAGGCCCACTTGCTTTGGCAGCAGCGTTGTCTCGCAGTGCTAAAGATATCTTGTGGGTAGCACTTGCCCTCATTGGCATTCTGCTCTTTGGCGCCGAAGCTATTCTCAATGCTGGTGCTCTTGATCCGCTTGGCATTCTTTTTGCCCTCATTGCAGCTTCTGGTTGGGCACTATATATTCTCACCGCCGCGGAAGTTGGCCGTCATGTGCCTGGTACAGGCGGTCTAGCGGTAGCTTTAGTCATTGCCTCACTATTCCTCGCCCCACTCGGGGCACTAAAGTCACTACCAGCGCTTTTCGACGCCCGCCTATTGCTGCTTGCCACTATAACTGCACTTTTAGCCTCACTAATTCCGTTTAGCCTAGAGTTCTTCGCATTACAGCGAGTGCCTAGCAAGACCTTCAGCATCCTCATGTCGCTCGAACCAGCGATTGCCGCCACCATTGGGGTTGTTATTCTTAAACAACCATTGAGCTTGTTTAGCACCGTGGCCATGTGTTGTGTCATTGCCGCTGCATTAGGAAGTGCCTTACAGATGCCCACAAAGCAGCAAAATAGCAAAGAAGCTTTCGATCAGAAGCAACCTGTTTGAAGCTACTGCTTAGAGCTGCACTAGGCAGCTTAATAAGGCAAAAGCAAGCACCCGCCATCAATAAAACAGCCAACCAAATTCAGCACAGTTAAGGGAATACCTTTTGCAAAACTACGATTTGGTTGGCTGTCACTGTTACCGCGGCGACCACTGTTTATGATGCGCTCCGCTTGCGCGGCAATGTTAGGCGCGTACTGACAGCTCTACCTTTTGGAAGCTCTTCAAGTCGGGATAGCCGCACTTGGCTAGGGCGCGACGCAAACCACCGCAGAAATTCTGAGTTCCCAGCGGGTCTGTCGAAGGCCCATGCACAATAGTCTCCAAACTTGGGCGGCCACTCTTAAACACCTGAGGTGCTTCCACGGTCCCGCGGGGAAAACGTGGATGACCAGCTACTGACGGCCAATAGTAGCCTTGACCAGCTGCTTCTTGTGCCGCAGCTAATGGCGCCCCCAAAATAACAGCATCGGCGCCGCAAGCAATTGCGGTAACTACATGTCCAGAATGCTTAATATGCCCATCGGCAATAACGTGCACATACCGTCCACCGGTCTCATCAAGGTAGTCACGACGCGCAGCAGAAACATCGGCAATCGCGGTAGCCAGTCCTGATTCAATTCCCAGAGCTTGGTAGTTAGTACTGCTGCCATTGCCAACAATGATTCCTACCGCGCCAGTACGCATCATATGCAGCGACGTGTAGTAATCATTGACCCCACCCACAACCACTGGAATATCCAACGATGAGATGAAGTCTTTGAGATTGAGCGCTTCAGTCTGTTCACTAATATGTTCAGCCGATAAGGTAGTGCCCTGAATAAATAGTAGTTCCGCACCAGCTTTGGTAACCACCCCAGCCATTTCTTTGGCACGCTGGGGCGACACTCGTACTGCTACTGTCGCCCCAGAATCGCGCACTTGAGCTATCCGTTCGCCTAATAGGTCATGATCAATCGGGGCCGCATGGAGCTCTTGCAGTTTGGCGATAGAAGAAGATGCGTCATTAGTTTTCTCGAAACTGGCTATCACCTCAGCAATCGCCGCTGCTACATCTGCATGACGCCCAAGTAACCCTTCAGCATTCAACACTCCCATGCCACCAAGCCGGTCCATTTCAATGACAAATTCAGGATTCGCGAGTGCATCGGTGGGATGAGAAATCAGCGGGATGCTGAAGTTATACGCATCAATGTTCCAGGAAGTATCCACGTCTTTGGAGGAACGGGTCCGACGAGTGGGGACAACGGAGACGTCGTCAAGTGTGTAGGTTCGGCGTGCTTCGCGGCCACGTCCGATTTCAACATAATCACGCATGGGTATTTCTTCCTGGGTTGGGCAAGTTGTTCAACGGCTTCAAATCCTACCCCGCACAGCCAGCATGAGGGAAGATTTCGCCCACGTCGCCCTAAAACTCACACTGCTTTTCGACGCCATAACTCGTTCCGAAAAACCAAACAGACAGTGACGATAGTAGGCTTTAGCTTTCACTTAGATAAAACCTAATTTTAAGGTTCCCGAGGATTAGCTCACCCGTGCGTTTCGCACATAAGAATCACCGCACAGCATAGGTATGATAGCCAGCTATTTTTACCATCAAAATCAACTCCGATTGTCAACAACTTCAGGATTCAATAGCGAAATTGCGCGCGTCTCAGCATTCACCAATCTATCACGTATGCAGTACATTGATAATCGTTCAACAAAGTCTGATTTACCTGCATAAATATCAATTCAAGGGGGTAGTCTTCACCCCACAATGTGGGCACCAATTATTCACAAAAGCTGAAAGTTTAAATTCCAGGACGAATCCCACGTAGCCCTGGGGAATAATTGAGACGAGTCAGAATCTATTTCTTGACTCATGTTTGTAGCTTTTGGGTTGCAAGCATGGCACCAAACAAGGGTTAATAAGGACCAGGATTACCCTGCGCTAACTACCATCCTGCCCTAATCAACCAATGTTTTTGGTGCCACTGTACAAACTTCGTGCTGCACTGTTTATAACCGCAATATTGTCGAAATAGTGATAGGAAATGAGCGCCTAGCAACTGCCACCTTTTGCAGCGCAGTTGCATCAGTCTATACACAATAAGTCAACAATCCCAGAAGAGAAAGTGTCAATGAAACCACAGCGAAGAACCTAGTACTCGCCCTACCTGTGCTTTATCATAACTGGCTGCACCAATGACCAGTCAGAACCATAGCTGTCAGCGTGAGAGCGCTGACCAATCAGTAGCACCTCATGTGGCCTACCCAAACATCCACAATCACCAATATTTTTCATTGCCGTGATGTTTGTGGCATCAACAACGATAGTTAAGTTGAGCTAGGGATCCTACCCCTAGTTTGTGGTTGGTGTCGGTTATCAGTTGTACGGACTACGGTCCTGCACAATCATCATTATCGTGGTTTCGTCACTGATAACCGACCCTGCTAGCTGTTACAGCTTAGTCTCCTGCGCCTTTACTCCATACCACCGCGCTGCTGTGAGGCCGCCAATAACCCCCATAAACCACAGACAACGCTACTCGCTAGAGCTTATTGGCAATAAGGTAAAGCCCTTTTCCCTCACATTGATCTGTTTTAAAGGAGTGAAATAATGAAGAACCCTTTCAGAAAATTCACCGGCGGTTAATTCAACGCTGGCGCCAACGGAATTCTCGCCATAACAATAGATGCCGAAAACATCGGCGCAAGCGATAATAACCTGCGCCGATGCAAGGCCAAGACACTAAGTTAAACCGATACCTCTATCGATAATTTGGCGCTTCCACGGTCTGTTGAATGTGATGCGGATGTGATTCTTTCAGCCCAGCAGAAGTAATCTGCACGAACTTTGCCCGCTGTAAATCAGCGATGGAAGAAGAACCGGTATACCCCATTGCCGCTCGCAAGCCACCAACTAATTGGTGAGTAATCGCCTCGATCGGGCCACGGAATGGCACTTGGCCTTCAATACCTTCAGGCACCAACTTATCTTCGCTTTTCACGTCGGCTTGGAAGTATCGATCCTTAGAGAAGGAACGCTTCTCACCGGTCAGCCCACGACCTTGCATAGCCCCCATGGACCCCATACCACGGTAACGCTTATATTGCTTTCCATTGACTACCACAACGTCACCAGGTGATTCAGTGGTACCGGCCAACATGGAACCAAGCATCACGGCAGAAGCCCCAGCAGCAATCGCCTTGGCAATATCTCCGGAGAACTGCATACCACCATCAGCAATAATGGGCACCCCAGCAGCATGACAAGGAACTGAAGCCTCCATGATGGCGGTGATTTGCGGGGCACCAACCCCAGCAACCACCCGAGTGGTACAAATCGAACCTGGTCCAATACCAACCTTCACAGCATCAGCCCCCGCCTCGATCATGGCCTTGGCTGCAGCCCTAGTGGCGAGATTGCCACCAATAACATCCACCTTGTGGCCGAATTCCTTCTGGACCTTCGATACCATCTCTAGCACCCCGCGGGAGTGTGCATGAGCAGAGTCCACCACCAGCACATCGACACCGGCGTCGACAAGCGCACCAGCACGCTCGAAAGATTCATCGCCCACACCAATACCAGCACCGACTAACAACCGACCAGCGGAGTCTTTAGCGGCATTGGGGTGCTGCTCGGTTTTTACAAAGTCCTTCACGGTAATCAAGCCAGTCAGGCGACCTTCAGCATCTACAATTGGCAGCTTTTCTACCTTATGAGCCGACAATAAAGCCAATGCTTCTTCCTTAGTGACCCCCTCAGGCGCAACATACAGTGGCATTGGAGTCATAACTTCCGAGACCTTACGGTTATAGTCAGCTTCGAAACGCATATCTCGGTTGGTGCAAATGCCTACTAATTTGCCGTCCTCATCGACCACAGGTAGGCCAGAAATGCGGAACTTAGCGCAGAGCGCATCAACTTCAGCAATCGTCATATCTGGGGTGCAGGTGGTTGGATCTGTCACCATGCCAGATTCAGAACGCTTAACAATTTCCACATTTGCGGCTTGATCTTCGACCGACAGGTTGCGATGCAAAATGCCCATGCCGCCTTCTCGTGCCATTGCTACAGCCATCCGTGATTCTGTTACCGTATCCATTGCAGCGGACAGAATAGGGATATTTAATTGAATATTGCGAGTTAATTGGGTGGTAGTCGTAGTTTCCGAAGGGATGATGTCCGAAGCATCGGGTATGAGAAGAACATCATCAAAAGTGAGGCCGATGAGCGCTACCTTGTTAGGATCGTCGCCACCAGTGGAAACTCGCTGCTGGGTCATTTAGAATCCTCCTGCCAAATCTTCAGATATAATCCCCTACCTTACCGTTTGCTGCTATACAAACCGCAATTGCCTGCCAGTGCCCAAATTTCTAAGCAGTATTTTGGGTTTTAGGTTGAACTAGACCCCGCGAGAGACTTAGGGTATAGGGGTGACTTTCGATTGGCAGATGCCCCGCGACCCGTTCGCTGATGATCCCAATGATCCGGCATCGTTTTTAGAAGAAGACGAACCGATGCCGCCATTGTCGGCCCAGGAACGCGCGCAGATCGAGCATGACCTCATGTTGGTGACCCAGTTCCGAGCGGTATTAGCACCTCAAGGAGTTGCTGGGATCTTCATTGAATGTGCCGATTGTGAGGAAATCCACTATTACGATTGGGATATCCTAGCTGCTCGGATACGCGCCAATCTTGCTGGAGAAGGAACCTTGGCACACGAACCCAGCACCAACCCTAATCCTGAAGCCTATGTTCCGTGGGATTACTGCCTCGGATACATCGATGGCATGAACACTCCGTGGATTTAATTTATTGCTACCTACCTACCCACACTAGGGGCTAAAACTACCAAAACCACCGATCTGCTGCGCTGCACTGCGAGCGGATCGGTGGTTTTCATTACTTAACGGTATTCGTCCGGCACTTCCAAAGGTGGTTCAGCAGGTGCACTTGGTTGAGGATCACCAGCTGGTGGCTCGACCGAAGCGGTAGGCTGTGGTGCTTGGGTTTGCGGAGGTGCCACAATCGGCGCCGCTGGTTCCACAGTCACAGTAACAGTCGTAGTAACCGGTTCCTGGTTTTCTGGTGTAGCAGTCACTGTCACAGTGGTAGGGCTGCTTTGTACCGACTGAGTTTTTTCCGGTTTTGGCTGAACAGCTGGGGATTCCTTGGCATGGAGCTGATCCACTAAGGCCTGCGCCTCAGCAAGAATCTCTCGAGCACCCTCCACATCACCACTCTTAGTCAAAGAATTGGCTTCTTCGAGTTTACTCGCCAACTCCACAACAGCTGCTTGGTCTGTGGTAGCCCCGAACAGTTGCTGGTTAAGGCCATATAAAACAGAACCTTCTTTTGCAGCATAAATCGCAGAGCCACCAGCAGCAATGAGCAATGTAGCAGCAGCGGCACCAATGAAAGCACTGGCGATCTTGCTAGGCCCTCGGCGCTTCTTGCGCTCTGCACCCAAGTCAATAACGCCACCAGTTTCAGGTTCTGCGTCAGCTACTACTGGAAGCACCACTCCCAGCTCTTCGAGGGTAGGCGCAGCTGGCATGTCTGCATTGACTTCATCCTGCAATGACAAAAGGAGTTCAGCGAGGGGGTCGGTCCCTCCACTGGGATCCGTGCCACGCGAAAGCTGAGTCAGGAAGTCGTCATCAAGGAGCAGCTCGTCGAGCGTCTCGCTGATGTCCTCCTCCGGACCGTTCACGTTGCTATTCGTCATGTTATTCATTCTCCTGCGCGAGCACCTTGCGCAATGTTGCGAGTGCGCGATGCTGTGCGACTCGAACTGCGCCTGGTGTACTACCAACAATTTCAGCAGTTTCTTCTGCCGAAAGGCCATTAAAAATTCTCAGTTTTAAGATTTCCCGTGGCTTATCACTAAGTAAATCGAGGAGCTCTCGAACTCTGTTACTCCCAGCTGCAATCAGTGCTAACTCCTCGGGGGTATCTTTATCAACCGCGGAGTCTGGAACCTCTTCCGTAGGATTGGAAAGATCACGAGAATAGCTGCGGTGTGCATCAGCAACCTTGTTATGTGCGATGCCATACACGAAAGCCATAAACGGTCGTCCTCGGTCAACAAAACTATGAATGGATGTGGCTACTGCTAAACATATTTCCTGCGCAACATCCTCAGGGGTAGGATGCCGTCCGCCAGAGATCCGTGCCCTAGCGTAGCGCAGCACCATTGGGTGAATGATCGTAATGATTTCTTGCAAAGCACGAGCATCCCCTTGGCTAGCTTTTGGGACTAGGTCCGCTAATAGCTGCTCAGTTTCACTCATACTTAATTTCAACTTCCTTATACCGTTCTGAGTCAGAGCAGGGATGCTCGCCCAACTCAAATCAAAACGCCATGCACGTCAACTTCTCAGTAAACGCGACGCTGAGACAACATGATACCAATTACTTAAATATGTATAAGATTTTAGGGAAAATCACATAATCTGCATTGTCGGTTTGGTCTTCATTCTACAAGCCCTGTCCGATGACCTCTAAATGCCTTCGATAATTACACCCATTCCCACAGCAAACAACCATCAGAATCCTCATTATGAGATCACCCCCATCACCTCAACCAGCTCACGCTACACAAGCCACACCAAGGTCCGATGCTTAGCACTATCCACCGCCCCCTCACCGCCAATAAAAGCATCACAACTGCTCACATATCATCAAGCCAATATGCACCTATGGCCAGCATAAACATCACTTAGTGACCACAGCTCAACACATGCCTTTTGCGCAGCACAAACACCTTTTGGGTGGGCGGTTAACCGCTTTCCCAAAAGGTGTGAGTTCTCTAATAATTTTAGTGGTGGTGATGCCCAGCTGCCGGTTTCGCAGCTGGCTCTGCTGGCTTTTCCACTACAGAAGCCTCGGTGGTCAGCACCATCCGAGCAACCGAAGTGGCATTAACCACTGCAGAGTTAGTGACTTTCACCGGATCAATAATCCCAGCTTCAATCAGGTTTCCGTAATCCAAGGTAGCCGCATTAAAACCGAACCCATTATCGAGCTCAGCAATACGCGCGACAACCACCGAACCGTCCACGCCAGCATTGTCAGCGATCCAGAACGCAGGCTTCACCAATGCCTTAGCCAATGCTCGCACACCCACTCGAGCGTCACCTTCGTACTTCTTGGCGAACTCCTCTAACTGCTGCGCAATTTGAACAAGTGCAGAGCCACCACCGGCAATCACACCTTCTTGAGCAGCAGCCCGTGAGGCATTGATGGCGTCTTCAACGCGCAACTTGCGCTCCCCAATTTCGGTTTCAGTAGCAGCACCAACTCGAATCACTGCGACGCCACCTGACAGCTTAGCCAACCGTTCCTCTGCTTTTTCTCGGTCCCAAGCAGAATCGGTGTTGGCGATTTCTCGGCGGATTTGCTCTCGCCGATTTTCAAGCGCCTCTGGGGTACCAGCGCCATCAACAATGATTGTCTCATCCTTAGTTACGGTCACCCGCCGTGCCGAACCAAAAACAGCCTCGGTAGCATCGTGCATATTCACGCCTACCTCAGGATCAATGACAGTGGCCCCTGTGACTACAGCAAGATCATCCATGAATGCTTTTCGACGCTCACCGAAATACGGTGCCTTCACAGCAACTGCATGGATCACCTTCCGAATGGAGTTCACCACCAAGGCCTGTAAAGGTTCGCCCTCAACGTCTTCAGCAATAATCAAGATCGGTTTGGAAGACTCGACCACTTTTTCCAATAGTGGCAAGAAATCCGGCAAAGAAGAGATCTTATTACGTACCAACAGCACTAAGGTGTCTTCCAGTACTGCCTGCTGAGAATCAATATCGGTAATGAAGTATGGCGAAAGGAATCCCTTTTCAAAAGAAATACCTTCAGTGACATCAAGGGTGGATTCCATCGACTGAGATTCCTCCACCGACAGCACCCCGTCTCGACCCACCTTTTCCATCGCAGCAGCAACCATATCTCCCACCTCTGGATCGCGGGAAGAAACGGTAGCGACATTGGCGATCTCGGTAGTTGAGCTCACTTCAGTAGCACGAGCCTTCAGCTGCTCCACTACGTATTCCGCTGCTTCGGCAATGCCACGATTGAGCTCCACCGGATTCGCTCCAGCTGCAACATTGCGCAAACCTTCCGCAATCAGTGCTTGGGCTAGCAAGGTTGCGGTGGTGGTGCCATCGCCAGCGGCATCATTAGTCTTGACTGCCACGGACTTCACCAGCTGAGCGCCAAGATTTTCGAAAGGATCAGCAAGATCGATTTCTCGTGCGATGGTTACACCGTCGTTAGTCACGGTGGGAGAGCCAAAAGCCTTATCCAAGACCACATTACGGCCACGTGGGCCCAAGGTCACCTTCACAGCATCTGCGAGTGCATCTACACCACGCAGAATTCCCTTGCGGGCTTCTTGATCGAATGCAATGAGCTTTGCCATAAGTTATTACTTCTCGATGATGGCGAGGACGTCACGGGAGTTGAGCAGTAGGTACTCTTCGCCCTCGTACTTCAACTCGGTGCCAGCGTACTTGGAGAAAACGACGGTGTCGCCTTCCTTGATATCCATAGGAACACGGTCATCGCCGTCAAACCGACCAGGACCTGCGGCCACAACCACACCCTCCTGTGGCTTTTCCTTGGCGGAATCTGGAATAACCAGGCCGGAAGCAGTAGTGGTTTCAGCTTCCTTGATCTGGATCAAGATGCGGTCTTCGAGTGGCTTGATTTTGACTTGCGCCATAATTAACTCCCTTTATTGGTGTTTATGAACGGATAATGATGTGGTTTGTCAGCTTGAGCCATTGTCGCGGGTGAACAGCAATCTGCCAAACAACCTACTGGCACTCTACCCCTGAGAGTGCTAAGTACTCAAGATTTTTAGCTATCAGCGAACGCGAAACTCCGCCCTGTCTAAAACAGCACTGAAACGTACCAATACGTAAGGTGGTGAACATGCCTCACACTGCTCTTCTTCGTGACACTTTTAGCAAAGAACCTAGCTATGCCCACTTTGCAGCTGTCTTTGATAAAAATCGTCGTCAAACCAACGCTTTATTTCTCTCTCCGGTTATAGCAGCAGATGCAGCAACAATTTTGGCGGAATCAGCCAAAAAGCCAGCAGGATCACGCATTGGTGGCGCTGGTCTATTCACCGCCAAGTATCCCTGGCCAGTGGACCACCAAGGAAATGCAATGTTGCTATTAGCTCAACTGAACCTAGCCGAATTGCCACCACGACCGAACTACCCCACAACTGGTTTATTACAGTTTTTCATTGCTGACGATTACGGTTATGGTGCGGATTTTCCACCCAGCGACACCTACAATGGTTACTGCGTTCGATTACTGCCCGAATCCGAAATACCACAAGCCAACCTTCACTTTCAGCCTGCAACTACCCTAGGGGTCATTCATGGTGGGTTTTTCACAGTAGCGGCACAACTATACGATCAATGTCCCATGGGAAATGATCGTGACTACGACCAGTTAGTGGAAAAAGAACTTGGCATCACCGGTTTTGACTACGAGCTAAGTACTTTTACTCACTCCATAACCCCACAACATAGCAGTATTTTTGGTGGCGGCTGGGCTCACTTTACCCAAGCCGACCCTCGATCTACTGATGACGACCGAGAGGTACTCCTCCAGCTGGATTCCTTCGAAACTGATTCTGCGGTAACACTCATGTGGGGTGATTGCGGAATTGGAATCTTCTGCATAAGCCCTAAGGACCTAGCCAATCTTGATTTCAGTAATGTGCTCTACACATGGGATTGTGGCTAAATAAGAACATTTTTTCGCCTACTGAGAAAGTATGTTGGTAGGTCTCAGTAATCTCTTTCCTATGACAACTACCAACATTCTCACCGATGAGCTGAACCCAAAATTTAAGCAGTTCAACAACCTTTTTGTTCGTCTCCAACGCCGCACCACCGCACTACATATGACCCCAGTCGTTGCCAAGGACAAAGAAGCCATCATGGCCGCCTGCAACGATAACCCCACAGGTTCCAGGATTGGCGGTGCCGCACTCATCACAGACAACCATCCATGGCCCGTAGATGGCAATGACTTCCCAATGCAACATCTTGCTCAACTCAATCTTGCCGAACTACCAGCACGCGAAGGCTACCCCACCTCTGGCCTACTGCAATTCTTCATTGGAGATGATGATTACCTAGGGGTTGATGGGGAGTATCTTGTTCGCTTTATCCCAGCAGAAGAACTCACAACTGGAAGATTGGAATACCACGAACCACAAGATGACTATTTAATTTCTGGAGGCTTCTTCACGGTCACGGGACAACTCTATGACCAAGCACCGTCCTTAGGAGACCGCGACTTTGAAAAACTTGAATTGGGGTTATCCAAGAATGAATTAGACGACTTTCATCAAGCCCTAAATCCAAAAACCAACACTATATTTGGTGGCGGCTGGGCCTACTTCACCCAGGATGACCCGCGGAAAGATGACGACGATCGAGAAGTGCTTCTCCAACTCGACTCCTACTTTGGTGATGACAAAGTTGGTTTTATGTGGGGTGATGCTGGGGTGGGCAATTTCTTCATCTCCCCGCAAGACCTTGCCAACCTTGATTTCAGTAATGTGCTCTATAACTGGGATTGCTGCTAAATAAGAATATCTTTTCGCATAGTAAGAAAGCATGTCGGTAGGTCCTAGTAGTCTCTATTCCTATGACAACTACCGACATTCTCACCGATGAACTAAACCCAAAATTCAAAGAACTTTTTGGGAATATGTATCGCCGCACCACCGCACTACACCTGACCCCAGTCGTTGCCAAGGACAAAGAAGCCATCATGGCCGCCTGCAACGATAACCCCACAGGTTCCAGGATTGGCGGTGCTGCACTCATCACAGACGAACACCCATGGCCCGTAGATAGCAAGAACACCCCACTACAGCACCTCGCGCAACTCAACCTTGCCGAACTACCACCACGCGAAGGCTACCCCACCTCTGGCCTACTGCAATTTTTCATTGGTACTAATGACCTTTTGGGCCTCGACCTAGATCAAGCTGGTGAGACCTCTGGCCATCTGGTCCGGCTCATTCC
>JBHACV010000062.1:0-25735 GCA_041854705.1 Corynebacterium sp.
GGATTTTGTCGACCCACTGGATTTAGATGTGCCAGTCGAGGTGGGGTACCAGGAGTATCACGACGATTTTGTTGACGATCAGGTGGCTGACGTTGAGACAGCTGTTCCGCAATCGAAGCCAATGGAGTTTGATTCCGCTGATAGCACAATGGTGATCGACAAGGTCAAGGAGGAACCAGACTGGGATTATCAAGATCCGAGTGAGCAGGTTTCACAGTTAGCTGGGGACGCAGTATCCAAGATGGATGAAGCTACTGACGAGACCGAGGAGGAGCTGCGGGTTTCTTTCCGTGGTTTACCGGGGCGGGTGCGGCGAGAGCGTCGTGCGTGGGCGGTGCGGCGGGAGTACCAGTACCTCAAAACCGATGATTCCTTGGTGGGCGAATTCAAGCGAGGTGTTGTGGGCACTGGCATGACACCAAGGGATGTTGTTAGTGGTTTCGCTTCTGGTTATGAGATGCACCTGTTTGATATAGGACAGGTCACTATTATGGCGGTGCGGCGCAGAGCTAGTAGTGACATTGTTTTCGAAGCTCACCGGCTTGGGGATAAGACACCAGTGGCAGATGATCTTATTGCTGTTCAACGTCTATCGGGGTTCCAACTATATGGCACCGATCAGGGGGCAGTGCAACGGTTTGTCGATCAGCGGGTGGCAGCAGCATTGGCGGAAATGCCAGTAGCGGTGACGACGGTGTGGGCTGAAGGCGAATGGCTGTTAGCGCAAACCCCCAAGATTGAAGGATATTACACCTGGGAAGGCATGATTTATCCTCTGGCGCAGTTAGCTGATGCGGCGTTTGTTTTGCCGCCGCATAATCAGGCGGTGAAACCACTGGAGTTTCATGATTGCGACCCCACTCGTCCCATGCCAGCTAATCCCATTCCGGTGGTAGATGTAGAAGAGCACCAAGGTCAGCCGGTATTACCAGTGGTGCCTCCTGAGCAAGAGCATGTTCCATTGCCGCGCCGGGCGCGGGAGGATGCTCGAGGTGTGGTAGATAAGCGCGAGTTGGGGGCGGATGAGGTTGATCCGATTGCCAGTGGTGGTGTGCAGCAGCGGACTGATTTTTATGGTCCGCGGGTGGTGCGGGACACCAGTATGGGGTCATTGATTTTTAATGACACCCCAGAAGAGGGTTTAGAATCGCGTTAGCTTACCGCGACGCGCGACAAGCCGTCGCGGCAAAAGCGACAAGCCGTCGCAATAAACGTAAGGACAGATAATGGTTGACGTAGTGAAGAAACAACGATTGGCTGAGTTGGTTAAACAACTGGCCGTGGTGCACGGCAAGGTGATTTTGTCTTCTGGTAAAGAGGCTGACTACTACGTGGATTTGCGTCGGGCGACGTTGCATCATGAGGCATCGAAGCTGATTGGTCAGTTGCTTCGGGAACTAACTGCAGAGTGGGATTATGTTGCCGCTGGTGGGCTTACCCTTGGTGCCGATCCGGTGGCTACCAGCATTATGCATGCTGATGGTCGGCCGATCGATGCTTTTGTGGTGCGTAAGGAAGCTAAAAAGCATGGTATGCAGCGTCGAATTGAGGGCCCAGATGTGGTGGGTAAAAAGGTTTTGGTGGTGGAGGACACCACTACTACTGGAAATTCACCGTTGACTGCGGTGGCGGCATTGCGGGAAGCTGGTGCAGAGGTAATCGGGGTCGCTACGGTGGTGGACCGAGCTACTGGGGCTGATGAGGTGATTGCTGCAGCAGGTTTAGAGTATCGGTATTTGCTTGGTTTGGAAGATCTTGGCCTGTGATGTCGGAAGACCAGGCGGTGGAAGACCAGGTAGCGGAATCGGTTCCCGGCCCCACAGAATGGGGTGAGGGTCGGCATGGGGTTGGTCCGTGGGCGGAGGAATATCCAGGGCGACCTTTGCCTACCGATCCCCGTTTTGATCCGGTGCTATTGGCGCAGGGGGATCGGCGGAATGTGGTGGATGCGTATCGCTATTGGCGTCGTGAAGCAATTGTGGCTGATATTGATACTAGGCGGCATGAGTTGCACATTGCGATTGAGAATTTCGAAAACGATGCCAATATTGGTACGGTTGTGCGAACTGCCAATGCTTTTGCTGTGGATACGGTGCATATTGTGGGTAAGCGGCGGTGGAATCGGCGTGGGGCGATGGTTACGGATCGCTACCAGCATTTGATGCATCATCCTAATACTGAGGCGGTGGTGGCGTGGGCAAACCAACAGGGGTTGACGATTATTGCCATTGATAACACCCCAGGTAGTGTTCCATTGGAAACTGCAAAATTGCCCAAGCGTTGCTTGTTGCTTTTTGGCCAAGAAGGTCCGGGAGTAACTCAACAGGCGCAGGAGAATGCCAGCTTGACCTGTTCGATTGCGCAGTTTGGTTCTACTCGCTCGATTAATGCTGGGGTGGCGGCGGGTATTGCAATGCATACGTGGATAAGGCAACACGCTGATTTAAGTCGTGCGTGGTGAGGCGGGTTGGTCCCTAACCTGTTATCCCTTTGTTATGCTTGATGCAATCGTTTTTAGCTAAATACAACAGAAGGGGATCATTCTTCGTGAATGAGAAATGGCTTCACCGAGCAGACTTAGCAGAGTCTGCGATTAATGAACGGCACGCCAGTCGTCTGTGGGGCATTCCCAAAACCAACCTTGCCGTTGCAGCTTGGCCACCGCACACTAAGGAGAAACTCTTTTACCGGTGGCACTATTGGTGGCAGGCGCATTACCTAGACTGCCTTGTTGATGCTGCTAAGCGTCGTCCCACAAATGCGCGTAAACAGCGAGTTAGGGAAACTATTCGGGGTATTAAAATCCGAAACTTTGGTAGGTTCACCCGTAATAGCTACTACGACGACAAGTTGTGGTTGGCCTTGGCGCTGGATCGTGCGCGGGTGCATGTGCTACCGGGTAAGACTAAAAAGAAGTACCTCAAAGCGCTAGAAGAGAACATTCTTGAAGGCATTGATGAGGTCACCGCGGTGCTGCCGTGGCGTGAAGGTGAAACCTTCTTCAATGTCCCTACTAATGGCCCTGCGGCTATTATGATGGGCCGGACCAACCGGATTGCTAAGGCGCGGTTTTTGGTCAACTGGGTTTTTGATGAGCTTATCGACGACAATGGTTTGGTCATGGATGGCATTCGCATGTCGATGAAGGGTCCTGAAATTGTCAAGATCACCCATCCATACTGTCAGGGTGTGATGATGGGTGCCTGTTTGGAACTGGTCTTGAAACTGCGGGAGAATCCCGAAACTTATGAGGATTCGCTCCTGTACCTTTCTCACCTGCGTTCAGTGGTGGCGGCAACCGCAAAGGAAATGTCTGCGCCGACTGGTGTCATCAATTGGAAGACTGGTGATGGTGATGGTGGGCTATTCAAAGGTATTCTCGCCCGTTATCTTGCCGATGTTGTGGTGCGACTACCCGGTGACAGTGATGCCAATCTTGAAACCAAGAAACTGGCTCGCCGCATGGTGTTCGCCAGTGCGGAAAGCCTGTGGAACCACCGGCTGGAAGTAGATGGTTTGCCAGTATTTGCCTCGGATTGGGAAAATGACGCCAAGCTTCCCCATAATTACGGCTTAACGACGTCTTCGATCAGCGATTTCGTGCGGATTGTGCGGATTGATGAGCGTGATCTGTCCGTCCAATTGTCAGGTTGGATGTTATTGGAGGCGGCTGCGCGGATCACCTTGGCAGAAGAAAGTTAAACAGGTGTTGCTTTGCACCCCACCATGTCTATCCTTACTTCTGCTTAGCATGGTGTGGGGGTGATCTGAGGGGTAGTCGCCTGTGGCTGTATATATTCATAATGACCTGCCTTTTGATTTAATGCGCAGGTGGGGTGGCGGACTGAAATACGGAGTTTTTTCTACAATAACTTGGTAGAACCTCAGACTTAAAAAGTTGCCCATTATAACTGGGTTTTGGGTCTGTAAAATCCCCTTATTTAGGAGTAACGCGCCATGACTGATTCTTCTGATCCGCGGTTTAACCCTGATTTTCGCAATGGCTACGGTGATGTTCCCCTCTCATCAGAATCTTTGAGTAACCCATACATTGTCAATCTAGACGGGGAAGGTTATACCCACGAGACTTCAGCAAGCCAAGATTCGATGGGGCGTCCGCCCAGCCAAGGGTACAACCCCACAACAACCGGCTATGGTCCCAATACAGGCTATGCCCAACCTACTACCAACACCTATCCGAACCAGAGCGCCTATGGGCAACCTGGGTATGGGGTGGTTTCGCCACAAAACCAACCTATGTCAGCCTATGGGATGGTACCGGCAGGTGCTATTCCTTACTCAAAGAACAAGGCAGCAGCAGCAATACTGTGCTTTTTCTTTGGTGGGCTAGGAATCCACAACTTTTATACCAATCATTCCCCCATCGGTATGGCGCAGATCATACTTAATGGAGCTGCTCTTTTTCTTGCCATTTTCATCCCATTCATAGGCATCCTCTTGGCACTTCCATTATGGCTGGCTTTAGAGGTATGGGTGTTGGTTAATTTCTTCCAGATTCTCACGGATTCTGGCCTATACCGCCAAGACTTCCCGCGGATGTAAGGTTGAGGAAAGTCCTGTGATGGGGCATTGATGGTGCATGTTATCCAACAACAAATAGGTCAATGTGATAGCTTATGAGCTGGTTTGCGTCGTTGAAACCAGCGATGACTGGGTAGTAACCATCACCCCAACCAGCGGTACACATGACCACGTTTTCCCCGGTGTCGATCAGCGGCAGTGGTACATTGGCTACTTCTTCGCGGTAATGATCGGGATCATCGATCATCTCCATCCAACAGCCCTCATCTTCTTCAACGACTGTATCAAGGTCAAGTCCTTGGGCATCGAGTTGGGCGCATGCCGTGTGGGCGGCACGGGCATCGGTAAAACCAACCATGCCCGCATCAACCGGTAGCCCAAAAAACTGCCCTTCAGGTAATTCATCTGCCGAACTGCCAATGGGGATTGCATGAGCAAACTGGGTGGGGAACTCATCGCTGAGCAGAACGCTCAGATAGGCGCAGCGCAGATGAGGTTTCTCACCCTCGGAAATGAAAGCACGGGTGACTACTACTCGATGATTGCCAGGTGGGATCTGAAATCGATTGGGGCTTTCGCCTAGGTAGACAAATGGGTCGCAAGCCTCTAGCTCTCCCGAGCGAATAACTAAGTTTCCTAAGTCCACTTGTTCTAGTCGGTATGTATTGCCATTAGCAGAATCAGTGCCCTCGGCGGCGAAAGCAAAACAGGAAATGTCGGTCATATTTCCAGAGTATAAAGAAATGAGGTTCAAGGGATCAGCATAATCATTGGGGATGATTGCCTATGTGGTCACCTGATTGCATTATTTTTCAGTCAGCAGATTATTGACTAGATCGTGGGAAAGCAGTGGGGTTATCCCATATGGTGGGGATTTTTTGCGCATTTTGATTAAATCCTCACCGGTATCGAATGCTACCGATACGATTTCCCTAGAATATAGTTCTAGGCCGAAAACCCACAATAATGCCCATAGTTTAGGAGTTCATTCCATGTCTTCTCCCTTTGGTGCCGCTGCGCAGCCAAATCCGTTTGGACCTGATCCACATCAGGAGGAACAAATGGATGAAACATACACCACTGTGTTCAATCGGCCAGCAGGTGCCTTTGGCGAAACTGACCTTGCAGCACGCACACCTGTGACACCGGTTACTGGGCCGTGGCCGTTTGTAGTCGCAGCTTTTGGCTGTGCTGTGGTTGCATTCGGACTAGCGATAGCTGCACCAACAGTAGGCGGGACTGCCACTGATTCGATGTTTCACTACCTTGCAATCAGCGGCTGGGTACTTGGGGGCATTGTTAGCTTTATTCTGCTGGGATTGCATTTCGGTGCTAATAATCGTCGGCAAGCAGAGTCCTATTATATCGAGAACACTACTCAAACATTATTGGCGCGGGCGACGTTGTTTTTCGGGTCGGTTGCGGTGATAGCAACTGCTGCTGAGATTGCTTTGTGGCTTTCAAAAACTATTGGGAACTAGTGGGGATAGCAATGAAACGGATGTTAAGACAGTTTTTTGCCACCACGGCGGCAGCCCTATTAGTGGGATTAGTGGCGGTGCCTGCGGCATTTGCGGCACCTGCCGGAGTTTCGGACATTGGTGCGAAGAATGTAGAACGGCTCAATTCTTGTATTGCCACCACCAAAAAAGCAGACCTCTTGTTTGTTATGGATGAGTCTGCCTCACTGAAAGGCCATGATGGTGGCACTGCCTCAGATCCCGATAATATTCGGGTGGATGCCGCACTAGACTTGGTCACCCAGTTGGGCAAAGCGGCCGCAGATATTGACGCCACCATTAACGTCAAGCTCGCAGGATTTGGTGAAGGCTACTATTCCGACGTTGAGACATATGGGGATTGGGTCAATGTGACCACCGATGCTGATAAACTCACCGCCCCCATCGAAGGCTTCAAAGATCGCAATAATGATCTTTATACCAATTATGGTGTGGCTTTCAGTGGTGCATTAGCTGAGTTTGCTGGCCGTGACGATACTGATGCTTGTCGATCCATCTTGTTCTTCACCGATGGGCTTCTCACTGTTCCTGGTGATAATCAGGCTGATCTGGATGCTCGGGAGGCGGTATGTACCGCTGATGGCCCAGTGAGCAAATTCCGAGAAACTGGGATTCAATTGTTCACGGTCGGATTGATCCCTGATGGCGAAGAATCCCCAGAACAGCTACTACGCTCCATGGCGGAAGGCGACGATTGTGCTGCTGGCACAACCCCCAATGGTGCTTTCTTCAATGCCGAATCCAATCCGGCCGCCTTGTTTTCTGCGTTCCGATCCTTATTGCCTGACTCTGGTTCCATAGATCATGAAGGTGATAGTAGGAGCCAACTGAAGTTCGTTTTGGATGATTCCATCACCGAAGTACGAATCTCAGCAGTACCAAACTCACCAGAAGTCGATTCGGGATTGGTGCCGATTCTAATTAATCCCAGTGGGGAGGTGATCGAGTTACCACAAGGCACAAGCAAAGCCGGTGAGGTGGATCTTGATGTCAGTCTCGGTTCCGCAACGCCTGGAATGGTAGACATCGCTATGAGCAAGTCAGATACGGCTCAGTGGGCTGGGCAGTGGGCATTCGGCTACCGTGCCCCAGAAGATTCTCAGGCCACTTACTATGCCAAAATGCAAATCTTCCCTGGGCTGACCACCGAGGTGGCCGAGTTACAAGAAGAAGACATTGTTGGCCTTTCCAATGACCAGCAATTGCATGTTCGGCTGCTGGATCGTCACGGTAATTCCCCAAAGCTTGCTGGTGAAGCTGTGCTATCGGCACAATTTATTCCCACTGACGGCTCTGGGCCAATTGACTTAGGTAGTGAACAGTCCATTGCCGATGGCACCGATGTGACCGTACCCTTGAATGCAGTAGTAAAAGCTGCTACCGGTGAAATTGTCCTGACCACGCAAATTACAACTAAAGGCACTGAGGAAGCACCCGGTACTAAGCTTTCGCCCTTAGTCGCTCGCTATCCCATTGCAATTTCACCTGCGAATATGCCCAAGGTAGCAAGTGAAGTTGCCTTGTCATTGCAAAAAGAACAGACCGTGGTCACGATTCCAGTCGAAGGGCCAGGCAAGCTGTGGATTGAGCCAGCAAAGCTGGCCCCAGATATGACCCTGCCGGAAAATTCTGGACTGGTTACTTTAGAAACCAAACATGGTTCTGTCACGAGTGCTATCGAGCTGGAGAAAGGGGAGAAGGGCGAGTTGCCGGTGACGGTGCGCGTCGAAAAGCTTGCCGACGGCCCAATTAGCTTCAACTTACCGGTCACCTTGAACTCCCTTGAAGGAGACGAAAGCGCAGAAGTATCAGTGCACATGACTGGCACCATGCGGGCCCCTGTCAACGCCCCGATTTTTGTTGGTGTATTGATTGCTGCCCTATTGCTGGGAGTACTGATCCCCTTGGGTATCTTGTACGCGATTAAGTATCTGACCGGCGTGCTAGTGCAAACCAAACTGCACGCAGTTTCCCTACCGGTGGCGATCAAGGATGGTGCCGTGATTCGGGAAGACACCGGAATGTCGGTGCAGTTGGATTACCAATCGGTAGTGCTCAATACCACTGGTGTGATACCAA
The DNA here is from genome assembly GCA_041854705.1 of Corynebacterium sp. Taxonomy (GTDB): domain Bacteria; phylum Actinomycetota; class Actinomycetes; order Mycobacteriales; family Mycobacteriaceae; genus Corynebacterium. The sequence continues at coordinate 8,142 of JBHACV010000062.1, forward strand.
CAGGCAGAAATGCTGTGATTAATGGGCAAGAATTCACGGTGCGGTACGGGCTCAACCCGTTTAGCACCGCAACCACCGTAGCGCAGGGCAAACCATCAATTGCTGACACCGGACGACAATTCAAAAACGCAGCACGGTTGCCATTAGCATTGAAAAACACCTGGGTGCTATACGCCAACCCACAAGATGCCACCCGAGGGCAAGTGCTGGTCATGGTAGATAGCAATGTGCAAGAAGGCGAACTCGGCGAACTCGCACGCGACATTTCCGCCAAAGTGCCAGACTATTTGGAGAAACTGGCTACAACTGCCCAAAATGCACCACACCCAGAAACGTCGAATACAACAGGTGTTACTGGCTCTGTGGGAATGCCCAACAGTGGGGACCCCTTCGCCCAAACCACCCCAGACACCAGTACCGGACCAGCAGGTGCGCCAGGGACACCAAGCACCGGGATCAGTGATCCATTCGCAACCCCCAGCCAAAGCACGTCCGCACAAAGCGCGGGGTCTACGCAAAGCACGGGGTCTGCACAAGGTGCGGGGTCTACGCAGAGCGCGGGAAGGGGGCAGAATGCCAGCTCGCCATTCCCGGCCCATGACCCATTTGGGGCCTCACAGCAGGGATCCCCGCCAGCCACACCATCGGCGAATCCGCCTGCTGCGGCTGACCCCTTTGGCAATCCCACACCAGGTAGCCAACCAGTTCAGGGTGGTTTTGCGCCGCACCCAGGTGGGCAGCAACCACCTCCGCAAACCTCATTCCCTGATCCCTTTGCTGATCCTTTTGGAAACGATTCCGGGCAATCGAAGCAATGATGATCCAATGCATAATAGACATGTTGCATTAGTAATTCCTCACCCATTGTTGGGGTGGGGTGAAATAATTGAAGAATCAGTAGGTAGGAGAAACAATGCGGAAATTCTTGGTTGTCGGCTGTGGTGGCTCTGGTGCTAAAACCCAGGCTTATATGATGGACCAGCTCAAGGCGCTATTACGGCAAATTGAGCCAGAACGCCGCGAGCTGCCTAAGTGCTGGCAGTTTGTTACTATCGATGTCCCCATCGCTCCTGAAGCAGGCCCCGATAATTTGCCAAACGTGCAGCAGGGCGGAGGACGCTACATTGGGATTGGTAGCAGACAACAATATTCCACCTTTGATTTAGGGGTTAGTGGTGAACTAATCAAAAACCACGCCATGAAGGAAGTAGCGACTTGGGCCACCCCCATGCCGGATCGGATCACCACCCCAGTTTCTGATGGTGCCGGTCAGTACCGAGGGATCGGACGAATGCTGACTATCCCAGCTTTCAAGCGCATCCAAGAGGGCTTGGATGCCGCCATGAAAGATTTGAACAAAGCCGAAACCAACACTGAATTAGACGAACTCAATTACAAATTGACCAATAAACGCTCCTCTGCGCAGGGAAGCACCCCCAGCATTTTGGTGATTTCCTCAATGGCAGGTGGCGCAGGTGCGTCAATGTTTTTAGATGTGTGCCGTATTCTTTCCACCATCCCGAATGCGAAGCCAGAGCATACTGGTGTTTTCATGCTCACCCCCGAGGTGTTCTCGGACATTCCCAAAGACATGATGGTAGGGGCATGGCCAAATTCTTTAGCCATGTTTGGTGAGGCCATTGCCTGCCAAACTGGCGCAGCGGCTAAATCCGATAGTGAACTTTTTGAGGCAATGGGCATTAATGGTGCCAGCAGGATCAATACCTTTGCCCGCATGTTCCCCATTGGTAATCGTATGGGACAAGAAGGAGCACAGTTTGGTGATGGCAGTGCAAAAACCATCTACCGCGGTTTAGGTCGAGCACTAAGTGCACTGATGTATTCCGATACCGCCAGCGAAAGTTTCGTGCAATACAGTTTGGCCAATACCGGATCACCAGATGGCAATCGCAACTACCTAGGCTGGGCCGACCCCGGCAAGGTGACTTGGGATGTTATTCCATGGGGCTCAATGGGATACGCCCAACTAAGCATGGGGCGGGATAAATATGCTGAGTATGCCGCTCAACGCCTTGCCCGCAGCGCCTTTGACCGGTTACTTCATGGACACATCGATCCGCTTAACCCAGCCACAGGAGAGGAACAATTAAAGGCGCGCTTAGAAGAACGTCTACCAAATCTGCTGCAGTCTTTGGGGATCGACCCTAATTTCCGGCATACCCAACCAAATGGAGCAATGATTGCTTCATGGTTAGATCAGAATTTCTCCACCGAAATCACTAATGCAATCAATGCGAACCTGCAATGGTTGCGCCAGTCCCTACCCCAACCAACCGACGGGCAACAAGGCCGAGATTGGGCCAATGAAATCAACCAACGACTGAACCATCCGGCAATTTCTCAACACCTAACCAATTCTTTAAATGCCGCAGCATATCAAGCTGTTTATGACTATGCCGATCGATTCATGGATGCTGTTATTGCCGCAGCAGAATCTGAAATGGCAGTAGTAGGTGTTCCCTTTGTACAAGCAGTATTAGATCAGCTCAGCGATATTATCCAGCAGCGCATCTTAAATGCCCTAAATGAGGTAGTACAGTCCACCCAAAATATGAACCCAGCAGCTCGCCCCGGCGAAGTTGATTCCCTCATGCACCCGTTGTCGGGCAATCGCCGAGTACATGGTGGGGCGGAAGTACTGGACCAAATCGCAATGGCGTATCGCCAGCAAGTACGTAGCTATATGTTGGTTGCATTGTCTCGAAACCTTTTGCCGGTCCTAGATGATTTCCGTATTGCAGGCTTAAGCCGCCTACAACGTGAGATTGGCAGTGCCCATGCTGACTTGGAGGAAGCAAATAAGAAGAAAGACGTGGCAACCAATTTAGCGGACGTTTCCACCACTGACCCGGTCATTTGGCCAACCGAATCCGATGAGCGGATTAGCGACCGGTTCCGAGGATCGCATAATGAAATCCTCATTACCGAGGTGGATTCCTTCCCCAATGATTACGCCACCCAACTGGTAGAAACCGTCCGAGTTGCTGACCCAGAGGTCTTTGATCTGAACCAAGCCTCTCGACAAGCGGCACGTGCGGTGATTTTAGGTGATTGGGTTACCACCGATGCACTGCGTCCCCCACAGGACACTTTGGCACGAAAGCAACGCGAAGAAGTCAAAGGCAATCGAGCCGGTTGGGTGTGCAAACACCTACAAACCCCGCCCGGTGGTGGGGACATCCGAGATTCCAGCCCAGCGGTATTCCGGGCAAAAATTCGGCCCGCTGACCTACTGGAACGAGCTCGGATGTGGATTGGGCGCTCCGGTTATCACTTCGAGCGGTTCATTTCCATGGATTTGCGTGCCTATATGACCCAAGATGAAACGGTCAATGATGTGGAATACCACGCTCGGATTAATCGACTACGCCAAGCCTTTGCTCTGGCACTAAGCCAAGCCCGGCCGCTGGCTGCGGTAGACGAGACGATGGTTAATACTGTGCACGGCACCCCCGTGTCATACCGTTACTCGTTCTCGGAGGTGCCGTTTAAGGATCTCATGGCAGCTAATGAGCTTAAAGATGTACTTAAATCCACTCTAAATATCACTGAGCACACCCATGAAGTATTCTCTCGCTCGCTGACCGATGCTCGTAAAATCCGCCAGATTGATGTTTTTGGTTCATACCCGAATTATTCCCCAATCGTATTTAGCTCACTGCTACCTCCCATCGCCGACGACTGGGCCAGTCGGGTAGATAAACAAAGCGCGTGGCGACTGCGTCGGTCTCGGCCGCTGTCTGCTTTCCTACCACTATCTGACGACGAGCGAAAAGCCCTCGTCGCTGGGTGGATTATTGGGCTGGCCACCGGACGCATTTACGTTCATAACCAAGGCCAAGCCAATGCCCAAGCCTACATCTATGACGGACACGAGTGGTTGGAGTTCCCCTCACCCATGCTGACATCCCCAGCACAAATGCGTCACCCAGTGGATTGGATGCCGGTGGTGCTGGAATCAATCCTGCTAGCCTATGCCCAGTCGCATCACAAAGATAACCAAGGCCGCCCCGCACAATCCTTGCGGCCATACTGGGTACTGCGAGAGATTTACGATAATTCCGCCAACGGCCCCACCAACGATCAGGGTGGCATTGTGCACCCCGCAGTGAGTGTGATGGCAGAATTCCTCCGAAATGGGGTTTTCCCCGCTAAACAAAATGAGGTAGTCGGCACCGACATTGAAGATCGCGCCGCACTTATCATTGAAGCATTGACCAAAGCAGGCGCATTAGCAGACAAATTCGTCCCCGACAATGCCTCAGGCTTCCCAGGTGCTGCGATGAACCAAAAGGAATGGGTCAACCCGCCCACCCGCAAGCATGCAGCACAAATGCCTTATTATCGAGATTTTGCCTCAGACGTGCTGGAAATGGTCCGGCGCATCCGAGCACTGTTAGACCAAGCAAAGCAACTTGCTGCACAACCAATCACTGCACCCAGCGCGCACTTCGGGGCGGATCAATTAGCTGGTGGCAACCTAGGAGCAAGCGAATTCGGTGAATTTGGTGGTCTGGTATGAGTTATAACCAGTTGGCAAATGTGATCTTCTTAGGTCATGGGGTGCTTTTTGAAGAAATCGAAGCGGTAATCACTGATTACAGTGCCTTGGGCCAAACTCGAAGCAGCAGTTGGATCGATACTAGTTCCTCAACCACCGATCGCAGTGTGAAATTAGTGACTAATTCACCGCAATTAGTTGATCTTGATACAGCATTACGGCAGGTCACAGGTATCACTGTGGTGGTTGCGCTAGAAGAGCTAGACGACGCCATCACCACCGATTACCGCCAAGTTGATGCGTGGCTTGCGGCGGTTGAAAGCCGAGTACCAGGTCGAGTTTCTCGGGTGCGGGTCTTGTTGCCGCGATTACCGCACCAAGTCGCTGAACCTATGCATCGGGAGGGGTGGGCGACAATTGCGGTGGCGCCGGAAGATTCGGATAGCCCATTGGCGTCGATAAGTCCGATTGGCCGAGACGCTGGGATTTCTGGTGCAGCACGGGTATATGCTCCCACCTTGTTGAGCCTACTGGGTTTATGGCGATCTGCTAATCACGTACCAGTGTTGGATGCGGAGGGCCGGGCGATTTCGACGGGTTCGGAATCGACGTTCCGGCTTGCGCGGGCGCACCACCGTAGCGTTGATGCCAGTGAGGTGGAGGCAGCATTATTGGCCCAAGTGGTGGATATTTCTGAACATATGCCGCAAACACAGTTCGCCGATGGGCGGCAAGCGGTGTACCTCAATGATCCGAAATCGACTGGATTTGAGTATTCGCGCCAAGTGTTGCGTAAGCATTCACCGAGTTTATTGACTCCGATGGAACCAGAGGCGGGACGGACGACAATTCAGCAAAGCGGTTTCGCAGCGGTGAAGAGTTTCTTGCGGGAGTATTTTCGGGCTGTGGTTGGTAATCCCCGGATGTGGGGTCAAAGTCTGAGCAGTAAAACCGCAGAGACGGTCGCAGGTGCGATTCAGCGTGGCCTGTATGGTGAGAAATCCGTGGTTGAGGTGGTAGTTGGTTCAGCTTCGGGCCGACCCGCGTCGATAGAGCAGCTGCGGCATAATGCGCAATTGATTCAAGCGCGCACCCAAGAATCGGGGCTGCGTATTGAGCCGGAACCGGTGCTATCGGGATTATGGCAAGACTATTGCAAAGCGGCATTGACCTTGGTTGATGGTGCAGATCGGCTGCCGGAGCCGCTGAATGGTCCCATGGATAATAGTCGTAATCCAGCGATTGTGCGTCGGGGGGAACAGGCGGTGCCGGATGTGTCAGCGGCCTTCGATGGATTCCATCCGATTTTGGATGATATTGCTGGTATGACCCCCGAGCAGGCACGGATTTTGCCCTTTGATGTGGATCGGGCGCAGTACTACGAAGATGAGCTGAATTATGTTGCGTCGCATAGCACTGATTCGGCGGTGATGAAGCTGCGGGAAGATTTTCAGGCTTGGAAGAATCGAGTATCAGAAAGCTTCGCTTGGTCTACCGGGGTGAATCTATTGCATTTGCTCCAACTTGCGCGGGGTAATGCGAGAACCAATTGGGAGAAATTGGGGCAGGCAGAAGCAGAACTTGCTGCGGTCAAGCGGCGGGACTTTGCCGACGAGAACCGTAAACTCGCTAAAACCTTGGCTGGTTTTAGCATGGCATGGTTGCTGTTGGTGCTGCTGATTGCCTATTGCACTGTCCGTTATTATCGACCCGATTGGCGGTTTTTCCTGCCGAATTGGCAAGGATTGGATTGGCGTTGGTGCCTACTGAGTCTGTTTGTGGTCACGGTGGTGATTATGGGGATTCAGATGGTGGTGTTTATGCGAGCGCGCCGAGGGATTATTGACGAGCAGGAGCGGTTGCAGCGGCTGGAAACTAATCTGCAGGTTGCATTGCGTAATTACAATAATTCTGTGGGGGATGTCCGCAAGATTACTGGTGCGTATGGTCAGTTTTTATCATGGTCTACGGTGTTGGGCCGGACGATTGCTCGGCCGTTTGGTAACCCGACGATCACACAACAAGTGTTGCCAATTCCGCATAGTGGGTTGCCGCGTTCTACCCAGATTGGTAGAGCGGTGATCTCCGATAATGCCATGACCACCTTGGTCAATGATGTTCGAGCGAAGGTGTATAAGCCCAGTTGGGCTGAGGAAGCCTTCGGGCAATTCATTACCGATGTATTTGAGGTGATCCGGCAGCGGGAGGGGACCAATCCAATTCGGATTGCTGAACTTTATGGGCAAGCAGGTCACGGTTCCCACTCCACCTTAGATCGGTTGAGCATGTGGGCTATTAGCCCAGATTTGGATTCCCGAAATCAGCTGAAGGCACAGTGGGAGCGGGCGATTTTTGATCCGGCGATCATTCGTCGGCTTGACCAGGCTTTGGATACCGTGGAATTTTATGAATCTGGCCAGTTGCGGCAAGTGTCGAAGTCGCATTTTTTGGCGGCGCTTCGAGACATTAATTGGCAACAGGTGCGCTTTTCTAATGCGGCAGTGACCTCTGCGGGAGTGAGTCGAAATGCGACCAATATTGATCCCGATCTGTCTGATGTTGAAGGCAAGGATCCTAATAGTACCAATCTGACCCAAGCGGTGACTGTGTGCCAGTTTGGCCCAGCAGTGTCCTTGACGTATTTGCGTAATGAGGATGCTACGCACCCGAAGTCCGACCCCCAGCCGAATTTCAGCTTTGAAGAGCCCAGTGAGTTTCGGTTAGACGATAATCAGAATCCTACTTTTGGTGATTTTGATTTCGGTAATTTTAATGGATTGGTGTAGGTGAACTGATGCCAGCGAAAAAGGTGCTTGCCAACATTCCATTTGCAGATATGCTGCGGGTGACGACATTAACTGACCCCAATGCCACAACAGTCGCTGCTGCCTTAACCACTAGCTCGCAGCAGCAGGTTGATGCCATTGTGGCGCTACTACAGGGCCGGATGGCTGACTTTACGACGTTGACTGCCCCAGATTATCAAGCACCACCAACAGATAAGTCCACAGATTCGCCAATGCCAAAACAAGAGGGGGCGGCTGCTTCGGAGGTGACGGAAGCCAGTGAGCCGATGCCTGCAGCAATCGGTGGGCTGCGGCCTTCTTTTGACCTCGCAACACCACCAGACGCAGCACCTGAAGCAGACTCATGGTCGTCAACCAGCCCAGAGGTTGCGGCCCCTACTTCAACCACCGCAACCTCGCCCATACCAGTGTCAGCTACAGCACCACCTGAGGTGCCGGTGACTCCAGCGGAACCAGCACCACCAGTATCAACAATAGGAGAAGAACAGCCAACACCTGAGGAGGATTGGGATGCGCTGCTCGCATCAGCGGCAGAAGAGAAATGGCTCAAGCGGCGTACCGTTAACCCCAAGGATTTCTTGTCAAGCCTAAAACCTGAACATTTAGCGCCGTTTGCTTGGGGGACCACCAAGGGGAAGTTCGGCCCGGTGACTGTCGAGCTGGAAACAGCTGAGGATGGCAGCAAGTCGGTATTTTTATTCTGGGAACCGGTGGAGATTGCAGACAAGCCCGCAGTGGTTTACCGCGTGGTTGGGGCAGATACCGAACAAGCACGTAGCCCAGAAACGGGCACGACTTTGGTTTTTACCAAAGGTACTGCGTTTCGAGAAAAGCTGGATCCAAAGGCGGGGATGCGCCACTACATGGTGTGGGCCTATGCCGCGGCAACTGTGAAAGAGATCATTAATGTACAACCAGTCTTGGTAGGAGAGCAGCCGGTAGCGCTGCCACCAACAGATTTCAGTGTGGTAGAAACCAATGGCATTGTCACAGGAACATGGACACCATTAAAAGGTCATAGCAATGTGGCGGTTTATGCTCGACAGCGGGGAGTCGAAGAACCGCTGGACTCGCCCATACATTTGCTACGTACCGGGGTCGATGCTCGTAGCTTCAGTTTTACTGCTCCCATACGTGGCGCCAGTTATGAGTTTCAGATTTTCCCCGAGATCACCTTTGGCGGTCATACCATGCGGGGTGAGGGGAGCCAGATCGAGTGCCGAACCATCAGTGCTGATATTCAGGCAGTGGAATTACTCACTGCGGTGGCACTAGAGGAAGACAATAAGGACTTAATCATTCTCACATGGATTGCCCCGCCCACTGGTGAAGTGAAGATTTATCTCACCCAATCGGAACCAGCTCCAGATTTGATTGGTAAAGCCGTGGATAGCAGTTATCTGCTCGATGATGATGCTTTGGGCAGCACTGAGTGGGTTAGTACCATTGAATCCGATCCCGGTGATGACGTCGCCAAGGATTTGATTTGGCCCGCTAATTGGCCACAGGTTTTTTGTGTACCGGTGAATGTGGTCGGAGAGAAATCCTTGGTTGGAGAGTATAAGGTGCTGCAAAAAGTAGCGCCGATTACCGATTACAGTCTGATTCAGCGAGTCGATAGTCAATTGATTACTTTTGATTGGCCAACTGGTGCGCAATTAGTGGAAGTGACCCAACGACAGGGGGAGACCAAGGAACTCACCGAAGCTGATTATCGTCGCCAAGGTGGGATTCGGTTGCATTTAAACGACTTCGGTGATGAGGTGACTTTAACGCCAAAAAGTATTTATGCCGGGGTGACCACGCGGGCGGATGCCACCACAATCAACTATCCAGGGTTGAAAGTGTATTCCTACAAAATTGATGGCCCAGAATTAGATCGCACATATGCGTTACTGTGGATATGGCGCCGCGGTACCGAGGACCGACACCCACCACAGTTTATTTTGGTGCACAACCCAGAGCGATTCCCGTTATATTCCCATGATGGTCAGGCGGTGGAATTGGCCGAAGCAAAAGAGCATGGGTATGCCCGACCAGGTCCAGTGATCTTACCCGAATTTTTGCCGTCAAGCCAGCAAGAAGCACGACGCCAAGGCAAATGTTGGGCGGTTAATAGTAGTGGCTTACACGGTGGTTATCTGCGGTTATTCATGCAGCCAGATCACCGAGATGCAGAAAATCCAGGTAGTCGTATTGTGGTCGATGATGACACCATCGTTGACCTCAAGGTTGGGGTATAGGTGAATGATGAGAATGCGAGGAACAAACTAATGACTGGTTCGTTTAGTTACGCGTCCTTTTCGCGGCAGAATGATCGCGATGGAGGTTGGGGGTTCGGTGAATTCACCGGAACCGCCACTTTCGAACAGGCCGTGGGGCTTCGGGCGTGGATACCATCTGCTATCACCGGTGGACCTGACCCTGGTAATTACCCATCCAAGGAAGAAATCGCCCAACTGACTCGCCGATTCGCTTGGCTGCCCATGAACCAATCTGGTCCAGCTCAAGGGCAAGGATTTGCCTTTTACGCTTCGGCGCAGGCGGGCCAAGATTCCACTGGTCGGCCCGGCAATGTGTTCACCTATGTGCAGCTTTGTCCCGATGGCACAATGGGGTTATTCCACCCCACTAGGCTGCTATACTCCCCAGACATTCCTGTTCCATTTGGCAAACGTCAAGTTGATGAGGTGAAAATCCCTGAGTCAATCATTCGCCCTGGGCCAATCACCGATGAAATCATTGATGCTTTTGTGTATGCCAGCGATCCACCCGAAGGTATCGCAGCCACCGAAACTGCCCCACTGGGCACCCCATTTCCTGAGGTATATCCAGCTGAACGCATTCTGATGGCGCGAGCCATTTCTGCGGTGATTTCCAAAGGCAACCGCCCAGTGGTCATTGCCTGCCCACTGGGGGAGGCCGCCTTATGGGTAGCTACGATTGCCCGTGAACTTGGCTACCCAACCGATTTCAGCTTTTCGACGTTCGAAACGCTGGAAAGCATACAAAATATTGTACAAACCGGCTGCAATGTCACCATTGTCGGCGATTATGATGCCGATGATGTGGCTGCGAAACTTCGCTCCACTAGGGCAGTGGTGGTAGACCCAACCAAACCACTTGCTCCTATGGTTCGTCAGTATCTTGATAATCCCAATGCAGGCCCCACAACGGCAGCATTCCCAGCGGTGTCGCATGCAGAGGCCAACCCACCTGCTGACAACACCCCCATTGCACCGGTAACTCCAGTTGCCGAAATGACCTCGGCTGCAACAACCACCCCCGTCGCGCCGGTTGGATCAGTCGCTGATTTTGCCCCCCTCACCCCTGCTGCATCGACACCTGAATCATTGCCAGCGATGTTTGCAGCAGGTGACGTTTTTGAAATGGCCAGCAACCCCTTTGAGGAAGAACCACCAGTGGTAACCCCTATGATCCCCGAACCTACTCACCACATCACCGAACGGCCGCTACCGATAGACCAGCGGTTCACTGAATTCGAAACCCGACTGAATGCTCACATTGCCCCACCTACCCCGCGTGAGCGGAAGTTTATCCAAGGCTTCCAGGTTTTTGAGATTTATTTCGCCATGGACCAAGAGCCCACCGAGGAAACCCTACGCAAGCTTAATCGCTACTATGAACTATTACTGCTTGACCCGAGTGATGAGCTTGGATGCCGAGTACGCGGTAGCTTTGTGGCCATGATCTTGCTGCATGGTGTGCCTCGCTACTGGTTTGGTGAAACCAGTTTTGTGGCATTGACCTTCACCCAAAAAGAGCCAGTAGTGCATCAAGCCGCCCAATGTGTGATCGAGTGGCTCAGCCAAAAACGCCCCGACACCACCCCGGCGGAATTTTTGACCAGTTTCCGCCAACAAGCCACCCGCAATGCCAGCCTCACCGCACTGCAAAATGTGGTGTATAAACGTGCGCGACAATATGCGTTGGAAACCCGCCCACCACGGCAGGCTGAAATCAAACAACCCCCAGAGCCACCGCCGGAACCACCGGCTCAATTTCCCACCAATAACTCACCACTTACCAGCTTTCAACCCACACCGCCCTCACTGGATGTAGAAGCAGATCTTGCCCATCCAGAGAAATTGCGGCAAGAGCAACAAGTAGTTGCAGGGCAGGTAAGCACAGCAATTTGGCAGTTCACCGATCAACAACGTCAATCGTGACGAAACTGCGTTATAAGAAAGAACACCATGCCACCAAAGACAATTACACTCCGCGACGGGATGTCCCACGAAGTTTCCCGGGGAGACTTCTTGCGTATCCGAGCTTGGCTGGTACGCGGCACCGGCACCCCGGTGGAGGTCATTGCCGAGGGCGCCCAGAAAGTCAACCGGCCAGAACCCAGCCAGATTTACCTCACCGATTTTGATAATCGAGTTGCACTGATCGTCCGGCCCCTCGGTGGTGGCGAATTTCCCCCAGACCACCTTGTCAGCCTCATCGTTGAACAACCAACTGCCAGTGAGCACATTCGATTAGAATTCCCCGAGGTTCGAGTTGATGGCGCTACTGAACGAGTCCTAGGTGAAATCCTCCCCAGTGCCAATAAAAAAACCGTCACCGTCGTAGCATTCGGCTCTAATATTGCAGCTGACCTCCCCCGAGAAGCCATGACTATGGTTTCGGCGTTACGTGCTGGTGGCAGCACCACCGCGACGGTAAAAAATCTGGCAGTCATTGTGGACGGCTCAGCTGCCATGCCAGTCACAGTCACCGAAGAAGACTTAAACCTTATCGGGCATGTCATTTTCGGCATTGCTGACCATTTTGACCTTGACGTGGCTGGTATGGAATCCGGCTGGGAGAAAACCAGCCTGACCAGCGCTGCCACGCGAGTGGGAGCGCCACAAAGCAGACCACGAAAAGATGCGGAAGCAGTGGTCGTCGTCACGCATGCCCCACGGCCAGCAATGGCATTGACTGCTGTTCCCACCATCGTGTGTGTGGTCGGCGAAAACGCTAAAATCCACGCTGAACTGTACCGCAGTAGCTACGGTAGTGCTTACCCATTGGCAATGATGGTGTTCGATCACGAGTTCACCACGGCACTCGCCACAGGTGACCACGCGAAACTGCATAAATCTGCCGAGATAGTCGCAACAATCTTGGGCGGGCAGGTGCAACAAAACCCGTTTGCTGCCAACACTGAGCAAAGGAAGTGGTGAGCATGTTTGCTCGCTGTCCCGACACCTACCAACTACTAGGCCCTGGACAAGAAACCTCCTACCTCGGTCGGCCATTATTACCTGGATGGGCCGAATCGGTAACCCACTGTATTGCAATGGCAGGGGCCCGCGCCTCGGGCAAAAGCCTCTATTTAGCCGTGGTGGTCAAACAACTAGAACTGCTCACACGGCAGCGGTTTCCCCATCACACCTTCACCGCTGCCGATGACTCCACCCGACGCCGGTATGTAGAAAAATACGAAACTCCACTGTTTCGGGAAATGCGGCATATGCCTGCCACACCCCGTAGCGGTGACCCAGGAGCCTACCAAAAAGACCCATTTATTTTCAGCCTTGGAAACTGGCTCGCCCCTGATGGTGTTAATCGCGAACATTACTTGGTGATCCGCGACGTCGCCGGTGAAGACTTAGAAAGCCCCGATCTTGGCAACAGCGATATGGAATTTTTTCGCTACGCAGACCTAGTGATCTTCCTCTTCGACCCACTAAAAGTACCCAGCATCGCCACCTACCTGCGCGGATTAATTCCCTCACCCCGACAATTAGGTGGCAACCCAGAAGATGTATTCCGTACCATCATGCACTTCATTGGTGATGGCCGCCCCAAGCTCGCAGTCACGGTGTCGAAATTCGACACCCTACAAACCTTGGACCAGCTGGAAGAAAACCAATGGAAACAAATCATGGGCAATTTCGGGGCCGCCTTCAGACGAGACACAGGGTGGAACTATGTGCCAGCCAACCAACGAGTCCTACACCTAGAAATCGAATCCCTACTACGGCTCATGGATGCCCATGATCTAGTCAATGCCATTAACCGCACCTACCTTGGGGCAGAAGACCGCTATTCTTTCTTCGCAGTCTCTGCACTTGGAGAATCACCCCGCGGGGAAAACCTTGATAGGAAAGGCATCGCCCCCTACCGAGTGCTCGACCCAATCCGATGGCACCTAACCGAATACGGCGTGTTTAGTGACTACACAGGAGGCTTTCGGTGAGCAATAATTTCGACCCCTTCACAAGCGATCCGAACCCGAATAAGGATCCCTTCACCCCACAACCAACCAATAGTTTCGACCCCACCGCCGACCCGTTCGCCCAGTCTGACAGTTACACCCTTGGAGCTGCCAAAGACAAGCGACAATACGTGCCAAAAATACACACCACCCGAATGCTAGCGGCCCCATGGCCACTACTGCTTGCCGCAGGATGCTACATCATCAGCGCTGGATACCTAGCATATGACATGATTTCAGTGCTTACTGCAGGCCAAAACCTCAATGATATCCGCGCTGGAATCACCATAGTTGCAATGCTATGTCTCGTGGGTTTTTCCGTGATTACCCTAAAAGCACAGGAATGGGGACGCATAGCACTTAGTGTTCTTTCGGGGCTTGGGGTGTTATTAGTGGTCGTGCCAAAGATGTGGATCCTTACCCTCATTGGCATCATTGCAGTAGTGCTGCTCTGGTTACCAATCAACAAAGCGTGGTTCGGCTACCGCGCTTAAAACTACACCACAGTATGGAGCTTGTCAGTGAGAACCGACAAAGCAGCCTGAGCTGACCCAAAATCTGGTCCAATGGCAATGACTGCCACCCCCATATTCCCCGTTGCGGTGGGGACTACCCCGAATTGTCGGACCAAATAGCGGCCATCTGGTTCTGGGCCCCAGCCGCCTTTAAATACCGCACCCTCGAAGCTACCCAAACCATACTGCTGGTCAGGGGAAATATTCCCCATTGCTTCAACGACCTCGACCGCGCCGGGTAGTTGGGATAATTGGGTAGCAAAACGTGCTTGATCGACGAGTTGCCATTGGGTTTGACCGAAGGCGGTGAAACCTTCCCTCGTGACTTCTGGTTGGGTCATTGTCACAGCATCGCCCCCTTCACGCAACACCGTATTGGTGGCTTCAGCTGCGATCTGACCTCCACCAAGGGCATCCCATAACTGTTGGGCTGCCTCATTATCAGAGGCGGTGATTGCTGGCCACATGGTGGGTGCCAGCTCAGGGTTGTGGCGCAGTGCAGCGATTGCCACTGGTACCTTGGCAGTTGACCAAGCCGTCCCGCCCTGAATAGAACCAGCTACTTCCTCGCCCAGCGCGACACCAAGTTGTGCTCCAGTTTCTGCTTCTGCGGCGGAGACTAGTTCAGCCAAGGGCAGGGTGGTTTGGCTTGGGGATGGCTCAGGAGCAGGTAATAGTGGCTCGGGAGTGATGGTGACATAGGTAGTAGTCACCTGTTCGGAATCAATTGGGATGGTGCATGCTCCCAACCCGAGCGTGACACCAACCAATAGTGTTGCAAGCGCTGGTTGCCAAGTTCTCAGTAAGGGTTGGGGCAGGTAGCTAGGAGATATAGACATTGGCATTGTTGCCACCGGTGCAATGAACATAAGAGCCGCGGTCCTGACAATTCATGTTGTAGTACCTGCCGGTCACCGAGCTATAAACAGTAAGCGATGCAGAAGTGCTTCCTGTTCGGTTGTAGTGCTGCTGGAAATCTGAACCGACCTGTAACGCGAAGGAATCTGAGGTAGGACCAGACTTAAAAATCTTTTGGAAATTCCCGGCAGGTGCCCCATTAATTGCGGCACTGTTGACTGGTGTGACCGAAACTGGGAAATTCTCCCGAGTCGGTCGGGAAGCTACAGCACCGCCACCAGTGCCTTGGTTCGGTGTGACCACCACAGTTTGTACGATTTGGCTGGGCTGTGTGCCAGATCCGCCGAACATGGCGCGGATTTTATCTCCGGCTAAGAAATAGGTCAGGCCACCAATAAGCACCAGCGCTAGAATTACGCCGAGTACAATAGCGGTGATTTTTGCTCCATTTCCAGATTTTTGCGGCGGTATGCTGTAGGGGTAATAGCCAGGTGCCGGTGCCGCTAGCAGTGGGGGAGCATACTGGGCGCTGGGGTGGGGAGCAGCAGGTGTTACAGGTGGAGCCGGATTAGACGATGCAGGATCTACTGGACTACCAGTGTTTTGCTGTGTGTTAGGGCTATTGGAATTAACGTTCACGCGTGGTATCTCAGTGGTATCGAAGTGCTCGGATTTAGGGTCTAATGGGAACTGCTGTGGTGTGGACATGACTAACACCTTCATGCAAAGCTCAAAGATGGATAGAGTAGTTACAGCCTACCAGTTAGCTTAAACCTCATTTAAGCTATTTCGTCACACTACCCCTGTAATCGGTGACGCCCTTGCTGAGATAGTTGGGGGGACTAGTGGGGGCGTCGTCACGCGAGTAGCTAGAGCTTATGGGTTCGGCGTAGTGTCAGGGCTTCGGAATGTAAATTAATGGATTCATACAAATTTGCGGCCTCTTGCAGCAGGATGCGACGACCACGTTCCTGCTTGGCTTCGTGGAATAGTTGGGCAAGCTCAATGCGAGAGAATATGTAATTCACTTGGGCGTTAAAACTCAAATCAACAAAGCTAAATCGCTTGGGAATTGCTAGCAGTAAATCAGCGGCTTCTGCCTTCTGTCCTGCCCACGACAGCAACTGTGCCAAGCTGCGGGTGGCCCATAACACTTCGGGAATTGCCGTAGTCTGTTTTTGCTCCAGTAATTCCTCACCATAAATGTAGGCTTCCCGCGCTGAAGCCATTGCTGCGGCATAGTCTTTGTAATTTTGCGCATGCCGAGTCTTTTTATTGATCGCCTCAAGGGCAGTTTTGTAGTCACCTAACTCGGCAGCCACGCTATTGAGCAGGTCGAGACGCGCCTCAATATCATGATGGCTCCGGGGGCTTTCCGAGATCACCTTGGCAAAAATAGACAAAGCATAATAGGTAGTCCGAGGTGATAATGCTGTCAATAATTCGGGTGGGCTTGCATAGAACAACTCGTACCACGGTTGCAGTGCCTTATCGAAACTCACAGCTGGGGCCGAAGAATTATGCACAAATAATGACTCGATAATCACTTTATCCAGTTGAATCAATAACTTCAGTCCCGCAGCATCAGCGATAGCAAGCTCATTTGCGGCAACTTTGCTGAGCCATGGAATCCAGCTTTCAACATCAAACGGCGTAGCTGCAGATAGATTTGCGCTGATGGCCTCGAAATCCACAGAAATGCTGGTCAGGCACAAGGTGGGATCAAAATCTACCAGTGAAAATGCGCTTTCAATGTAGGTTAACCCATCAACAAACGCATTGGTTGCCCCCGGCAGCTTTTCATTATTTTCTTCTTTGTGTGAGTCCAACTGTTTGAGCAAATAATCGGTATCTACGATTTCATGGCCCAAACCGGTTTGCAGATCGGCAATGCGTTGGATTACTGCGCGTGCTTCCTCGGTATTTCCAGTTTCAGTCAGGGATTCTACTTGGTGGTCATAACCATTGATGATCTCTTCTGGTTCGCCGTAGTAGATGCCGTGGGCGATTCGCCGTTGTCCAATCCAATACAGTAGTTCTGCATCGGTGGCTGCTACTGGGAGGTAATTATCAAGCAGCCGGTTTTTGGTGGTTTCTTCCTCGCTAGCAGTGAGGATACGTACCAAGTCATCACACCGCAGGCTCCAGTACTCGGTTACCTCTGACGGCAGATTAACTGGGTCGAGGTACAGCAAGGGGGCGAATGCAAGCGCAGGCTCTGGGAAAGGATGGGTCTTGGAAGTCAGAAAATTATTCACCAAAAACTCAACATCGTCTTGGCGTGTAATCAACGTTGGTGTTGGGTGTGCCGCCGCAAAGTTGTGCCCATGCATAGGGTTTAATTCTAAAGGAATTTCACAGTGGCGGCTTAAGGTTTCACTGCGACGGGGTCCTGCACCAGAAAACCACATGTGAAAACTCACATCTACTGTGACGGAATATTTCTGGTTTGTTGGATTTCGGTGATATTTCAGTGACTAGGTCACCGCGGCTGACCATGCTGTCGGAAAGTGAATGTCCGACTGTGTGGTTTTTCACCCTAAAGTACTCAACCACGCGAATGATTTTGCTGGCATACTTGGAAATGTAAGTCACATTTCGTGGCTTGTGCACAACCTAACAATGTTCGATTCTGTCATGGATTCTTGGTGGATTCTTAATCA
>JBHACV010000063.1:0-4249 GCA_041854705.1 Corynebacterium sp.
CCCAGGCTATCAAGTACCGTTGGCTGCGGCTATTCGGGAAGAGATTCCGGTTATTGCAGTGGGACAGATCGGTGATCCGCAACTGGCCCAAACAGTGCTTATGAGTGGTCAAGCCGATGCTATTGATATCGGTAGGGCGGCTCTTGTAGATCCCGCATGGCCATTGCATGCAGCTAATGCACTTGAGATTCCACGTGATCTCTGGCCGCTACCTGCTAGTTATCACCGTGCTATTTAACGAAGTGGCAATGTTTCACGTGAAACATCGCCACTTCTCTAAGAAATCGTAATAGTCTCGCCATTGTGGCTGAATTCAACCTCAGTCATAGGATCTCGGGCAGGGCCGGAAATGACCGAACCATCTTTAAGGGAAAAGACCGAAGCGTGACGATTGCATTTAGCGGTTTCGCCATCGATTTGGGTGATAGGGTAACCCTGGTGGGGGCAAATGGCAGAATAAGCCTTGTACTCCCCCGCCGTCGGTTGGGCAATAATCACTTCTCCGACAATCACAGCACTGCCCACTGGAACATCGGTAGTGGATATTTCTTCAGTCGAGCTCTTGCCGCAAGCGGCGAGCAAGGCACCAGCAAAGCTGGTAGCGGTGCCCAGTAAGAAAAGCCGACGGCTACAAATGGGAGGTTGGGAGGTCATGAGGAATAGTATTGCACCTTTTCTTCAATTATAAAAACCCTACCTATATACGTCACAGTGACAAATATATGTCACTGATGTTTGGTAGCCTGAGACATTGCTTGAATGAACTCGGTGAGTTCGTGGTGCAAGGTGGTGGGATCGTCGATACGTGTACCATGATCGGTTTCTACACAGTGCTTTTCAATGATTGCAGTGATTGCTGAACCAGTGATCGCTCCAGCTGCGCCCGCAGTAATAGCATCCGCTACATGTTGCGGGGTAGAGATACCAAATCCTAATAGTGGTGGTGCGCCACCAAAACGATTGATATTGGTAACCACTTCACTCAACCCACGAGTGGAGGATTCTCGTTCGGTTCCTGTCACACCATCGCGAGAGATCGCATAGATGTACCCCTCAGAGCTTTGTGCCACCCCCGCCAAAGTTGCTTCAGAGGCTTGGGCTGGTGCAATGAAAATCGGGGCGATGCCTGCCCGATGGGCAGCGGCGACAAACGGTGCACCTTCACGAACCGGAACGTCAGGGATTAAGATGCTGTCGGCACCAGCGGCGGCGAATTCTTGATAGAAGCGATCTAATCCTCGAGTAAATGGAACATTGCCATAAATAAGTAAGCCGAGTGGTAGTTCGGGGAATTCTGAGCGAATACGCTCAATAAGTTCAATGGCGCTGGCAATGGTAGCGCCATTTGAGAGTGCTCGGATATGAGAACGTTGGATGGTAGGTCCATCAGCAACTGGGTCGGAAAATGGCACTCCGAGTTCCAAGGCGTCAGCGCCAGCAGCGATGACAGTGCGAATGATCGCAAATGACTCCTCGGGGGTGGGATCGCCTAGCATGATAAACGGAACGAAGACTCCTCTCCCCTCCTGCTGGGCGGTGGTGAACATGTGAGCATAGCGGTGATGTTGAACAGTCATGGCAGTTAGTCCTTTAATGCAAGAGACGGATTGGCATCGATGGTGCGGCGAATGTGGTCAACATCCTTATCGCCTCGCCCCGATAAGGAAACTAGGATGGTTATATGTTTTTGGTCTTTCTCGGCTAGCGCGGCTCGTTTCAGGGCATATGCCAGCGCATGGGAGGATTCCAATGCCGGAATAATCCCTTCTTGCCGAGCGAGTAGTTGGAATGCCTCAAGGGCTTCTGTATCAGTGATAGCCACATATTTTGCTCGGCCACTGGCATGAAGATGGGCATGTTGCGGGCCAACCCCGGGATAATCTAGGCCAGCTGAAATGGAGTAAGATTCCTCCACTTGACCTTCGGAACTGCGCATGAGATAGCTGCGCGCCCCATGCAAAATACCAATTTGACCGTTGCAGATGGTAGCGCCGTGCTCACCAGAGTCCAGTCCGTGACCACCTGGCTCGGCCCCCACCAATTCCACAGTTTCATCGTCGATAAAGTCCGCAAAAATACCAATGGCATTAGAACCACCACCTACACACGCAACCACTACATCTGGCAACCCTCCGGTGCGTTCTAGCATTTGCTGTTTAGCTTCTTCGGAAATCACTCGGTGGAAATCGCGCACAATGGTGGGAAATGGATGCGGTCCAGCAGCGGTACCAAGAAGATAGTGGGACTCATGGAAAGTTGCAGTCCAGTCGCGCAGGGCCTCATTGACGGCATCCTTCAGGGTGCCGGAACCAGAGTCTACTGGCACTACTTTCGCACCCATTAATTGCATGCGATAGACATTGGGTTGTTGCCGTTCGACATCCTTTGCTCCCATATAAATCACGCAATCAAGATCCAGCAAGGCACAAGCTAAAGCAGTGGCAGTACCGTGTTGCCCAGCCCCAGTTTCGGCAATAATTCGAGTCTTGCCCATGCGCTTGGCAAGTAACGCTTGGCCAATTACTTGATTGGTTTTGTGTGCCCCGCCGTGTACAAGGTCTTCTCGCTTAAGGAAAATACGGGCATAGCCTTTCCCCTTCCCCGGCAGTGGAAGATGGGAACATTCAGTTAATGGGGTGGGACGCCCGAGATAGTCGCGGAAATAGGCACGAAGTTCTTCCTTAAAACTTGGGTCGTTTTGGGCATCCACGAAGGCTGCTTCCAATTGATCTAGTGCTGGGATTAAGGACTCAGGTACAAATTGTCCGCCAAACTCACCAAAATAAGCTGGGAGAAGTGTTTGGCGATCATGAGGGGTTTCAGTATTCATTGAGACTTTCCTTTTAGTTAGGCTTCATGGGGATCATGAAAGCGGCGAATAGCGGCAAAGCACTCTCGGAGTGCCCCGGTGTCTTTGCGGCTGGGTTGGGTGGGATATTCCACGCCCGAGTTGAGGTCCAAACCTATAGTTCCAACTGCTAAAGCTGAGTCAATGGTGGCTGGCCGGATCCCACCGGCAAGTAAGGATTTAGCTTTGATAGATGCTGGAATCGCGGACCAATCAAAGGCCTTACCGGTCCCGCCCGCACCCGAGTCTAAGACCAGTAAATCTACCTGATCGACAATTGCTTCCGCCCACATAGGCCCCTCTGGAATGGTCATAGTGACTGCTCGCCAGATTTCTACTTCAGCTGGTACCGCCTTGCGCACTGAAGCTATGAGGTTGCGTTCAGCGTCGAGGTTTCCTTGATAGGGGCTATGGATTTGAACTGCCGCGATTCCCGGCTGAATCAATTCGTCCCAGTCATTAGTGCGACGAGAAACTGCTACATACTTGAGGCCTGATTCGGCTGCCATGATTTCTTGTGATGTTTCACGTGAAACATTTCGGGGTGAGGCAGCTTCGAAAATTAGCCCACCATAAACCGCACCCATTGCTTTGGCGGCTTGGGCAGTCATTGGTGAGGTGATACCGCAGACTTTATTGGGGCCAAAGACCAGCTCGCGTGCCGCCAAATCTACATTGGGTTGTGAGGTTAATTGAGAACCAACAAGGAAGCCATTGGAGTGAGCACCGAGTTGGCGGACGGTTTGATTGGTCCGAATTCCCGATTCGGCAATCAGTACCGCATCGTGTGGAATTACCTTGGCTAGTTCTGCCGAACGGGATAGATCAATGCTGAGATCATGCAGATTCCGATGATTAACACCAAAGATCTTTGCACCAAGCCGCTTTGCTCGTTCTACTTCTGGTTCATCGATGACTTCGGTAAGTACATCGAGCCCTAAGCGTTCAGCCTCAGCAGCAAGCTGTTGGTATTCCTCGTCGCTAAGCACACTCATCATGAGCAAAATGGCATCGGCACCGAAATAACGAGCGGCCTGAATCTGACATACATCAATAATGAAGTCTTTGCATAGAACTGGAAGGTGGGTGGTGGCTGCGACCGTCGCTAAGTGGTCATAGTCCCCGCCAAATCGCTCTGGTTCGCACAGAACTGAAATTCCAGCGGCATAGTGAGAATAGACACTCGCAATTTCGCCTGGGTGGTACTCGGCTCGAATCAGTCCCAACGATGGCGAAGCGGACTTACATTCCATAATAAAAGCGGCCCCTCCCCTCCCTCGTCGAGCGAGATTGTCGTAGAGGCTACGCTCAGAGACTGGGAGCTTTTCGACGTCTACATGTGCGATGCGCTCGCGGATTTCCGTCAAATGCCCACGCCGTGCTTGAACGATATTTTCTAGC
>JBHACV010000064.1:0-6701 GCA_041854705.1 Corynebacterium sp.
AATGCGGATTTGACTCAGGCTACAGGCCATCTCGACTACACCAATATCAGTAAAAACCCACTCAAGAAATGGGTGCTCCATTCTGGTGACATTGTTAGCGCCCCAGACGGCGCAGCCGAATTCATTGACATCGACCTTGCCGGTATTACACAGAACCGCAATATCCGCTATGCACTTGCCAGCATTATTAGCTACTCTGGGCTGCCGTTTTCCCGAATTGATAATCTCGCAGGAGTCATGGACCGAGAAGAATCCATGTCTGGTGAACTTTTTGAACCACAAACCGTCGAAACAGCCATGCGCTGCATAAATAACTCTACTTCTGCTATTCCCTTTGCTATTGACCTGAAAAACCGAGAGCTCATCTGGCTAGATACCTCACTAGGGACCTGCCTAGGAGGTTTTGCAGCAGGGCGTTCCAATATTGTTGCATGCGTGCGCGCCGAATTGACATCCTTATCCACTCGGATGACCAACGGTGAACTTCTCGCCTTATGGGCCCGAGCACATCAGGTAGACACAGTGCAAAGTGTCAATATTGAAGCTAAAGAAATCGTGGCTGACCTATTGCAGGAAAGTGCAGAATAACCTTGAGATTTGCCTATGTTTTACCAGTCTGTGTATTGTTAACTTTCGTGCAAGGGCAACCTTGTAACACGGCCCTGTGGCGCAGTCGGTTAGCGCGCCGCCCTGTCACGGCGGAGGTCGCGGGTTCGAGCCCCGTCAGGGTCGCTTGGGTATTACCTACCCAGTGGCGCGGTAGCTCAGTCGGTAGAGCGTCCGCCTGAAAAGTGGAAGGTCACCAGTTCGATCCTGGTCCGTGCCACCACGTGTCCCCCAGTCAATAATGGCTGGGGGTTTCGCTATGCTATGAGAATGGAAATTATCCACAACAACTCACAGTACTTACTCACCATCAATGGTGCAGTAGCCGGCCATCTTGACTATGTCGAAGAAGGAACCACCCGCGACTTCAACCACACCGTAATCTCCCCAGCTTTCCGTGGAAAGGGGCTTTCCAGCCCACTAATTGCCCACGCTTTGGCGGACTCCCAAGAAGCCGGATTCACGGTGATCCCTACCTGCTCTGCAGTTGCCGCCTACTTGGCGAAGCACCAAAACGAGCCAAATAACTAGGACAACTCTTGGGCGAGCGCGAGGATAATCCCATCAATTCCTCGCATATAACACAACCGATAGGCATCTTCGTAACGGGCAATCCCACCAAGCAACGTGGCACCATGCGCTTGGAGCTTTTCGACGGTCTTATCAATATCTGGCACATTAAACATCAATCGGTGCAAGCCAACGGTATTTGCTGGAGTATCATGCGCAGGCATCAGTGCAGGGTGTCGATATGTAGCCAGCTCTAGCCGGATGGTGTCAGAACGCAACATAACAATGTCACACTCAACTCCAGTCAACCCCACAGTGGTATCCACCCAATCTCCAGTAACGCTGGTGCGACCTTCGACCGTAAGCCCAAGCTCAGCGAAAAAAGCAATAGCCGCCTCCACATCAGAGACGACTATGCCAATATTATCGATACGCATCAGATTACGTAGCTGTCAGGATCGACTAGTTTGATTTGCTCATCAGCTTTACGCGGGCGGGCCTTAGCTGGGATACCTACAGCAATATGATTTTCCGGCACATCCTTGGTGACCACCGCATTTGCCCCAATAGCAGAACCTGAACCGATGGTAATTGGCCCAAGCACCTTAGCACCAGCACCAATAGTGACATTATCGCCAATAGTGGGATGACGCTTGGTCTGAGTGAGTACTTGGCCCCCCAAAGTCACACCGTGATACAACATGACACCGTCGCCAATCTCAGCGGTCTCACCAATGACAATGCCCATGCCATGGTCAATGAAAAACCTGCGCCCAATAGTCGCGCCAGGATGAATCTCAATACCAGTCAGAAAGCGAGTGAACTGCGATAATAGGCGCGCCGGGCCGCGGAATTGACGGGTCCACAACCAATGAGAGACGCGGTGCAGCCAAATGGCGTGTAAACCAGAGTAAACGATTGCATTTTCGATGTCGCCCCGAGCTGCGGGGTCATGGTCTCGAGCATTGGCGAGGTCTTCGCGGATAGTTTTAATAATGTTGAACATAGACCTTTAGCCTAATGAAGGCTCCCCACAATTGGGAAGCCTTCACAAAGATGGATGAATATTAACCTCGGATGTCATCGAACAAAATGGTGGAGACGTACCGCTCACCGAAGTCAGGGACAATGGTGACGATGGTCTTGCCCTCATTTTCAGGACGGGCAGCAACCTCTAGGGCAGCCTTGACATTCGCACCGGCGGAGATGCCGCCGAGGATGCCCTCCTGGGCGCCAAGTGCACGAGAGGTAGACACAGCGTCTTCATTTGAGACAGTGAGCACCTCGTCATAGATCTTTTGGTTCAGTACCTCAGGGATGAAGTTAGCCCCGAGTCCTTGGATTTTGTGGGGACCTGCCTTGCCAGTGGTTAGGATGGGGGAGGCAGCCGGTTCCACTGCAATGATTTCGAGCTCTGGCTTGTACTTGCGGAGAGTTTCGCCCGCACCAGTGATGGTGCCGCCAGTACCAATACCAGCAACGAAGATGTCAATGTCACCGTCAGTGTCACGCCAGATCTCTTCGCCAGTGGTAACTCGGTGAATCTCTGGGTTGGCAGCGTTGGCGAACTGGCGAGCCAAGATGGCGCCCGGACGCTCTGCGACGATCTCATTTGCCTTGTCAACAGCGCCCTGCATGCCAGCAGAACCGGGGGTCAGAACGATCTCAGCACCGAAGGCACGTAGCATCACGCGACGCTCGAGGGACATGGTCTCTGGCATAGTTAGGACTACATTATAACCGCGGGTCGCACCGACTAGTGCAAGAGCGATACCGGTGTTACCGGACGTAGCCTCAACGATGGTGCCGCCAGGCTTCAGTTCACCGGATGCCTCAGCGGCATCGACGATGGCTTTACCAATGCGGTCTTTCACAGATTTAGCAGGGTTGAAAAACTCCAGCTTTACTACGACATTGCCGGGTAGGTCCTTGTCTAGTCGATTAAGGCGCACTAGCGGGGTATTACCGATAGTTTCGAGAATGTCGTTGTAAATCTTGGACATATAAAGCTCCTACAGTGAAATGGATTTGAACTAGGCCGAGTATAACAGACGGCTAGACAACTGAGTCTATTTTATTCATGCCTGCCTAGACTGTGCGGTCTATTCGGATCTAGTTGACTAAAAGCTGTGTGATTGAACAATATGCTGACTAATTTTTCTCAAGCAGGTTTAAAAAAGTGATCTTGGGCACTTCTGGGATGTTGGACAATGTGGGATTCCAGTGCAATCTGTCATTAAATGTGGCCACAAATGTCCGATTCGGTTTTACTTATATAAGAATCGTCCAAGTGTCACCCATTGGTTCTGGGCGTGTCGAAATGGGTGTCCCTAAGTGGGGTGAATCGCAAGCTGGCCATTGGTTTTTAACAGATCTTGTACACCAATCAGAGAAGTGTTTGTTATCAGTTTGTTATACGGCAAAATGGGGGTAATAAGTGGTAAATACCACCCCCGTCCCATGTATGAAGTGGACATTGAGGGTAAAAACCGGACAAAACAAATGCCTTTCGGTACCCCCAAAATCATGGTTATAATTTCTGTAGTTGCACAATCACACCGCTGTCATCTGCGGGGGTAACGATTGTGGCTTCAACAGAGATTTCATTCTTAAATGGAGAACCTTTTCCATTCACGATAACGGTGATTTCTGCGCTGCGGCAGGTGCTTCGGCTCAGAAAACGGAACCCATTAAGGGAATTCCTAGAACCTAGCAGTGAAACGAAAAACTCCTAACAGAATTGTCCATGCGCTTACACACAGGAGGAAATGGTGGAGATTCAGCGTGTGAAGGATGATGAGGATGCCGTCCGCTCAGCGTTGGCTTCGCTGAAAACCGCGACGGGCATTCCAGTGACAATGTATGCCACTGTATTGGCCGATAACCGGTTGCAGATTAGTCAATGGGTCGGCCTTCGAACTCCAGCCTTACAGAATCTAATTATTGAACCAGGCGTTGGTGTGGGTGGCCGGGTATTAACTACTCGGCGACCAGTTGGTGTCTCCGACTACACCAGAGCCAATGTTATTTCCCACGAACTTGATTCAGTTATTCAAGATGAAGGCCTGCACTCAATCGTTGCAGTGCCAGTAATAGTCAATAGAGAAATCCGCGGCGTGCTATACGTAGGGGTCCATTCCCCAGTGCGGTTGGGGGACAAAGTTATCGAAGAGGTAACTATGACCGCACGCACGCTAGAACAAGATCTAGCAGTCAATGCTGCAGCGCGTCGCAATGAAGGGATCCGCGGCGGCGCGGCTTCCAAACAGGGTCGCATGATGAATGGCGCGGAATGGGAACAGATCCGTTCCACCCACTCCAAGCTGCGCATGTTGGCCAATCGCATTGAGCAAGAAGATCTTCGATCTGAACTAGAAGAGCTCTGCGATCAAATGGTGGCACCGGTTCGGGTAAAACAAACCACCAAGCTTTCGGCTCGAGAGCTCGATGTTCTATCCTGTGTAGCGCTAGGACATACCAATGTTGAAGCGGCCGAAGAAATGGGTATTGGAGCCGAAACGGTCAAGAGTTATCTGCGTTCTGTCATGCGTAAACTTGGTGCGCACACTCGCTACGAAGCAGTGAACGCAGCGCGTCGCATTGGTGCTCTGCCCTAAAGCTGCCAGTTTAACTGGGGCAATGCTTTAGGGGCGATCACCGCCGGGTACCCATTTGACGTCATTTGAGTCATTGGTTACTCGGCACAAAATGAACAACAGGTCGGAGAGGCGGTTGAGGTACTTTGCCGGAAGCTTTGACGTGGTTTCTGGATACGCCTCGACCGCTGCCCACGCTGCTCGCTCGGCCCGCCGAGCCACAGCTCGGGCCACGTGCATCAGTGCAGCAGTGGGGGTACCACCTGGCAAAATGAACGAGTCTAGTTTCGTAAGTGCCTCGTTGAAGTTATCGCATTCCTGTTCAAGGCGATCGATATATTCCTGCGTGATGCGCAATGGCTCGTAGCCAAGATCTGGATTGTCTGGGGTGGCAAGGTCGGCTCCAGCGTCGAAAAGCTCATTTTGGATACGGGCCAAACAGGTTTTGACTTCAGGGGAGGGGGAACCCAGTGCAAGTACTACACCAATTTGGGAATTTAACTCATCGCATTCGGCATAGGCCGCCAGCCGTGGATCGTTTTTGGATACCCGAGAAAAATCTGACAAACCAGTAGTGCCATCATCGCCAGTGCGGGTATAGATTTTTGTTAAATGAACAGCCATAAGACCAAAATACGCTAACTGTTGATTAAGCTGGGCGATTGTGAAGGATCGATTTTTAGTCACTGGTGGTGCTCGGCTTGTTGGATCGGTTGATGTTTCCGGCGCCAAAAACAGCGTATTGAAACTTATGGCAGCCGCACTCTTGGCCGAAGGAACAACGGTTTTGACCAATTGCCCAGCAATTGACGACGTTCCCCTCATGATGGACGTGTTACGCGGACTTGGCTGCGAAGTACATAAATCGGCCGATACCGTACGCATTACAACTCCCGCCGAAATTTCCAGCGACGCAGACTTTGCCGCAGTGCGCCAGTTTCGTGCCTCGGTTTGCGTTCTTGGACCACTCACCGCCCGTTGTGGGCGCGCAGTCGTCGCGCTGCCAGGTGGTGACGCTATCGGCTCCCGCCCTCTCGACATGCACCAATCTGGGCTCGAAAAGCTAGGGGCAACTACCTCCATTCGCCACGGTGCAGTAGTCGCTGAGGTGGAGCGTCTCAAAGGTGCGGAAATCGACCTGGAATTTCCATCAGTCGGTGCCACCGAAAACATCCTCACTGCAGCTGTGCTTGCGGAAGGCCGCACTGTGTTGGAAAACGCTGCGCGTGAGCCCGAAATTGTGGATCTGTGTGTCATGCTCAAGCAAATGGGCGCCCAAATCCAAGGTGAAGGCACCAGCACCATAACCATTGATGGAGTGGAACAACTTCATCCCACCACCCACGAAGTCATTGGTGACCGAATCGTCGCCGGAACGTGGGCCTATGCTGCTGCTATGACAAAAGGTGACATCACCGTGTCTGGAATCGCCCCCATCCACCTGCATTTACCACTGGAAATGCTGCGTTTTGCGGGCGCACACGTCGAAACCTACGAAAACGGTTTCCGAGTCTCAATGACCGAACGACCTAAGGCAGTGGACTACCAAACTCTGCCATTTCCTGGCTTTCCGACGGACTTGCAACCCATGGCAATTGGCATTTCTGCAATTGCGGAAGGCACAACTGTCATCACGGAAAACATCTTTGAAGCACGATTCCGCTTTGTCGACGAAATGGTACGACTTGGCGCCGACGCCACTGTCGACGGACACCATGTAGTCCTGCGTGGAGTAACCCAGCTTTCTTCAACTCCAGTGTGGAGTTCAGACATTCGAGCTGGAGCTGGCTTGGTCCTAGCAGCACTGTGCGCTGAAGGTGTTACCGAGGTTCATGACGTCTACCACATTGACCGCGGCTACCCAGATTTTGTTGAAAACCTCAACGCGCTCGGAGCAAAGGTGGAAAGAGTGGGCTGACCTGTGGGTTTGTGTGTTTGTGTGGGGGTGTGTAGTGTTATGTGGGCTGCTGCGGCGGGGGCATGGGTTTG
>JBHACV010000065.1:0-20434 GCA_041854705.1 Corynebacterium sp.
CTGTTAGGTGTTACGCAGGTACAGGATTGGTGGGTTCATTGCGCACAAGCGTTGCGACTGTAGGCGCCTGCATCAGGTGATCGTTTCTGCTAGGCAGACTACTGGGCTGAAATATCACTGAGATCACCGGTCATAGTACGCCAGTACTTTGGTTGGCTGAGCATGGAATTACTCCCTCAATCAGCACGATTGGGGATTCATACGATAACGCACAAGCTGAAAATGTCAATGGTTCATACACAAACAAGCTCATCCAGACACATCGGTGGTTAAGTGTGATTGAGGTAGAAAACGCCATCTTCAAAAAGGTGAGCTGGTGGAACGATACTAGGCTACACGCTTCTTTGGGCTACCACACCCCAGCAGAGGCGAAGCAGACGTTTTAGAAAAGCCGCACCAAGCAGAAACACTGGAATCAAAGGTAAAACCTAGGACAGTTCAGCTAGCGCAAAACAAAACCTGTGTTGGGGCAGCGTGTCAAGCGACCTTGACCATGCATTTTGGGTTGCGCCAACTATGGACGCGATTATGTACTGTGTTCGTCGAAAAGCAAGGGCACAGTCACGCCACCTCATTTCGTGTTTAAGGAAATATGATATTGCTCACATTATTGAGTTTGCTATATGGCAGGCAAGGTTTGATGTATGCCGGTATTGGCATAAGGATCAATTCTTGAGAATTTGCTAAGTAAAAAATAAGAGTAAATGCATATTTGATACTTCCTGTGTATGGTGGATAAAGACGGATGGCTGCATGATGGTATCGGGTGGGATGGGATGTGTTGGGGGCTGGGGTGCTGAATGATTTTTGCTGATTGGAGCAATATTATTCAGATAGTGATGGGGATATTTTCATTTTAAAAGATGTGCAGCCTTTGCTAGCATTGCCCGGTAGGGTAGCGGATTTGTGCCATGCGCGTATAGTTTGCCCCGATGTTAAAAGGTGTGAATCAGACGATGAAACTTAAATTTAGATAATTTTTGTATCACGTATTGATGAATGTAGTGAAGGAGAAATGTGAATATCCAATATTCTGGACGCGCTAGCGTTTTTCAGGAGGTGAATTGGCGACTACCTGTGGCGCTCTTATCCGTTGTTGGAGTGATTTTGAGCATGGTGATTGTGGCGCCGTCGGCAAGTGCAGTTGAGCGTTCACAGTTGTATATCACGGACACTAGCCTCACACGGATGGCAAATGCGAGTGGGGTTGTTCCTGGTACAAACGATCCCCTGTATACCAATGATGAATTGCAATTTAGTTTTGAATGGGATGCGACGCAGTATGCTGGCACGGAAAACGCGCCGAAAGCTAATGACACCATTACGGTAACGCTTCCAGATTGGGTCCAATTTCCTGCCGCCACCGTTGAGATGAGAAACGATGATGGGCAAGTTGTTGCCAATTGTGTACAAACTGCGAAATCTGGGGCAGAGTCTTCACGCTTGGTGTGTACTTTTACGGATTTTGTTGAAACTAATACCGATAACCTCAAAGGTGGTTTTAGTACCACACTTAATTTGGTGAAAGCATCTGCTATTTCGCCTACCTCTATTACGGTTGGTTCAGTAACTGCTGATCTTAGTGCTATCGCCTCGCCTGAAGTTATTGCTAAGGGGGTTGTTGATAGGGAAGGCTCGGTTGGTCCTTTTACACCTTTGTCTACTACTCAGACAAAGGGTTCTTATTTTGCTGGTCTGTTAGGTATTTCTGGTGGTAAAGCAGTTGTGGTTTGGAATGTTGTGGCGAGGGGTACAGGTGGTACCGCCACTGTTATTGACCATTTCTCCGCTCCCCAGAAGCCAGCAGAATATGTCAATGTGAATAGTAATTATCACAATCAGAGTGTTGAGATTCGCTATAGGGACAGGGTTGAAGAAGGAGCTGCCGGAGGTTATTGGAATCTCACCACTGACCGTATCCAAGGCACTGCGCATCGGCTGACCAAGGATCAATTTGAAGTGATCTGGACTCAAGTTGGTACTGAATGGAAAGGAACTGTCAATATTCCTAATACCAGTGAAGATCGCATGTACCATGTGTCTTACGTTATGGAGATGCCAGTTGATGCTTATCAAAATGGCGATAAGCTTAGTAATACTGCCACCGTTAATGGGGAAGATGTAAGCGCTGTTACCACAGCGCGAGCTATGACTAGTGCTTATGCATCTGGTGACCCAGGTAAGGGAAGTATTTACATTTATAAACGTGTTGAGGGAACTGGAACAGCAGCGGTTCCTGCGGATCTTGACTTTGAAATCGAAGCCCAAGTTGAAGGCGAACCTGCACCGCGAATCTTCAAAATTAAGGCTGGTAGCACGCTAGAAAATGCTGCTAAAATTACTGATGTTCCGGTTGGCAAAACGGTCACTATCAAAGAGAAACAGCCTGTTGATGGTGATTCGTATACATGGAATCAACCAGTTATTGGTCAGGGTAGGTACGCAAATGCTGAGCTGACTGACTTTACTGTTAATGCCGATAAGACCGAAGCAACTGTGATTGTTACGGGTGGCAAAACCATCGAAGTTGGTATTCGCAATGACTACACAACAAACTCTGTGAAGACCGGCACCCTGCAATTCAAGAAGATTGCCACAGGTCCCACAGGTGATACAGCTTTTGTCGCGCCAACACAAGTGCGCTTTACATATACCTGTACTGCTGATTCTGCAGATGGTGCTGTCAAGGCCAACACCCCAACCGAGATTGTTGTTGCAGTTGGTGATGTTGCTGTAGCAGGACCAGAATTCCCAGTTGGAACTGAGTGTAAGGTCACTAAAGAAACCGAGCAGGATGTCGCAAACTATGCCGATACTGCCGAAGGTCTTGATGCAACCATTACCATTGCTGAAGGTAAAGTTGATGCGAATACAATCACAATAACGAATACCTACACTAAGAGTATTGGCCAGTTTAAGATCACTAAGACTGTGACCGGACCAGTGGGGAGTGACAAAGAATTCACCTTTAGATATACCTGTACCAAGGGTACTGAGACTGCCACTGGGGAGAAAAAGATCACTGGTAATGGTGAAGCCGTAGTTACAGGCATTCCAGTTGGAGCTGCTTGCGAGGTTACAGAAGATGACGCCAATATCGAGGGTTATACTCTTCATACCGCTATCCAAGGTGGCACTTTCACGCAGGAGGCAACCGAAGGCCAAGTAGCTGTTCTTAATACATATTCTCGTGATGTTGGTGGTTTCACCATCTCAAAGAAGGTTGTTGCTAACGACGGCGTTGTTATTCCTGCTAATAAGGTGTTTGATTTTGATTACACCTGTGAAAAGGCTGGTGCTGAGACATTAACAGGCAAGTTGTCTGTCGCTGATGGTGCTACTGCTACAAAGTCGGATATTCCTGTGGGCTATTCTTGCTCTGTTGTTGAGGATGAATCTGCAGCTTTGGCAGATGTTCAAAATGCAACAGTGGCAGTGACTGTTGGTGCTCCGGTAGTGATTGCTAAGGATACAGTTGCTGACATTGCTGTGACGAATACCTACAATAAGGCGAATTCACAGTTTAAGATCGTTAAAACTGTTCAGGGTCCGGTTGGTGGCGATAAAGTCTTCACTTTTGACTACATCTGTACCAAGGCCGGTGACGTAAAGAAGGGCACCACCTCTATTACTGGTGCTGGTGAAGCTCTTGTGACTGATATCCCGGTCGGTGCTGATTGTGTAGTCACCGAGCAGGATGCGCAGATTCCTGGCTATTCATTAGTCACTAATGTTAGCGGCGGTACTTTCACTCAGAATGTGGCAGAAAAAGAGGTCACAATCTCAAATACCTATACCAAAAATGTTGGCAAGTTCTCAGTAACAAAGGAGCTGAAAGACGTTGATGGTGTTGCTACCGGTAAGAAATTTACGTTCACGTATGAGTGCACTCATCCTGATATGGGTAATGAGCAGGGCGAATTTACCATTGGAGCTGGGCAGTCACAGACGATTTCCGATATTGCTGAAGGCTCAACCTGTGTGATTAAAGAAGCTGCTGCTGAGGTCGATGGTGCCGATCTGACAACGTCTGGGTTGAAAGACGTCACGATTGTTAAAGATGACACACAGGAAGTTGTAGCTGTTAATGAGTACAATGCGCATCGTGCAACTATTGAGCTGACTAAGGAACTTGTTGGCTCGGCAAAGAACCTAGAGTCTGTTCAAAATCTAAGCTTTAAGGTCAACTATGTTTGCACATTGAATGATGCTGAGGTTGCCTCAGGTAACGTTGAGGTCAAAGCTGGTACCCCAGCGGTAGTAGAAAATATTCGTTCTGGTGCAGATTGTGTGTTTACTGAAGATACGGATGCTGTAGCTGTTGCTGATCGGGTGAGCTTTGACAAAGCTGATTCTGTGACTACTGCAAATGTAACAGTGGGAGCGAAAGGTTCTACTGCGTCAGTCTCCGTGAAAAATCACTTCTCTGAGTTGGGCAAAATCTCTTTGACAAAGGTTGTCGCGGGATTGTCTGCTGGTTCTTCTGATAACAAATCTCGGGAGTTTGAGATTGAAGCCTCGTGGAAAAACGCTGCTGATGAGACGGTAACGGAGAGGTATAAGGTTTCTGTCGGATCTAATACACAGCTTCCTGCATTGCCAGTGGGTACGGTTATTACTGTTAAGGAAGTAATGCCAGAAAACACCAATGTGACTACATGGGAAACTCCTGGTTTTAGTTCCGAAACTCCCGGTGTTGTCAAAGACAATAAGGACGGCACTGCCGAGCTAACAGTTGTTGCTGATAGTTTTGATAAGCCAGTAATAGTTAAGGTGACGAACACCGCAAATATTCCATGGTGGTGGATTTTGATTCCAGTAATCCCTGCGGTGGTTATTCCTAACCTGCCGAAACCGCAACCTCCTGCTGAAAATGGTGCAGCACCATCGACACCTTTACAAGCAGGGGAAACCCCAACTAAGGGGGTGACAAAGTCTGGTACTGCTATTGAGCAGCAACCGCAAAGTGGAAAAGCGCAAAAGAAGACTTTGGCGCAAACCGGTGCCTCGGTGCTCGGCATCCTCGTTGTGGCAAGCATCCTTGCCGTGCTAGGTGTATTCCTAGTTCGACGCGGACGCACAACACAATAAATGCCTAGGCTAGGCATTTAATAAAACCTCATTGTCCTGTGATTATGTTGCAGGATAATGAGGCTTTTTGCTTATCGACGTACTGACGGTATTGCGGTGATTCCACTGGTGATACTTGGTTAGGGTATGGGTTGGGGTCTAGCTTGTCCTAGTTGCACCTATCTGACTGCGATCAGCCGGTACCTGTGACGCAACTCGTCGCCAAGATAAGTATGAATAAATTCTTCCCAATGGCTGAAATAGTGACTATAAATAAAAGAGTGGAGAGTGAGTGATCTAGGTTACGTTTCAGTGAGGGAAAAGCATGCACAGCAAAAACTTGAAGTATCCACCACCCTTAGTCGACCCAAATGAGCCTGTCGATTCCATCAAAGGCTATCGGATTATTGGTCCCGGTCTGGTCGTCGCAGCAACTGGTATCGGTGCTGCTGATCTGGTAGCAACCTTGGTTGCGGGATCCCAATACGGTTACACTCTGATGTGGGCCGTTGTCGTCGGGGTCATCATGAAGATTGTGTTAGTAGAAGGTGCGGGTCGCTACTCGCTGGCAACCGGACGCACCATATTCGAAGGTTGGCGTTCCTTGGGGCGGTGGACCAGTATTTACTTCGGGCCCTACATCATCATCTGGGGTTTCGTGTATGGGGCAACCGCTATGAGTGCATCTGCCATGCCGCTAGCTGTACTTTTCCCCTTCCTGCCACTATGGGGTTGGGCAATCATTATGGGTTTGCTCGGTTTCGGAATGGTGTGGCTGGGTAAATACCAAGCAGTAGAAAAACTAACCGCCGTACTGGTGGGGCTCATGGTCTTACTCATTGTTGGCCTTGCCATTTTCACCCTCCCAAACCTACCTGCAATCATGAAAGGCTTGGTTCCATTAATCCCAGATGATGGATTACCCTACACCCTTGCACTTGCCGGTGGTGTTGGTGGCACCATTACTCTAGCGGCTTATGGCTATTGGCTTCGGGAAAAAGGTTGGTATCAGCCAAAGTTCATGCAGGTCATGCGACTGGATAATATGGTAGCTTATATTCTTTCAGGAGTATTTGTTGCCGCCACCTTGATTATTGGCGTTGAAGTTTTATACTCCGCTGGTTTGTCGGTGTCCGCCAAAGATGAAGGGCTGCTCGACCTTGCCCAAGTATTGCAGGAGCGTTATGGCGCAGTGATTGGCAAACTCTTCCTAGTTGGGTTCTGGGCAGCATCATTTTCCTCGGTGATTGGTGTCTGGTCGGGAGTTTCCCTCATGTTTGCCGATTTTCTCGGCAATGTGCGCGGATTGGAATCAGGTCATCCTGACACACTTTCCGGTGGGAAATATGCTCGGTTCTACCTCTTGTGGATCACTTTCCCACCAATGGTGCTCCTGCTATTGGATCGACCGATTTTCTTGATCCTGTTATATGGGGTGCTTGGAGCATTATTCATGCCATTTTTAGCGGTAACTTTGTTATGGATTCTCAACACCAAACGGGTGCCCGACCGGTGGCGAAACGGCCTAGGCACCAATATCCTATTGATTATTTGCACCGTACTGTTTGGTATCTTGGGATGCTACCAACTTATCGAGGCGATTCAGAAAGTGCTCTGAAATTCATCATCTCAGCAGTTAGCCCCTACCTGTCAGGAAGGGGCGTATTGTGCTACTTTCCACTCACCCGAGCAGCTAACTCTTCAAGCACATGCACATATTGCTTGCCAGTAGCTCGGGTCATGCCCATTTCACAGGTGCGGTTCAAGGACAAGAACAGATCAGCATCTAGGTGTTTTACCGATCGGGCCTCATCCTGAGTAGAGGTTGCAGTCAGCTCTTCATGCAACATGCCGCGATCTCCAGCGAAGGCACAACAGCGCCAACCATCTGGGATAATCGCCTCTTCGGCCACCAGTCCAGCTAGCATCATCAAGGCATCATTGACCCCAAGATGCGTCGATGAGCAAGTGGGATGTACCGCAGCTCGGCGTGCTTTGGTAACTGGGGGCAGCATGGGTGCCACATTCTTGGCTACCCATTCGGTGGCATCGAGTACTTCAATTCCGCTGACATCGGCGTTCTTCAAAGCCACGATAATGCCCTCAGTACATGACACATTGTCACACACCAATGGCAACTTCCCACCTTCGGTATGGGTGACAATCCAGTCCACCAGTTTCTTCTTCATCACCTCATAACCAGATACCAGTCCTTTGGATTTCCACGGCGTGGTACAGCACAATTCACCGATTCCAGCTGGCGTGCTTAACCGGAGTCCAGCATACGTGGCAAGGTTGCGCACCGCTTCGGCGACCCCCGTGCCACAGGCATGCCCAGTATTAAACATGGATCCCACACAAGCAGGAAGGAAAATAGCATCTGGATTTGTTAGCGGTTCAGCTTTACGCAATTTACCGCCGCGCGGCATTTCCTTAGTCAAGGTGGGCACAATGTCTTCACTGACAAGTTTTCGACCAACACCCAACACCCCACGTAGCGGTGCTGTAGGCAGTACCTTGGTGATATCCATACCTACTTTTGCCCCACGTAGCACTAACCCCCAGTGCTCGGCAGCAACTTTCCAACCCTTATCGAGGGTTTCATATTGCATTTCCCGCCGCTTGGTGCGAATCAGATCGCCAGTATTGATCTTCACTGGACACGCGGTCACGCACATGCCGTCAACCGCACAGGTCTGCACTACATCATAAACCTCCTGCTCTTTGAGCTTTTCTGCCAATTCATAAGCCCCAGAAGCTTCACAAGCTGCAATGGCACGTTGGATCACAATGCGCTGGCGCGGTGTAGTAGTCAAATGCTGCGAGGGGCAGACTGGTTCACAATAACCGCATTCCACGCAGTCGTCGATAAGTTCGCGAACCTGCTCGGTGGGCTTAATGTGTTTAAGATGCAACTCCGGGTCATCGGTGATAATCGTGCCGGGGTTGAGAATACGCTTTGGATCGCAGGCATCTTTGACATCCACCATCGCCTGGTAGAGGTCATCACCATATTGACGGCGCACAAACGGCGACATAATCCGGCCAGTCCCATGCTCAGCTTTCAAAGTCCCTTCTTCACGCAGCACCAGCTCAACCATGTCCTCGGTGAATTGGTCATAGCGGTTAAGCGACGCAGGTCCAGCAAAATCCTCAGTGACGAGGAAGTGAATATTGCCATTCTTGGCATGCCCGAAGATTACCGCACCCTCGTAATTGTGCTTTTCAAACAACCCTTGCAGTTCAGTGCACACCCCACCAAGTTGTTCCATTGGTACAGCGATATCTTCCAACAAAGCCATTGTGCCCTGTGGCCGATTACGCATGATCTTGGTGTAGAGGCCATTGCGCATTACCCACATTTGGCCGCGCCGAGTGGCATCATTGGTCATTTCTGGCGGAGTGGACAGGCCTTTAAGCTGGGCGAAAGCAGCCTCGCCTGATTCAATGCGCTGGGCAATTCCGTCATCATCCATTGCTTGGTATTCCACCAATAATGAAGCGTGCTCATTGACCTTGAACCCCTTCGGCAGCACAGGGGCAGCATCTTCACCAGTGGCGCGGATGGAGGCAGCGTCGATAAGCTCGACCACATCAGCGCCAGAACGCACCAAAGTGGGCAGTGCTTCAGTGGCAGCATCCAACGAATCAAACATGAGTAACCCAGTTGCGGTGCGTTTAGGTACCGGAACCGTATTAAACACAGCTTCCGCAACAAATCCAAGAGTGCCCTCGGAACCGATCATAAGATGTTCCAAGATCTTTGCGGGAGTATCAAAATCTAGGAAAGAATTGATGCCGTAGCCCATCGTATTTTTAATTGCGTATCGACGCTCAATGTCCGCACGATACTGCTCACCACGCAGGGTATCCCGCAGTCGTTCCAGCACCGCAACTAGGTCAGGTTCAGCTACGCGGAGCGCCTCATCAGCATTGGGGTCAGCGGTATTGACCACCGTGCCACTCGGGAGCACAAGAGTCATGGAATCAATAGTGCGGTAAGCATTGGCAGTAGTACCACAGGTCATACCAGAGGAGTTATTGGCGATCATGCCACCAATGGTGCACGCAATGGAGGAAGCCGGATCGGGACCAAGCTTCGTACCATACCGAGCCAAAGCCCCATTGACCTGGGAGATCGTTAGACCTGGTTGGACACGCACCCGTTTGCCATTATCGAGAATCTCCATTCCCCGGAAATGGCGGCGCACATCAACCGTGAGCCCTTCGGACAAGGCTTGTCCAGACAAACTGGTACCTCCACCGCGGAAGGTCAGCGGCCACCCCAACTCGGCAGCCACACGCATAGCAACACCAACATCACTGGGGGAGGAAGCACGCATGATGGCATCTGGTGCTCGCAGATAATGGGAAGCATCAACAGCTAGTGCCATGCGATCGATTTCGCGGGTGCTGACAGCATTATTGCCAAGTGCCTCTTTTAATGCAGCAATTGCGGCGGCATTCCCTTCGGATAATAGGGACCTAGAAGTGGTGACGGACATAGTCTGCTCCGTTCGGTTTGGGCTGGATGAATGAGTTTTGGGTGTCAATATCCAGAGTACCGACAGCCCAACCAAGGTGGAGCGTGGAATGGGGTGTTAGGGGAGCTGGGTCTGGGCTTAGTTTGAGGTGTAGCTGCCGAAATGTGGGTGCGCGATCGCTGCGGCCCAGTGTGATTTCTGACTCAATTCGGGTATGCGGCTTTTATTGAATCTGCTTGCTGGGATTTTATGAAACTTGCAGCAAAATAACCGAATTAAGTCTTGGGTGTGACCGGGGCCTAAGGTATCAAGCCGATTTCGCGCGCGGCCAACAGCTATTTCCACTGATCTATATGCCAGAGCTCACACTTGAGGTTCTCGTGCTTCCAGCTGCATTATGCTTCAAAGGATGAACAGCAACCCTGCGCTTCACCAACTGCAGCTGCTGCGCGCCAGTACACAACCAGAACTGTTCGAACGCTCCCTCAGCGCATGTGCCAATAACCTAGTTCATATCCAAAACCTCTCGTTTGCCAATATCGGTGATCCCGTTCCAGGCACAACCATCGGCCCCTACACATGGTTTACTGCCACGGTTGACGGCCGTCACGAAGTCTCGGGGTTCGTGTGGGTCTTTCCCTTTGTCCTTAGATGTTCAGACCCACACTACTATGCCCAAGTTTGCCCCTATTGCGTGCCGACACTCATCGCTGTGCTACTAGAACAAGCAGGCATGACTGTCACTGAATATGCTGCACATATCGGTGTCATAATTCCAGAACCCGAATACCTAGACTTTGACGAAGACTACGACTACTGGGCAGGCTACCCGTCTACCTTGCTGCCCCAATCACTGACCGAGGTAGTGCCCGAACCAGAAATACCCCTGTCTTTTGATGACGAGGCTATCGAAGCTGATCCGGTCCGAAGCTACCTAGATAGCCTGAACTATCAGCAATTGCGAGACTTCATTGAGCATGCTCGACTCCAAATCGGAGAATTCCGGAGATTTTGCCAACAGCAAACTGCAGTAGCAACCGGAACCGATAAAGAGGTTGAAGCAATAATAAAAGATCAGTTAGATGAGCTTTTTGGCCCCACCGGTTGGTCCTATATCAATCCTCAATTGAACTCAGCTCAGCTCTGCCAAGCGATTACATCAGTGTTGGATCTATGCGACTCCCTCATGGCAGCAAGTCGGCCGAAGGCAGTGCATCGACAGTTACGTCGGCTCGTCGAAAAGCTAGCACGGATGCAAGCTGAGAACTGGCGGATGCGTGATGATCTTGAACCGCTGCTACAACGGGCCATGCCCATGTATGCCACGGTCGCGGTTGCCGCGAAGGTACGGCCAGTGAATCTGGCTAAGTGGCTGCTGCGTGTACTCAAAGAGACACACGCCCGCAGTAGTTTCGGGGTAGGACCATTCGTTCCAGCGTTCACGGATCAGGCGGTGGCAGAGTTTACGCAAGGTGCGATCAGAGCACTGACAGATCTGTCAGTGAGCGATGAAGCAATTTTTACGCTGTGGGATGAGGCAGCAGTGCTAGCCATAGCATGGGGAAACGTTGAACAAATGGCGGAAACCATGATGGAGTATGGACTCAAACGACGCGCCATGGACTTATTGGATCAAGCTGGGTCCCGCGAGATGGCCCGAAAAACCTTCCTCACCATTGTTGAAGATATTCGCGAAGACAGTGATCTGGCACTTCCCCCAGAAGACGCACTGGCAAAATTCCTTGACTTCGATCTCAAACCCGAAGCTAAGCACTATTTCTCAAGGGCTGCATCACTAATTCATGACATTCAAAGCCAAGTTTTCTTACAAGCAGCCTACACCGCGGCTGGTGAGAAACTAGATGTTGCTGCGCTAAGCATCAATAAGCTCAACCTGCGGTTAGCCTTGTGGCAAGCCATCGAAAGTGGCGAGGAACAAGAGATCCATGAATTAGTTAAATGGACGAAAAAGCAAGAGAAACTCTACATGACGACCGGCTCTGAGAGCCTGAATGCCTACCTTGCAGTGGTCGCGCCGGGAGAGGCGATTGATCTGCTACTAGACAAGGCAAAGCAAGCAATCACCGAACGTGCCGATCGACACCACTATGGACAGGCAGCTGACCATGCCCAAGCCGCTGTTGCGGTAGCCTGCCTTTATACCGGGGAAAAACGAGAAGAGTTGCTGGATTTTGTCTATACCAAAATTGAGCATCTATTATCACCCTATCGGAATCGCTCAGCGTTACTGCGAGCTTTTAAAGAACGGGTTCCAGCACGGGCAGCATTATCGACGCACGATAGTTAACCTTTGGTGGATTGGATAAATTACAGGGTTAACTGCATCTTTGCATTCTATTTGCTCACTAACTTGAATTACTTGAATAAGATACCGGACTTGAACTACTTGAATAAACTAGTGGCATGAACCATTTCGCTAGTCCTTTTACCCCGACGTTTGGTACCTCACCGATGGCACCAGTCGGCCGTGACCATATTCTCACAGAGTTCCGAGAAGCCTTGAACTCTGGTTTTGGCGCTCCAGCACGCGCAATCCTATTAGCAGGCACTCGGGGAATTGGCAAAACTGTGCTTCTTAATGAACTTGAAGATACGGCCAAAACTGCTGGTTGGTGTGTTATTGAAGAGAGCGCATTGACTGGCATTGCAGATCGGCTGGTGTTAGAACATTTGCCTAGGCTTTTGGAAACTATTGATGACTCTCCTACCAAGCGAAGTATTACAGGAATTAGTGCTGTTGGGATTGGTGGGATCACGACACAGATACAAGATAAATATGAATTGCGACCGAGCTTACGCCATCAACTTACTGATGCCCTCGAAATTTTGACACAGCGAAACTCTGGATTGGTACTGACTATTGATGAGGTTACAGCTTCTACAGCCAACGAATTAGCTGCTATTTTAGCGGTGGTTCAACATATGTTTCGAGAGCGGCGAAATTTTGCTATCGCAATGGCAGGACTGCCTGAAGAAGTCGAAGCATTATTGCAGCATCCCGGTGTGACCTTTGTTAGGAGAGCGTTGCGGTTTGACCTAGGGGCGGTCTCACGGACAGAAGCTCAGCGAGGTTTGGTGGAACCAGTCGTTCGCAGCGGAGCTAGTTGGGATGCTACTGCTCTTGGTCAAGCCGTGGCAGCAACACGAGGTTTTCCCTTTCTGATCCAACTCATTGGTTTTTACTCATGGGCGAAGATGACGGAACAGGATCTGTCAGTTCTAGGAACTGCAGAGGTCGCTTGGGGGATTGACCGAGCAAATGACAATCTGATTAATCTGGTTATCGAACCTGTGCTACGACCGCTACCTGCGCTTGAACGTGATTTTTTGGAAGCGATGGCAGAAAGTGATGGCCCAGCGCGCACTGGAGAAATCGCGCATCGGCTGGGTAAGGGGCTAGATACGATCTCACATTATGGGCGAAAATTAATCACTAAGCACATCATTTTCTCGCCACGTCGTGGAAATTACGATTTTGCTATTCCTGGAATGCGAGACTATTTTCGCTTGCGGCCTAATTCGCCTAGCGGCCCGAATTTTTGGTAGCACTCATGAGATAAACAGGAAGGTGGGATACGCTTCGCCTGTCAGTAGATATGGAAATTTCTGGATTCCTCATGCAAGTCTGTCATTACTGGTTTGGATCGTTTTCGACGTTTTGGGCCTGGTTCTGACGCGAAAAAAGCTGAGGCAGCTTTCAATAATTCGTTTGTATCCCGAAGCTCCTGGTTTTCTCGGCGCAACCTGGCGTTTTCTGCAGCCAAGTCCTCGGGTAAGCGCTCAGGGTCTTTTCCGTTGCGACGCGCCTGCTGTGTACCACGAAACCCCCAAGTTTCGGTGCGACCAGTTTACACGCAGCCTGCAGTGATAGATTCTCCGCCAGAATACGATCCTCCACTAGACGGACTACACGGTCCTTCGCATCTTGATCAAACTTCTTGGGTGTGGTTGAAGATTTTCCCATCTACTCAAGCGGAACAAAACCTAGGACACTTCACATCTTAGGCCTTGCCGATCACCTCAACTTCGCTATTGAACGGTTCAACCAGGGGATCGTCATTGACTACCCCTTACGGTGGGAAGTCGCGCAGTTATTTCCCACCGAATTTGAACTAGGACGTAAGGCGCTCATAGTGATTGCTGATCGCACTGGGGTGAAATTGCCAGATGATGAGGCAACACTTCTGGCAATGCACTTTGTCAATGCACAGTTCGCAGGTCATACCGGAAAAACAGCATCGGCACTGCCAACCTTGCTAGTGGATATTTTGATAATCGTCGAAAAGGGGATCGATAGACCTCTGGACCGTAATTCTGTTGAGGTAGCACGTTTTATTACTCATCTACGGTATCTCTTTGTTCGACTTGAACAAGGTAAGTTCGCTGATATACCTATTGCAAATCTTAAGGTGGCTATTGAAAAGGAAGCCCCCGTGGCGTTTGCGACCGCCCATGAAGTGCTTCGGCCATTAACAGCGACCTACGGTGACCTGAGTAAAGGCGAGGTAGCATACCTAGCTTTACATATTGAGCGATTACGGAGAGCTGGAGAAGAACGAAATGTTATTACAGGAAAATCGTAAAATCCTTTAAGGTTGCTATGGGCGTTGAACTAAAAGATTGCTATGAATATTTCATCAAACATATGTGACAATGTGGATTTTTGGTCACTACGCTCAGAAGTATGTTGAACAACTCTCTATCACGACGCCGCTTCCTCAGCATCAGTGGCCTTTCTCTCGTGGGTATTGGTGTTGCTGCTTGTTCTAATAATGGCGCATCTACCGAAACATCAGCCGCTGACGCTTCGTCAGCATCGACCTCTTCAGCAGGCACCTCAGCTGCCGCGGATGACTCGAGTGCCTTGTCACCTACCCTTGATGAACTTAAAGCCGAAGTTCAAAGCAAATTCACACAAGAAAATTTTGTTGATGGAGATTCCGGAAAAGATATTCCCTTTAATCTTTTCCTGCCAGAGGGATATTCCGAATCAGAGACCTATCCACTGGTGGTTTTCATTCCCGATGCTTCTTTGGTGGGCAAGTCATCTACCGATTATCTGTCAGTGTATGGTGCGCTCATCTGGGCATCTAGCGTGCAGCAAGCTAAGGAAAAAGTCATTGTTGCAGTGCCGCAGTACGATGAGGTTATCATCGACGACAATAACAATCAGCAGACTGTTTCCGATTTGGTCCCAGCTACCGCAAGGTTCATTGACTGGCTGAAGAAAGAGTACCGAGTGGATACTGCTCGGGTATATGGAACTGGACAGTCGATGGGCTGTATGACCACTATGTACCTTGCTGCACAAAATCCTGAACTATATACTGCTGTGTTGCTAGTGTCTGGTCAGTGGACTACCGATCAGCTCGGGGGCTTGGAGGAGCGGACCTTTACTTATATTGCTGCTGCTGGAGACGCCAAGGCTTCTCAGGGGCAAAAAGATGTCGAAGAAATGCTGAAGACCAAAGGGTCCGACTATGCCATTGCGACTAAAGAGATCGATGCAACGGCTTCCATTGCGGAACAAAATGCTGTTGTGGAAGAGGTGCTCACGCAAAAGAAGCAGCGTAATTTCGTAACCTTTGCCGAAGGAACCGTCATTGAGGCAAATACCGACGGCGAAACCCATGAACACATGGCCTCTTTTGCCTGTGCATATAAGATTTCTGCGCTGCGTGACTGGTTATTGGAGCAACAGTAAGTATCTGCGGGCACCAAGTGTTTGCCTGTAGGCTCGGGCTGCTGTGTGCTGATATAGCTTTTGATTGATCTGTTTATTGCTGATCCATCACAATTGATAGACCGCCTAGATGGTGGTTTTTATTTTTAGCGTCAGTATTTGGGTTTGGCTAGTTGTTGCTACCAACCGTTTTGGCAAGTACTGCCTATTGAAAGGGGAAAATGCATCGAGTAATAACATAAAACGGGGGTGGTCTTTTCGTCACCAAAAGTGGCTTTCTCGTGGAAATAATTATATTTACCGGACAAAACAGCTCGGATATTCGTCGAAGTTGCCCCAATGCGCCTAACCTGTGATGCAAGGCGTATTGAAAACTATCTATGATCCAGTTCACGCCTATGAGTTTCTAGAGACACCGGAGAAGACCTGTGTCGCCAGGAAAGGAGGAGTGCGATGTCAAAGATTGATGTCGAGAAAGCACTAGACATCCCGGAGGGGGTGGAACTGGTTTATTCCGAAGCTTCGGAATTGCCTGTTGGGGTGGAAGACAAGCGTAAAATGTCACCCAAAAAACGGATCATTTTGCTGCTGGTAGCGATTGTTGCCGCAGCTGGTTGGGGAACCATCGCCACCGCTCGGGGTGAAACTGTGAACGCAGTGTGGCTTGTGATGGCGGCTGTGGGTTCCTACATCATTGGGTTCACATTCTATGCTCGGCTTATTGAATTAAAGATTGTAAAGCCGCGAAATGATCGCGCGACACCGGCTGAATATGCCAATGATGGCAAGGACTTCATGCCTACTGATCGTCGTGTGCTTTTCGGTCATCACTTTGCAGCTATTGCTGGTGCAGGTCCATTGGTCGGTCCGGTCATGGCAGCTCAGATGGGCTATTTGCCCGGCACCATTTGGATCGTTTTGGGTGTAATCCTTGCTGGTGCAGTACAAGACTATATGATGCTGTGGATTTCCACTCGCAGAAAAGGTCGATCCTTAGGGCAGATGATTCGCGACGAAATGGGGCCAGTTGGTGGCACTGCTGGCATTCTAGCGGTTGTTACCATCATGATTATTCTCATTGCGGTCCTTGCACTGGTGGTGGTCAATGCGTTGGCGGAAAGTCCTTGGGGCGTGTTCTCTATTTCCATGACAATTCCGATCGCCTTGTTTATGG
Organism: Corynebacterium sp.; assembly: GCA_041854705.1. Lineage (GTDB taxonomy): Bacteria > Actinomycetota > Actinomycetes > Mycobacteriales > Mycobacteriaceae > Corynebacterium. The sequence continues at coordinate 16,433 of JBHACV010000065.1, forward strand.
GGGTTTACCTGCGGTATCTCCGTCCTGGTCGAGTTAGTGAGGTATCCGTTATTGGTGTGGTATTGCTGCTACTTTCCATCATTGGTGGTGGCTGGGTAGCCGATACCACTTGGGGCGTGGAAATGTTCACATGGTCCAAGGTGGCCTTGGCTTGGGCACTTATTGGCTATGGTGTGTTTGCCGCTATTTTGCCGGTGTGGTTGCTGCTTGCCCCACGTGATTATCTCTCGACCTTCATGAAGATCGGTGTTATTGCCCTGCTGGCGGTCGGTATTATCATTGATCGACCTGAAGTGCATATGCCAGCGGTGACAGATTTTGCACTTAATGGTGAAGGGCCAGTTTTTGCAGGTAATCTCTTTCCTTTCTTATTTATCACCATTGCTTGTGGTGCACTGTCTGGTTTCCATTCGCTGATTTCTTCAGGTACCACGCCAAAGCTGGTAGAAAAAGAAACGCAGATGCGAATGATCGGTTATGGCAGCATGCTGATGGAGTCGTTTGTGGCGATCATGGCATTGATTACCGCAGTGATCCTTGATCGACATTTGTATTTCGCCATGAATGCCCCGTTGGCGCTGACTGGTGGAACTGCGGAGTCGGCAGCCGCCTTTGTCAATGGTCTTGGGCTTCCTGGCAGTAATATCGCAGCCGAGCAGCTGTCAGCGGCGGCAACCGCGGTGGGGGAGCACACTATTGTTTCTCGTACTGGTGGTGCGCCTACCTTGGCTTTTGGTATGTCGCAGATCTTGACCAATATTTTCGGACATCCAGAAATGCAAGCTTTCTGGTATCACTTCGCCATCATGTTTGAGGCACTATTCATTCTGACCACTGTTGATGCTGGTACCCGTGTTGCTCGCTTTATGATGACCGATACCTTAGCCAATGTTCCTGGTCTATCTCGGTTCAAAGATCCGACTTGGACCTTTGGCAATTGGATTTCCACTCTCACCGTATGTGGTTTGTGGGGTGCAATTTTGCTCATGGGCGTGACCGACCCACTTGGTGGCATTAATGTTTTGTTCCCGCTATTTGGTATTGCTAACCAATTGCTGGCAGCGATGGCATTGACATTGGTACTAGTTGTAGTGGTAAAACGTGGTCTATATAAGTGGGCGTGGATCCCTGGTATCCCGTTGGTCTGGGATGTGATTATTACTATGACTGCTTCTTGGCAGAAAGTTTTCTCCTCTAACCCCAGCATTGGTTATTGGGCACAGCACAACCGATTTAAGGATGCAGCTGCTCAAGGTCTCACCGAGTTTGGAAGCGCGAAGTCGCCTGAAGCTATTGATGCGGTTGTTCGTAATACTGCTATTCAGGGTTCGTTGTCGATTTTATTCGCGGTATTGGTACTGATCGTAATCATCACAGGGATTGTCACTTGCGTCAAAGCAGTGCTCACTGATCGTAACGGTGGAACAGTGACTACCACTGAAGAACCCGATCATCCTTCGGCGATGTTTGCGCCAAGGGGGATGATTGCCTCAGACGTCGAAAAGCAATTGGACAAACTGTGGTCTAAAACTCAACCCCGAAGGACGCATACCCATGCACACCACTAAGGCTGTTCTTTTTAGCGCTTGGCGATTCCTCCGTGGTTGTTGGGTTTACATTGGTGAGATTATGGGCGAGCGGGATTATGAAAAATATGTCGCTTACCTGCAAGTACATCAGCCATGTACGCCGATTCCCACAGAGCGAGAGTACTGGCGGATGCGCTGGGCAGAACAAGACAGTAACCCAAAGGGCAGGTGCTGTTAAACTTTATTGCTTTTTGACGCCCACCGGAACCTGCTGATTTCGGTGGGCTCGAAAACTGTGTGTGGTTTTCACTATGCTGGCCAACAGGCCCACCAAAGTGAGCTCGGCATACAGCACAAGGAGGATTCAATGCGTAGCCCTATCTTTGACCAGATTCATCGGGAACAGGAACTGAACCAACGATGGACCATGCAATCAGACTATATGGTTCGAGTTGGATTTGGGCCAGAAGCAATTGCTACCCAAGGGGTGATGGTGGCGTATCAAGGTGCTATTGATTTCGCTTATCAAGGCTCTGGTGGCTTGGGACGGTTGGTCAAAAAGGCGATGACTGGTGAAGGTGGCAACCTTATGCGGGTTTCCGGCCAAGGAGAAGTGTTCTTTGCCCGTGCCAAAGAAAATGTATTCTTGCTGGAATTGGAAGGGGATGCGATTTCTATTAATACACGCAGCTTGCTCGCCTTCGATGCTTCCTTGGCCTATGACATTCGTAGCATGGGTAATGCTGGCCTGCTTTCTGGTGGTCTGTTCAACCTACATCTGCAAGGACATGGAGTTGCTGCGGTCACTTCCGACGGTCCACCAATGGTTCTTGACTGTTCGGTTCAGCCTACCTTTGTTGATCCACAAGCCGCAGTGTGCTGGTCGGCTAACCTACAGCCGCAGCTCAATAGTACTTTCAAAGCGGGCGCGTTGATTGGTCGAGGTTCTGGTGAGTCCTTCCAACTAGCTTTCCACGGGCCCGGTTTTGTGGTGGTGCAACCATCCGAAGGGCAACCTGTCGTTACTGCCTCTTAGCTCGGTAGTCTGCACTTTAACGATACGAAGCGTATCGTTAAAGGTGTGGTGAAATTCTTACAACTGTGTCAAGCGCAGCAACTGACTGGTCAGGCGATCGGTAAGTACATGTGGATCAGTTTCTATCGCCACGTGTACCTGGCCAAAAGCAATGCCCAATACCGCAGCGTGCAGATCCGCGGCCGTTATACTTGTGATCTGGTGCCGGTCTACGATGACTGCGATTTCCTCGCGGGCAGGGGTAATAAAAGCCTCAAATATCCGGTCTCGCAGTGCAGGGTCACTAGTCATTTCGGCGAGCAATCCCGGAATGATGCTGCGGCCTGGCTCGTGTGCAACCAGTCGCGCGGCACGTTCTGCCAATGCAGTCAAATCGCCCACAGCACTACCAGTATCGATCGGTGGCGCTTGATCGGTACGGTGAATCAACAAATCAAAGACCATTTCCGCCTTGGATGGCCAGCGGCGATAAATAGTAGTTTTCGCCGCACCAGCCGCTGCTGCTACACCTTCGATCGTCATGTTGGCATAACCGCGCTTTGCCAATTGCTGGCGTACCGCAGCTTGCAGTCGCTCGTCGGTGTGGGCCATCCTAGCGGTGCCCCTAGTTTTTGGTTGGGTTTGATCGGAACTCACAGGTTTAGGCTACCGGGTGGAGCAGGGCAGTCATGGATCTAGCGACAATCGTGTGGATTAGCGTCAACGTTTTTCTTATCCACGAATTCGAAGAGATTATCCTCATACATCCCTGGTTGTTGCGCCACCAAAATGATGCTGGTGCTCAACGCCAAGAATTTTGGCGCCTGCAAAACATTGGTACTCCAGTAATTGCGGCTCTGATTTTCGAGGAATATCTGCTGCTCATGGTTATTGTTGCTGCTGTGCTGATATTAAACCAACCAGCGATTTTTACTGGTTTTATTATCGTCTACACTTTGCATCTGCTGACCCATATCGTAGAAGCGATGCGACTTCGCATGCATACTCCACCCTTAATTACTTCCGTGCTCACCCTACCGTGGTGTTGCTATGCGATTTATGCTCTCTGGGGTTGGTCCAATCCCAGACAAATAGCACTGTGGACGGTTGGTTTTATGGTGATAATCGGTCTGAATTTTGTGCTGCTTCGCAAGTTAGAACCAATATTGCAGTACCGATTGATTAAGCAGTATCAATGACATATCGCATGGAGCTTTTAAAGATGTAGCAAGTCATGGCTACTAGGGTGAGTGGGTCAAGGAGGGCAAGTATGCGGATTAGGCTCGCTGGTGTTGTAGCCTGTATTTTGGTTGCATTGGTTTCTTGCAGTGATTCGCCACCAATTTCTGATTTGTCAATTGGGGATTTTGTGCGTGAGCTGGATCATCGGCGGGAGGCTAATTCTACAGCAGTGGTGGAGCTGAGTCTTGCAGAGGTCTATGGCGATCAATGGAAAGA
>JBHACV010000066.1:0-3614 GCA_041854705.1 Corynebacterium sp.
CACAGCTTCGATGAAGCCTTTCAACTGGTGTGGCCATTGGTGGCCGATTCCTTCGCTGAAATCTGGGATCAACCCAAAGCGCCAGCAAAACTATCGATCAAACCCATTATCGAGTAGCACGGCTTGGCGGTAACTGGTGTCGAAAAGCATATAGTCTGCTAGTTGGCAGAACCGCAATCGACATCCGCGACACCAATACCTATGGCCTGATAGGTTTTGGGTGGAATTGTGGATACAATGACAACATCACTGACCACAGGAAGCGGAGCATGAACAACACACCAAAATACATCTTCGTCACCGGCGGCGTTTTATCTGGAGTAGGTAAAGGCATCACCGCCGCCAGCATCGGAGCTGTACTACAAGCCAAGGGTATTGCAGTTTCAATTCAAAAATGCGACCCCTACCTCAACGTCGATGCTGGGCTGCTGAACCCACGTGAACACGGGGAGTGCTTCGTTACCAAAGACGGCGCAGAAACCGACCTCGACCTAGGGCATTACGAGCGCTTCCTTGATCTCGAACTCACCCAAGCAAACGCAACACTCAGCGGCAGATTAATGCTCGACCTGCTACAAAAAGAACGAGCAGGTGGATTCGGTGGTCAAACAGTACAACTGGTTCCACACCTGACCGGCGCCATCCAAGACGCAATCGTACGGGCGGCTGGCAGCAGCGCGGTACACATCGTAGAAATCGGTGGTACCGTCGGCGACTACGAAGGGTTAAGCTTCGTCGAAGCGATTCGTGGATTCGCCAGCCTTGTCGGCAGGTCGAACTGCCTGTTCGTCCATGTCGTGTACGTACCTTTTATTGACACCAGCAAAGAATTCAAAACTAAACCCGCCCAAAATGCCCTCAATGATCTGCGTGGATTCGGCATTGTGCCCGATGTCGTCATTGTACGCAGTGAAGACCCAGCCCCCGCATCAGTAGCAAAAAAGATTGCGTTGTTCGGTGGAGTGCGCGAAGACGCAGTCATGCTCATGCCGAATGTCAATAGCGTTTTCAAAATCCCCACTATGGTGGCTCAAAGTCCACTGCTGGGGATTCTTGACGAATTCACCGGCAACACCAACACACCCGATATGAGCAAGTGGAATGATCTACTCGCCAAACAATCCGCAGCCCCCTCCCAAGCAGTGACCGTGGGAATCGTAGCCAAATACCTCGACAATGAAGACACCTACCTATCGGTAGTCGAAGCACTCCATGCCGCCGCATGGAGTGAAAACATCGCACTGACCATCAAATGGATCGATGCCGAAACCGTCAATAATGCTCGCCTAGATTCAGTAGACGCCATCCTAGTTCCTGGGGGCTTCGGCACTCGTGGGGTAGAAGGAAAAATCCATGCAGCTACCTTCGCTTTCCAAGAAAACAAACCTTACCTAGGGATATGTCTTGGGTTGCAAGCTGCAGTAATCGCTGCAGCACGACGCGGTGGACTCGATCAAGCTAACAGCACTGAATTCGACGCCAATACTCCAGCAGACGTGATTTACCTAATGGAAGGCCAAGCCGGACAAGAATCCACCGGCGGCACACTCCGACTCGGCGATTACGAAGCACACCTGACACCAGGTAGCAAGGTAAGTGCGCTTTATGACAGCACTGACATTATCGAACGACACCGCCACCGCTACGAGGTCAACCTTGACTACACGGAAGCGATTACCAAAGGCGGCCTCGTGATCAGCGGAACCAGTCCTGATGGCAGGCTGGTGGAATTCATCGAAGCTCCAGCCTGTGACTTTTATATTGCCACCCAAGCCCATCCAGAATTCCGATCAAGGCCACACCGACCACACCCACTATTTAGCGGTTTCCTCCGTGCCGCCCTAGGACGCTAACTACAAGAGCCATACTAAGGACATTGCCGCAGTTAAACACCCAAAAATCTCACTTTCCAACACCCAATTTTGTTTGAAAGCAGACGCTACTGTAATGTTCTTCTCGCAGCTAGCCCCGTTCGTCTAGTGGCCTAGGACGCCGGCCTCTCACGCCGGTAACACGGGTTCGAATCCCGTACGGGGTACCACATAAAAACTCCCAGTTAATGTGACTGGGAGTTTTTATAACTAGAAGCCGGGCTCTAGCCCAATCTCTCAGGGAGTAGGGACAAACGACAAAACCCATTATTTAACCCACGTACCCCCGAACCATATCAAAGAAGAAGCCACGTTTTGCTCACGCCTCAAAACATACAAATCGGAACCCAACAAGTTTAGATATGGTAGGCATTTACCTAACATCCATCTCTACTCCTTGTCGGTAGCAAAAACCTCATTCAATACCGCCTGAATAAGAAACCGCATCGCCTGGGGGGATAGCGTATTGCCAGTGTCAAGCATCCGAACCGCATTGACGAGTTCATAAAGCAATTCATCGCTAATCTCATCGTTGACTGCTCCTTTGGCGCGCCATTCGGCTAATTGCTCTGCGCAAAAAATCTCACCTTCACAGCCGCAGTCATTACGGAGCTTCGCGCCGGGGTCGTCGCTTAGCCATTCTGCAAGGATCTTATTGTTGCGTAGGGAGACATTAATGCCGTCGATATAGGCCATCAGCGCACTTTTGGGCTCTGACCAGTCAATTTCCGCAGCAAGTTGCTGTTTTTGTTGTGTGTTGGTTTCTTGGTAAATCTCGCGGAATAGCTCGTATTTGGAGTTGCAGTGCAGGTAGACGCTACCAACAGCAATACCTGCTCGGCGGGCAATAGCGGCAATGCTTGTTGCCTTGTAACCATTGCTGGCAAATTCATCGTGGGCAGCATTGAAGAGTTCCGGAGGCAGGCTCATGGAGGCAATCTTACACTTGCCAGCTGAATATTCCGAGCGTATATTCAGTGTTAGTGAATGAAGAAATGAAATATTCATTCATAACTCTTCGTTGAAAGGAAGTCCCATGTCCCGCGCCATTATCATCACGCTCATTGTCATTGCTGTCATCATTGGCGGGGTATGTGTTTACATATTCCTCAATCCCAGCCACGCCAATGACCCAACCAAATTCGATCGGACCTACACCGCGGCAGAAACAGAACGAATCGAGACAGTCACCGTCACCGCAGAAGAACTACAATCAGCAAACGGCAAGGACGGTCATCCCGCTTATATTGCGATTCAGGGAGTGGTTTATGATGTCAGCTCTTTCGAAGGCTGGGCTGGGGGAATCCACCACAAACTGCTAGCTGGCCAAGATCTGACTGATCAATTTCTCAAATCTGGGCATGGGGTGGAATACCTACAGAAGCTACCGGTTGTGGGAAGTTTAGAAACAGCTGCGGCGCAATAACTATGCTGAGGCTTATTCAGCTGCTGGGGGAATGTGTGCGTGGGCTGTATTCTTTGTGTTCCCCTGGAAGATAGTAGAAGCGAGGTCTGTAATGTATTTCGTTGAGGTATGAGAACAAACAAAAACAAGTACAGGCCTCGCACTGCTGACACTAGCATAGTAACCAGTGAAAATATTCTCACACTAACACTTTTAGTTAAATCTGCAGGTTATAAGCATCACTGCCCACCTAGTGTGGGGCTTTACGACAGCATCACAATTACGATGATCTACCTAGCAGAAAACCTCCGACAAACGACACTTGCTACTATCTTTGG
>JBHACV010000067.1:0-5555 GCA_041854705.1 Corynebacterium sp.
CACCCGCTCAACAAGCTTCCCCAACAACTGATACCCAAGATTCGAATAGGCAAACTCACCTGGTGGGTCCACCGATCGAAGTTTGGCAATCATTGCTATCACATCACCTTCTGGTGGATTCCTCAGACTTAAGTCCCGCGGCAACCCAGAGGTATGATTAATCAGATTAGCGACCGTCGCCCCAGCATCACCAAAAGCAGTATCACTAAACTCTGGAAAATAATTGGTGACCGGCGCATGAACCTCAACCAAGCCCTCGTCAGCAAGCAGGAGTACTAAAGTAGCAGCAAAAGACTTAGACACCGAACCCCAAAGAAAAACAGAATCAGCGCTGATCCCAGCACCATGATAGTGCTCAGCAGTAATGCCAGTGCTATCGAATTCCACCACCGCACCACCAGGCGTACTGTCACCAACATAGGTAGGAACCAAAAGAGCCACCACAAGCAAAAACCGGGCCAACATGCCTATAAGCCTACCGATAGCTGCTAGTACCCACAGAGACGAAAGCAAGGCTCTTGCATAAGGTTTCACGTGAAAAAGCCGTTTTAACAGTAGCTTAGCGAAGCCCGTAAACGGTTTTACACAAGCGGGATTAACCTATTCGCAGAAACAATAGCCAGTATAAGCAAGATCGAGTTGGCAATATTGCGGTGGCATATTCGTGGAATAATAACCAGTAACTTCACAAACCGATTGGTTATTATCGGCTAAAGGAGGCGGAAATAGCATAGTGCCCCGATCCAGCATTAAACCAGAACAAGCTCCATAGCAAACCCGAAGCTAATACGCTTCACAAGAGGGAAAACAACCATGACATGGGCAACAAAAATCAGACAAGTAACAGTGACCATCATGGCTGCCATAGGGGTTACATTCGCAGGAAATCAAGTGTCCACCGCCGAAGTCCCCACCGTAGCAGTAACAGCCCCTGCGACCACGCCTGCCCCAGAACTCACCCCAGAAGACCTAAACACCTGGCTGGATGGCTTGCTCCCAACAGCATTAAACTCTGCTGAAGTCCCCGGCGCGATTGTATCCGTAGTGAAAGATGGACAGGTGGTGACCACCCGAGGCTACGGGTATGCAAATGTTGAAGACCAGACCCCAGTCACCGGGGACTCAGTTTTCCAGGTAGCCTCACTAAGTAAACTGCCAACCACCATCGCTGCCCTGCAACTAGTAGACCAAGGCAAGCTGGACTTGGATACAGATATCTCCACCTATGTCGATGTACCGATTAAACGACAGTTCGAGGACCCCATCACCCTGCGACACCTACTCACCCACACCGCTGGTTTCGAGGAGCGTCGTGGCCCCTTCTTCACTTACGATGAAGGTGCCACCTACGACCTAGCAGAAGATATTCTAACCGACCCGCCTGTCCAGGTATACCGCCCTGGCACCACCGCCGGATACTCAAACTACGGGCTAATACTGGTCGGCTACATCGTCCAAGTGGTCAGCGGTATCCCCTTTGACCAATACGTAGCGGACAATGTACTAATACCAGCAGGCATGACATCGAGTACATACCAACAACCCTTACCCACCCACCTAGAAGATCAACTTGCCACCGGATATGTCACCACTGGTGAGCGTGGGCGCGGATTCTTTACTGGGGTGGGACCCGGTGGCGCTTTGAGCAGCACCGGAAACGACATGGCTGCCTTCATGAACGCACAACTAACCGGACAGCTACTCAGCCCCACTATGAAAAAGCTGGCTTGGAACCCAGGAATCGAAACACCCTACCAGGGAAAACAATTAGGCCTAGGCTACTTCCTAGACAAACGCAACGGGCTGAAGACAGTGGGACACAACGGCGATTTCGAATACTTCCGCAGCAGCATTGAACTTTTCCCAGAAGAAAACATTGGGATATTCGTCAGCGTCAATGGCCTCGGCAAAGACAATGCAGGCATGAACATCCGCCGCATCGTCCTACAAGGCTTTGCCGACCGGTACCTACCAGCAGCACAAGAACAAACCACCACTGACCCCGCAGCCGCCCAACGAGCACAAGACGTAGCCAACCGCTACATAGGGTCCAGCGCACCCGAATCAACGTTGGCTTCTTTACCACTCGACCTGCTGCCATTTTTATCACCACCGCTGACCGCCACAGAAGACGGCGGTCTCATCCTGGACGGCAAGGTGTACCTGCGACAAATTTCCCCCTGGGTATGGGAGGACCTTACCGAAACCACAACTATCAGCGCCGACCCCACCCGGCAGAACCCCAATCTACTCATGACCGGGGTCATCACTTTGATCCCCATCGGCGCATTCGAATCCTTTACCTTCTACGGGCTCACTGCTGGACTAGTGTTGCTACTACTGGTAGTGCTGGCTTGGCCACTTGGGGCGTGGCGCCGCTATGCACCACTCAACTGGATGGAAAGAATTGGACGTCTCGGGGCGTTTGCCGTACTCGCCGCAGTGGGACTCCTAGCCATACTGTTTAACGACGTATACGCGATTTCCGCCGGGCTATGCCGAACCATGCAGGTAACCGCGCTGCTGGGAGCACTGGCAATCATCCCAGCCACCATCACCCTAGTTAAAGCGGTGCGCACGCGCGCCGGGTGGCAAAGGATCCTCAGCAACACAATCCTCGTAATGGGCCTAGTCCTTAGTGCTGCCGTGATGGCCAGTCACCATGTGTTTAGCTGGGATATCAGCATTTAAAGCATCACCCATAACACCACCACACAAGCGGCTACGTGGATAAACGGATATTTGAATAAGCTACGGTGGAAGTGGCTTAGGTTATGTCAGTCGAAAGCACGGTGTAGCCGCATGTGTCAGTCCATTCACCTTTAGAAAACCAGCCTTGACAGAAGTACGCTGCCTGGGTCATACCAACTTGAGAAGCAAACTTTGTAGAGTCCTCATTGCGGCCATCCACCTGTGCCACCACATGGTGGTGGGCATAGCTATCAAAAGCTAGGTTGCGAACTTCCTCAACCGAATCTGTAGTAAATTCTCTGCCACTGGCATTAGGATGGAGTACCCCTGCGGTGGATGACACAGTCGAGGGCTCATGCTGCTTAACGACGACGCCGCCTCTTATCAAAATTGATATTGCCAGCCAGATTGATATGAGTGCGAATGTTGTCAACCATCTAAACCAATGCCACATTCCCGCCATACGTAGGCTTTCCGCTAACGCCACAACTTTATGAACTTCTTTGAAATGGGGTGAAAAACATGAAATCTAGGTCCAACAAATCACGTACATAGCAACGCTAAACACTGTAGGTGTTTTAGCGACCACGACATTACTTTGATGCAAACCGGCCCTACCTCCAGCATTGGTGCTGGGGTGCCCAAAAAACCGAATGCGAAATCGTAACTATTCCTTCCACTGGTCCTTTTGGGATCATCTAATGATTCTGAAACCATAAACGGATACCGGGGATCATGGCCGACTAGCGTCCTAATATGTCATCTGGAATATCCTCCGCAGGTGTGCTTTATAACTTTTCATGAATTGATCTTTTCTTACAAACCGCGAAGTGCCGCACACCAAAAGTTTATGGTATAATTTCACTAATCGTTCAGCCCGCCTCAGCCACTATTGGTTGGGAGTGGGCTGGATCTTTATCATCTCTTCTGAAGGTTATAAATATTGTGGGTAGTGAAGCTACATTAAAACCTGGCACCAGCATCAAAGAACAGATTGAAAAACTTCGTTCACGTGGTATGGAAATATCTGACGCAGAAGCCCAACAGTGGTTACAATTTGTTTCCTATTACAGACTTTCAGGTTACTGGTTTCCCAGCAGAGAAATTGATGAACATGATGGGTCCAAAAAGGACTCTTTTGAAGCAAATACCTGTTTCGCCAATGTCACAGCACTTTATGAAGCCGATAGAAAGCTAAGAACCCTCATTCACGATGGTGTTGAACGAATTGAGGTAGCTTTTCGAACCCAAGTTGTCAATCTCCTATCAGTCCCAGAACCACTGGCTTATCAGAGTCCTGATTATTACCGACCTAAATTTAAAATTAATGATTGGTGCTCTGTTGCGTTAAGACGTATCGAGCGCGTGAAAAAGCATAATACAGCGGTCAAACACTACATCGAAAAATATAATGAACAGTATCCGCTTTGGGTTTTAGCAGAAGTTTTAGATTTCTCTGATGTTTCTAAGCTCTACCAGGGCTTAAAAATCGAACATCAAACAAGAATTGCTGAAGCTCTTGGTGTCCATATTGATCTAGAATCTTTATCACGCAACGCACGCAAAAAAATCAACAAACGGCACCCCCTCTCGAATTGGCTTGAACAATTAACAGTTGTGAGGAATGCGTGCGCCCACCACGCAAGAGTTTGGAACAAGTCATTTGTGCCTGCTCCCACAGGTGTACTGCGTAAAATACCTATGTTGCAAAGCCTTAAGGAAGACCAAAGTGTACGCATTTATGGTGTACTTCTCATGATTGCTTTCTTATTAGAAACCATCTCCCCTGGTAGTACTTGGAAACAAAAAGTTAAGGATCTTATCGATGGGAGCTTTCTACCTTTGCCAATGGTAATGCACGGAAACATGGGGCTCCCAAATGAGTGGCCTGATATTGATTTTTGGTGTACCTAATGTCGAATACCATCTGCGACTATTTTTAAAAAGTATAATTGCCATCTAGGTGAGCAGATGTGAGCTTGCGTCTTAAACTTTCATTTAAAAGTCCCACTGACAGGGAGCAGTTCACCTCGGCTGGGGTTCTTGTGCTATTCGCATGACATCCCCCTCACTCCCGTTTCGCCCGTGTTAGCTCTGCTCGTGCCGCCAGCTCAGTATCTTCTGGGTAGTCCACACCGACCAGTGATAGTCCATTGGCTGGTGCCACCGGCACCTTAGAGCTGCGGGAATGCTCCTCCAGCAAGGATTCGGCAAAGCCAGCCACGCGCTTTCCTTCCCCAACGACCAAACAGCACCCGACGAGGGAACGTACCATTGACCAGCAAAAGGCATCGGCTACTACCTCAGCCTCATAGGTCTGCGGTTCCAATGGAGTCGATACATCCTGCCACTGAAACACTTGCAGTTCCCGAATGGTGGTTGCGCCGTCGCGGTGTTTGCAGAAGGCAGCGAAATCATGCAAGCCTACTAGTACGTCTGCACAGGTCTGCATGGCTGTGAGATCGACTTGTTTCGGCCAGTGCGCTGTATCGATAGCTCGAGTTGGTAGCGCACCGCGTGGGTGGGTGGAAAGTCGGTAGCGGTAGTGGCGTGGTAACGCGGAAAATCGGGCGTCGAAACCTGCAGGGGCAAAGGTGGCTGCATGTACCCGTACATCGACCGGTAGCAGCCTAGCCAAGCGTCGTACCAAGCGGCTGGGGTCTCCATCGATGCTACGTTGGTCTAGTGCGGTAGCGGGAACGTCGAAATGGGCCACTTGGCTGGCTGCATGTACCCCTGCATCGGTGCGCCCAGCGACGGTCAGTTCGATTGGGTGACGCAGGACTAGGCTCAAGGCATCCTCTAGCACTTTTTGGACGGTGCGTAGGTCTGAGCTGCCTTGTTTGGCCCAACCGTGGAAATGA
>JBHACV010000068.1:0-5979 GCA_041854705.1 Corynebacterium sp.
ATATGGAGTCTGCGCTCGTGCTGCCCGCAACCGAGTCAAGGTCGATTCTTTCCCCAGAAGTTCCATTGATTCGAACAATGGTGGCGAAATTGCTTGGCCGGAAATTCCTACCCGAAGCGCACCATAAGCCACCCGTGGCTTTAACTGCAGGTCTTCAATCAGTACCTTTGACAAACTTGCTTCAATATTACTGGTAGTCCACTCTTCTACTGCCTCTAGGGCGGCGATCCCTGCATCCAGTGGCACGACTGCAGCTTCTTTCAGGTTCTTCTTTGCGGACTTTTCGTCTAGTACCACATCTGCATCAGCGGTAACGAGGAAGCTCAATAATCCCCAAGCATCCGATAAAGTCTTGATGCGAGTCTGGACCAGTTCAGCAGCTAAAGCGAACTTCTCCGCTGGGTAATCAGCCGGGAAATCGTAGTGTTCTTGTAGGTAATCACGTAGCCGAGTGGTGAAATCATCTAGCTCCAGCAGCCGAATATGGTCAGCATTGATCGCCTCAAGCTTCTTCTGGTCGAACCGTGCTGGGTTAGCCAACACATCTTTGACATCGAAATGCTCAATCAGTTCCGTGACGTTGAAAATGTCTTTTTTACTTGAGAGTGACCAACCAAGCAGCGCAAGATAGTTGAGCATGCCTTCTGGGATAATGCCCTTTTCCCGATGGTGGAATAGGTCCGACTGTGGGTCACGTTTGGATAGTTTCTTATTGCCCTCCCCCATGACAAATGGCAGGTGTCCAAATTCTGGGGTGTGCTTTGCGATCCCAATCGCTTTCAGTGCTTCATATAATGCTAACTGCCGGGGGGTGGATGGCAGCAGGTCTTCACCACGTAGCACGTGGGTAATTTCCATCAATGCATCATCAACGGGATTCACTAGGGTATATAGTGGTGCTCCATTGGAGCGCGCCACTACGAAATCTGGTTGAGTGCTGGATTTGAATTCAATCTCGCCACGTACCAGGTCGGTCCATTTCCAGTCCTGATCGGGCATCCGCAATCGCCACACTGGCTGGCGGCCTTCAGCCTCAAAAGCGGCAATCTGTTCAGGACTGAGATCGCGATCGAAATTGTCGTACCCCAATTTTGGATCCCGGCCTGCTGCTCGATGCCGTTCCTCAACTTCAGCTGCGGTGGAATAGGCGGGGTAAACAAAACCTGCGTCTTTAAGTTTTTCTAACACCTCAGCGTAGATGTCCATGCGCTCAGACTGCCGGTAAGGAGCGTGCGGACCGCCCTTAACCACGCCTTCATCCCAATCTAAGCCCAACCACGTCAAGGAGTCGATGATTGCTTGGTATGACTCCTCTGAATCACGAGCGGCGTCGGTGTCTTCAATACGGAAGATTAACTTACCACCAGTGTGACGAGCTTGTGCCCAATTGAATAAGGCGGTACGGACCAAGCCAACGTGCGGGGTCCCGGTAGGAGACGGACAGAAACGAACGCGAACTTCAGACATGAGCATTAAGTGTAATGGATGTGAGCTCTACAAAAACAACACGACAACCCGGTAGTTCTATCCTTTAGACAATCCCACCACGCAGATGGCATTAGCGAGACGATCCCAATAGACTGTCTTTTCATGCAACGCCCCGCCACAGCTCCGGATTTTTTGCTTTCCCGCCCACATGGGTCGGTCCGCACCCAGGGCTCGGATCATCTCTATCTCGATCCTGATGAAGCTGCTTACGCACTCAAAGCCGGAAAACACGAAATGCTTGTGGGGGCGCTCCCATTTGATCTCGACAATCACAGTGCGCTTAGGGCGCCAACGTCGATTATTCACAGTGATGGCCCGCTAGAACCTCCCCTGTATTATCGTCGTAATGTTCCGCTTCATGCTGCTGTCGTAATGATGGACCCGACAAAAGAAACCCATCTAGATAGGGTGGCGGCTGCAGTTCGTACTATCCAACGCACTCGGTTGGAAAAGGTTGTCCTCGCCCGTGCAGTAGGCCTTCGATTTGATACTGATTCTGCTATTGATCCGTTAGAAATCGCAGCTCGACTCATCCGATTATCACCAGAACACAATGCCTTCTTAGCTGACATTGCCCTCGAACCAGAGGAAAAACGCTGGATTGTTGGTTCATCACCAGAGGTGTTGGTCCGCAAACACGGCAATCAGGTTTACTGCTATCCGTTGGCCGGTTCCTCGGCGCGCAACTCCAATCCCGATGTGGACCATCATATTGGTCAGGTGCTACTGCACAGCGAAAAAAATCTAAAAGAACATGCGTTTGTCGTTGAGCACATCACCCAAGCACTCGCCCCGCTATGCCAGACTTTAGAATTTCTGCAAACACCAGAGTTAAAGAAAACCGCAGAGATGTGGCATCTTGCCACCCCCATCACTGGAAAGCTGAAATCTGGCATTTCTGCACTAGATTTAGCACTTCGATTGCATCCCACCCCAGCGATTTGTGGGACCCCCACTCCCATCGCCAAAGACCTGATTACCCAAGTGGAATCGGACCGCAGTTTTTATGCTGGGGCGGTCGGGTGGTGCGATCACACCGGTGACGGCGAATTCATGGTGGCAATTCGATGCGCTGAAACCGATGGCTTTACCGCCCGTGCTTGGGCTGGTGGTGGACTCGTCGCCGAATCCCAACCATTCGAGGAAGTCGCCGAAACCGATGCGAAACTGCGCACCATTATGCGTGCCCTTGGGCTGTAACCGGCTGAGTAAGTGGGAATCAACGAGCAAGACGCTGTTGGTAACGTCGTCACGCAAAAGGTAGTACCTTCGCCGATTTGGCACTGACGTTACGTGAGGATTTTAGAGTCAAGGCTATGCACGAGCAGTTATACACCGTTGGCGAGGTAGCCCAGATGTTTGAGCTCACGGTGCGCACCCTGCACCATTGGGACAACATTGGTTTGGTCACCCCTAGGCAGCGAGATTGGCAAGATTTTCGACTTTATGACGACGCAGATCTCGCCCGCATTCATGATGTCTTGACCTATCGCGCTGTGGGGTTACCACTACGAGACATTCGTAGCATTTTGGATGCCTCCGAACCGTCACTGGTTAATCGGTTACTTCACCAAAAACAGGTGCTCCTGCATAAGCAAGGTCAACTATCGGGCATGCTTGATGCCCTTGATGAGTTATTGGAGGAAGCCATGTCGGATGACAAGGTATCTTTGACGCGGCGAGCCGAGATTCTCGGTGCCTTTTATCGCCCAGAGCTCGAAACCGAAGCCGCCGAAAAATGGGGCGACACAAAAGAGTGGGCTCAAAGCCAGCAAGTAAGCCAGTCCATGTCTGAGCAGGATTGGCAGGAACTTTCCGAAATTATTGAAACACACCAGCAAGAACTGGCCGACGCCATGCACCGCGGCGTTAAACCAGGTTCTGCGGAAGCCAATGCACTCGCAGAGCGCAATCGCAACCACCTATCCCGTTGGTTCCCTATGTCAGTGAGCCAGCAAGTCATTATAGCTCGTGGTTATGTTGCTGATCCTCGCTACAAGGATCAGTACGAGGCGGTCGCGCCGGGGCTTTCGCAGTGGCTATTTGACATCATTGCAGCTAATGCACTAGCTCAAGGTATTGATCCTGATTCGGCTCAGTGGAGCTAAATCCTTGATGTGCCATGGGTGCTTATATGAGAGTGCCCAGACCGTCGTCAACTGGTGGCAATTCGCTAACTGGTTTGACGGCGGTTTAGTCGGTTGAAATGGGAATTCTTTCTCCAACAATTCCCAGACTATTCTTAGAAATTATGTTGAAAACTCCATCCAATAAGGACGGAGATCGAACCAAGCGCACCCCTGCTACAGATATCGATCACCGCCCCCGACTTACTGGTATAACCCCAGTGATTTTCGCATTAATCGCCATCATGGTTGCTGCTTTCGGGCCTGCAGTGCTAGCCCAAGTAGTTGCTAATAATAATGATGGTCAACGTGCACCACTAGAACAGGTTTCTGGTCCCGAGTTTATAAGCTCAGATAATCACCTTGTGTCTTGGACCGGTCATGACTGTGCCCGTCATCTAGGTGATCATCCTGCAATCACACAATTCAGCTGTGATGGAGTCACCATCGAATCCCGTGCTATTGAATCAGTCGCCGATACCGATGAGGCAATAGTTCGAATCGCTCGGGCGAAGCTTCAGTCCAATGAGATCAATAAAACCGCAATCAAAATCAGTGATGACCCACTGGTATGGCGCGGCGGTTTTAACATCACCCCAGGTTGCACCACCAACATGGGCGTCTGCCTTGTATCTGCACCTGTATTGATTGCCGCTGGTGGTCACGATATAGCAGCCGACGGTAGTATTACTGATGGTCCGATCGCTGGGGTTGCGGTGGTATTCAGCGAAACCGTACCCACCGGCGAAAATTATCGGGTCAGCAAAGAGCACATCGATAATGCCATCACAGAACTATCTGACACTGTGAGGGTGGAAGAAGGGGAAGAATGATGGCCGTGGTTACTTCGACGACCCAACCATTCAAAACTACGGTCAACTGGTTTGCGTTACTGGTCATCCTAATCATGATTGCCATTGGTAGCTCCATATCTACCTATCCCCTGCTGCCATTAGCATCCATCATTCCTATGGGTTTCGTCATTAGTGTTGGATTCATCATTATCGAATTAGCACTGGTGTGGTGGCTTATGTCCCGTTCTAAGCTATGGGCATCAGCGGGTGCATGGCCCCTGCTGGCGATTTTATGGGGCGCTACCGTCCCCATGATCTTCAATCGAGCCGCCGCCGATCCTATTGGGGACATTGTGGCTGCCTTACAGTGGGAAGAAGCATTCTCCGCTTTCGCGGGAGCATGGCCTGAGGAAACTAGCAAAGGGCTCGGCGTAGTTCTGCTTCTGTTACTCCTTCCTAAGGTGTGGGATAAACCTTGGCATGGTCTGCACCTAGGCATGTTGGTGGGACTTGGCTTTGAGTTGATAGAAAACCTGCAGTACGGAATCTACGGCGGATTCGAGCATGGCAGTAGCGATGCTACAGGTGTGTTTTTATCGTGGATACTACGCAATAGCTTTGGTGGTGGTCTGCACCTGATGTTCTCTGCTTTGGTGGGTTTTGGTATTGGAATGGCACTGTTACACCCCACCTTGAGTACCGCCCGTCGGTGGCTGGTTGGTTTGGCCGGTTTTGGTGCAGGATTCGGGGCACACTTTGTGTGGAACTATGACTGGCCTCCAAGTTTTACCACCCTAGTGTGGGTGGTGACCTACCTGTTTTGTCTCGTAGCCACAGTGTGGTGTTGGCGGTACTCTTACCAGCTAGCCAGAAAATGGAGCACCCCCACCGAAAATCTAGAACCGACCAAATAGCTTCACCCTGCGGTCCTGGTAAACATAAAATCGGCTACCTTCATCTAACAAGTAAGTCAGATGAAGGTAGCCGATCTTTGTTTTTAGTAATGTTCGACTGTGTACATATAGTCAGGATGCTGGGGAAGCTAGGGGCTATGCCCGTTCAACCGGATTGCCAAGTCGACCAATGCCCGGAATTTCAATCTCAATATAATCACCTGGGAACATTGCTTCGGTTCCAGCAGGAGAACCAGTGGAAACCACATCACCAGGAAGCAGTGTCATCGAAGCAGTAATAAATTCGACGATCTCTCCAATATTCATAATCATCTGATTGGAATTAGAGTCTTGCTTCGTAGCGGTAACCCCATCATGGGTTAGGTGTGCTTTGATAGGCAGGTTAGTAGTGTCGATCTTATCGATTTCGGTTTCGATCCACGGACCAAGTGGGGCGAAGGTATCAATTCCTTTAGCCCTAGCCCATTGACCATCTGCAAACTGTAGGTCGCGGGAGGAAACATCATTAATAATAGTGAAACCCAAGACTACTGACTTCCAGTCCTCCGCCTTGACGTTTTTACATGGTTTGCCAATGATTAGTGCAAGTTCACCTTCGAATTCAACTTTAGTGGCGAACTCTGGAATCTTAATCGCGGAACCTGGGCCAATGACAGC
>JBHACV010000069.1:0-10036 GCA_041854705.1 Corynebacterium sp.
CCAGAAAACCGGATGCCGGTACGCACTGAAACTTCTGCCGGAGGATTGGTTATCTCTGGCTTGGCTGAGGCAGTGCGTGACGATGGTTCTGTGGACCTTAGCCGCATTTATGCTGCACTCATTGGTCGGTTGGATCGTCGAGGCCGATTGTTGTGGTCGATGCCTAAGGGCCATGTCGAAAATGATGAGGATATTGCTGCCACCGCTGAACGGGAAGTGTGGGAAGAAACTGGGATTTATGGTGAGGTCTTTGCTGAACTTGGGGTCATTGACTATTGGTTTGTCTCTGATGGCACACGGATTCACAAAACTGTGCACCACCATTTACTCCGCTACGTCGATGGTCAGCTTAACGACGAAGACCCCGAAGTAACCGAAGTATCATGGATTCCTGCTTCGGAATTGATTGAGCATTTCGCCTATGCTGACGAACGGAAATTGGCTCGGATTGCCCATGTGGCACTGCCGGATCACGCTCGGCGGGAACTTGCTGAGGGGAGGACCACACCGCGATGAAGCCTGTAGTTCGGGGGCTGCGGCTCATCGGTTCAACGGTCTTAATTTCTAGCATTGGTGGTTTTGGGGTGCTGTGCCCACCACCGGTGTCAGCCGATGCGCTGCCTAATTCACCGATGAATCCGGCTGCAATTGATCGGTGGATCAACCCAGATCTGCGCCAAGGGGAAAATAGCCAAGGCATCCGCCTAGAAATTACTGAAATGCCTACCAATATTCCACTGGGTGGAAACCTTCGGATTGGTTTGCGCATCATTAATGATTCCACTACCGACCTGAGTGGATTCTCGATTGTGCCACAGCATGCGGATGCCACTGATTCGGTGTCGAACGCGAGGTCCATTCTGCACCAATCGGAAGATCAGTTTCCCTATGTGGGTGGTTATCTGGAAAGCACTGAGATTATTGCTCCTGGTCAAACCCGAGAGCTGAGTTTTGACATCACCACCGGCGCTGGTCTGAATGACAGCCTCAATATTGGCACAGCTGGGGTATATCCAATGTTGATTGGGCTGCGAGATGCTGTTAATCACAGCATCCTATCCACCCAGCGTTTTCTTTTGACTATTGGTGATACCACCAATCAAACCGATACCACCGAGTCTGAGAATAATTCGGTTACGTCAGCCACTGGCATGACAGTAATTTACCCACTGTCGGCCACTGTAGACATCCTCGGTGGGGAAACTGGTGAAGCCCCGAATCCGGCGCCACTGATTCTGCAAAGTGATGATCTAGCCGCCCAACTCGCTGACGGTGGCCGGTTAGAGTCATTACTCGAAAACTACGAGACTGCCATTGCTAACTCCACTAAGCTAGCCCAAGCCAGTTGTTTAGCCATCGACCCCGAACTAATTGACACCGTGGCTCGGATGTCCAATGGATATACTGTCTCCACAACACGGCCGAGTACAGTCTCACAGAAGCGACGGCTGCGGGATTCGTGGACTTTGCGCACCGAACAAACGTATGGCCAGCCAGGTACTGGAGCAACCAATGCCAAGCGTTGGCTCCAGCGACTGAGCACCACTGCCCAGCAATCAGGTTGTGTAGTCGCCCTCCCGTGGGCTAATGCCGATTTAAATACGGTTGCCCAAATGAAAAACACTTGGTTGATGCGGGAAGCAATCCAGCACGGCAACCAAACTATTGAAAATCTACTTCAAGTAGCACCAATAAAAAATGTGGTTATCCCAGGTTCTGGTTATGTCACCGAGGAAACCGCCGACCAGCTCGGCTGGGTTGCAGACAAAAACACTGACCTCAGCCTTGCTTGGGATGAGGTCCAAACTGGACTGTCTAGTACCGAGCCAGAAATTGGTGACAGCACAGTTTCCGTCCTTGTTGCTGATAACACCGTGTGGAATGTGCCCCGCGCTGGTCGGTTTGGTCAATTGCGTTCCCACATTCGTTCAGTAGCGTATCAAGGTTCTTTAGCCGCCACTCTCGCCGAGGCTACCGACATTCCCACCACTGTTGGGTATGGAAGCTACACTGCCCGTTATGATTATCGCCTTGATTCCGTTGCCGCGCGCCGCGCTACCGCTGATGCCGCCATTTGGCTAAGCCTGAACAATCAGTCTGGTGAGGGGACCGAACCAGTGATGGTGCAACTGCCACCACTAATGTCCCAATCAAAACAGTGGTTAAGCACCATGACCGAACTGCTTGAATCTGGGGCAGCCCGCCCAATGACGTTGAATGAGTACCTCAGCATCGATGCCAGCCAATTAGCTGAGCTCAATGCCCAGGTAGGCCTACAGGAATCACCAGAATCCACCCCCTTTGGGGCACCTTACGACGACCCAACCGTGGTCTCGGATTTAGAAATTGTACAAGCACAACGCCAATTAGAGTCAGTAGATACTCTCACAGAATTGGTCATTAATGACCCGGCAATTGCACTGACCCCTTATGGTTTCACCGCGCCACTACGGCGCGATATGTTACGCGCCTTCACCCGTAATGAGCGCGGCACCATCGACACCTATGACGCACATGTGGAAGCAGTCAAAGCGCAGCTCAATAATAACTATGAAGTTCTGAGCGAACTACGTAAGTCAGTGACACTTCTACCACCAGGAAATGTGTACACCCGGATTTCTAGTTCCTCACCGCTGCCTATCGTTGCTCAGAATGGTTTGCCACTACCAGTAGATGCACAGATTCACTACGCAGGACCAGCTGATGCACGGCTCGTAGTACCCGAAACCATCATTATTCCGGCCAAAGGTTCCATTACAATTAATATGACCGCGGACCTACCAAAGGAAAACACTGACACCCGCACTGACCTCAGCTTATGGTTAACTACCAGTAATGATGCCCCCTTTTCGGAACCAGTCACCATTGGAGTACGCACCCGTTCCGGCATTACCAGTGGATACGGTGTCGCAACCATCTTATTGATTGTGCTCACCCTTGCTTTAGCAACTCGTATTTACATACGAAAGCGTCGGAGCTAAATCACACTTTCCTGCTGAAGACATTGAGACTGCTAATCTGGATTATTTAACACCGATAATCACCGCCTTCTTAATAGATTCGCAAGGAGTGTCCCGTGAGTGATTCTGGACTCCGGCGCCGGATAATAGACCCAGCGCCGCCGGCACCAGTACCTGTTCAACGTAAAGCACAGGTACGAACCCGGCCGAGTAATGACCGCTCCAAACTCACCAAGGCCCCCATTGGGGCCGGCAATGGGGGACACCGGCTTACCCCCGCGAAACAGGAAGTCCCACCCCAAGAGACCAACACCGCTTCGGACTCCGATGTGGTGCGCTCTACCGGTTCAATGGCCATTGCCACATTACTTAGCCGCATCACCGGCTTTTTGCGCAATGTCTTGATTACCGCCACTTTGGGTGGAGCCATCGCCTCAGCCTTCAATACCGCCAACACTCTGCCGAACTTGGTTGTTGAGATTGTTCTCGGTATGGTTTTGACCTCATTGGTCGTGCCAGTTTTGGTCCGGGCAGAAAAGGATGATCCTGATAAGGGCGAGGCTTTTATTCGTCGGCTCTTTACTTTAGCTGTACTGCTCTTGGGCGTGGTGACCGTTATAGCGACTCTCTGTGCCCCGCTATTGACTCGGCTCAGCTTAGGTGCTGAAGGTAAGGTCAATATTTCCCAAGCTACCAGCTTCGCTTACTGGTTATTGCCACAAATTTTCTTCTATGGCATTTCCTCTTTGCTCATGGCGGTGCTTAATACCAAGTCGATTTTCAAACCAGGTGCCTGGGCGCCGGTTATCAATAACATTATCGTCTTGCTGGTCATGATGTCCTACTGGCTGGTGCCAGGTTCGCTTGATCCCAAAGAGGAAGTCAGCATCACCGACCCACATATCATGCTGCTAGGTATTGGCACTACCTTAGGTGTGGTAGTCCAAGCCTTGATCTTGGTCCCCTACATCAAGCAAGCAGGTGTCTCACTCAAACCACTGTGGGGGATTGATGATCGCCTGCGCCAATTTGGTGGCATGGCCGCCGCCATCATCGTCTATGTTGGCATTTCCCAAGCAGGCTATTTGATTACTACTCGGATTGCCTCGGCTTCTGACGCTTTGGCACCCAATATTTATCAGCAAGCTTGGTTACTACTACAGGTTCCCTACGGCATTATCGGTGTGACTTTATTGACCGCCATTATGCCGCGGCTATCCCGCAATGCTGCTGAAGGCGATGACCGCGCGGTGGTTCGGGATCTTAAAGTTGGTTCCAATCTGACCTATATTGCCATTGTTCCAGTGGTGGTCTTTTTCACTATCTTTGGCACTCTCATTGCTCGGGCACTGTTTGCTTACGGTAACTTCTCAGATGAAGCCGCCACTATTTTGGGCTGGACCTTGAGCTTCTCTGCTTTTACCCTGCTGCCTTATGCCACAGTGCTCTTGCACCTGCGAGTATTCTATGCCCGGGAAGAAGCATGGACCCCCACCTTCATCATTGGTGGTGTTACCGTCACCAAAGTGGCATTGTCCATGCTGGCACCGATTTACGCTGCTTCGCCAGAACGTGTTGTGATTTTGCTTGGTGCTGCCAATGGCTTTGGTTTCGTCGCTGGTGCAGTCATTGGAGCCTTCCTATTACGTCGTAAATTGGGCTACCTTGGTGCCAAAGAAATCAGCCGTACCTTTACTTGGGCACTAGCTGCCTCCCTAGTCGGCGGTGGCGCAGCTTTCTTGCTATCTGCATTGTTGAACTTAGTCTTTGGCTCATCCCTCGGCAGTATCGGGCTCTTGCTCCACTTGGCTATTGTAGGCATCGTATTTTTGGTGGTCACTGGCATCGTACTGTCACGCTCGAATCTGCCAGAGATTGCCTCGCTGGCCCGGCTACTCACTCGGTTGCCGGTGGTGGGGAAGTACTTCCATGCCCCCGAGCCCACCGGCGAGGAAGAGACCAGTTTCGACTATGGCACGTCGCAAATGCGTGCCGCTGCAACCTATGTGGACGACACCTTCAATGCCACTCCGGTGCCACCACCAATGTCAGCTGGTATTGTCCGTGGTCCACGACTGATCCCCGGCGCCGAAGTTTCCGATGGTGCTTTCCGTCTGCTAGCCGATCACGGCTCAGTGCCGGGGGCTCGGTTCTGGCAGGCACAAGAGAAAACTACCGGACGACAAGTCGCCCTTACGTTCGTAGATACTTCTAGGTTGCCTTCAGATACTCAGATTTCTGCGGCCGCCGCCCGCGAAGCAGCCGAACTAGTCGCCACACGTACTCTGAGTTTGTCGCAGCTAGCCAGCCCAGCCATCGCGAACAATATCGAGGTTCGTTCCTATCGTAACGGTTGTTTGGTAATCACTGACTGGGTTCCCGGCAGTTCGCTAGCCTCAGTTGCTGCAACTTCCACCTCGGAGATTCACCCCTACGCCGCAACATATTCCATGCAACCACTCATCGAGGCCACCACCGCGACGACTCTAGGCATTGATAATAAAGCTCGGATTCGCATTAGTACCGAAGGCATTGCGGTCCTTGCTTTCCCCGCGGTCTTGCCAACTGCATCCCATGAACAAGACTTGCGTTCCTTGCGCACCGCTCTAAGCTTGCTTGTCGATGCCCAAACCGCGCCACAGGGAATCCATCGCTTGCTTACCTGCGAGCTTGACCAAATGCCCCAAGCCGTGGTGGAGGCATTAGCTCCAGTCGAGGCAGATGCCGAGCTGACCGCCGAAATCGAGCGGCCACTAGAAATCGCTGAAGAAGCAACCCCTGAGCCAGTGGCAGAACCAGGCTTTGGTCGAAAAGGTTATTCCGGTACCGCCACCAGTGTAGTTCTACTTGGTGCTACCTTCTTAGTAATTATTGCAGCGCTGATTACTGGATATTTGACCTCGCTATTTAATAGTGGCAACGATCAAGCCCCGCTACAACCGGAAAACTTGTCCAGCACACCGAGCAGCACAAGTCCCCAGGAGCTGCTCAACCAGTCAGTGCCATTGGCAGCAACCGCCGGTTTTGCATTCGAAGATCCCACTGCCATGATGGGCACCGATAAGAATCTAAATACCTCGTGGGATGCCATGGTGGAATCCGCGCTCATGTTGACATTGGAGTCACCGGAGCAGTTAACCTCTGTCACCGTTTTCTCTGATGGTGAGCAGGCGGATATTGAAGTCTTTGGCATCCCCGATGGTGAAGAACCCGAATTGACCATTTCCAATTTGCGGATCGATCATAAAATAGGGGAGACCACTGTCCGCAGCGATGAAGCTACCATCGATATTACTGATGACCGCAGTTTCGCTAGAGTCGTGGTGTGGGTCAATGACACTGGTACCGGTGCCCCAGTCCCAATCCATGAAATTGCATTATCCGATTCACCCTAAGTTGACACTGAGGTTTTCTTACCAGGGGAATGCGTAATGCACCCTGCAACAGGGAAGATCTTTCGTCGCTATCACGCGCCGCAATACCCGTCCCCGGAAAAGCGCTAGAACTATATGCTCTAGCCCGGGGAGAGCGGGTTTTTCAAGTCGTGGGGTAGTAGCCTCGGTGTCAATTCATCAACAACAATAGTTGAAGCGCCTGCATGCCATCGTTGGGTGCGAAGTCGGACATACGCCCACATATCGTTGGGTACGTTGCCAAAACCCACGCGCCCGTGGCCGTACGAAGAACAGTGAGCCCGTCTAGGTAAAACGTGTTATGAAGCAACGTCCATTGGGAATACGGCGTCGCTGAAGACCCCTAAGAACTGTCATCACCCCACAGAGTAGATTCCAGCCAGATACCCGTGCCGTCCCGCGGATCATGACAGTGATTTTAGAGCGTCCGACCCAAGGCATTTCCCTAGCGCAACGACGATATTAATACTTTAGCAAATCAGGCATGCCCAAGCTCTTCGCACAATCTACCGCAGGAAATAGTGCTGTTTTCCACACGGAATTACTTACGTGAGCCAAAAATGTAGCAATTGATCGTAACAATATGTTCGGAAATATAGATATAACTATTGCCATGTTCGATAAATCTTGGCACCTGCTAGGAGAAAGAAGTAACCATGATGATACGTAAACGCACTATTGCAACAGCCACCACGGTGACGGTGGCTGTTGGATCAGCCACTATTCCTACCGCCCAAGCCCAAGGAAACCAAGCGTCCTCAGAAATCGCGGAAATGTCCTCTGCACTGAATCCGCTGTCCACGAGCATCAGTGAATCAGACCTGCTGAATCCAATATTGACTCCTATTGCGGAGCTCAGCAGCGCGGTTTTCACCGATGATGTTAAGAGGACTTTGTACCACCTCATGACCGGCCTTATTTTCCTCATTCCTTGGGGATCTGGATCCTAACGGTTTGGTCATCACTCTGGAGGCCAGTGACCTTCTTTGCGAGAAGGACCTGCTTGCAGGGAAATATCTACATCGCTGGGAAAATGTAGAGAAGTCGGCAGTGAAAAAGAAACCCAAGCCAAGGACTTTCATGAGCGTCTAGTTACCTTATGGAAGCTGCTTGCTCAATAAACCTAAAGGAAGACCCATGAATAAGCTACGTCTCCGAATGTCCGCGAAGATCACCTCTGCCATGTTGGCAGCGGCTGTGATGGTCGCCCCCACTCCCGTTCTCGCTCAAACTGTTGAATTGAGCACTGGGGGACCTTTCTGGGACCATCCGGTGGTACAAGTGATCACCGAAATCCTGTTGGCGCCGTTCGTGTTAGCCATGGCCTTGAGCGGTGCACTCTATTAATTGTTCCACATTGAGCACCGGCGTCTTTTGCCGCGCGCATGGCTGGCACCACGCTGAAACCAAAAACCACCCCCTTCCTATGGAACTCCCTTAGGAAGGGGGCAAAATTCTACCAAAGTATCGTAGACACGGCGATTCCTAATAATTTGGTTTTCACCCCATACAAAAACTCACTCTTAAGGGTGGTGTTAAGGGAACGATTATCGATCAGATGTCAGCTGGAAAAGTGCCAATTGGGATTGATGGAAGATCAGTCTGCTTTAGTAGAATTGACCAAAAATTAGCACAGCAAGTATTGAAGCTTATTCAGGCCTTTTCTATTTCCAACCTACTGAAGCATCTCACCTTGGAGTATGGACAGAGGTGAAATCCATATGCATTAAGGTTTTCCCAGCGCTTGAATAAGCTTCATTTTCGCCAATTACATATTTATGTTGGTTTGCATGCAGATCAGTTTCCAAGGGATGTGATTCCAGTACATCGTACTAGTTTTAATCAATGGCGTGAGTCGTATTGGATGGAAAGGGCTAAAGATTTTCTATGATTAATCATGAGGATTTCGCAGGGTTAAGAAATTCACATTTTGTGGTGGGTGGTTTGAGTCCAGAGGCGGTGGCTGAGGGGTTTGCATTTGCTCCTGAGTGGTTGCCGCAGGAGTTTAAAGATTTCTTTGTCACGTATTACAGCTGGGGGGTTCAAGGGTATGAGATCCTTCCACCTGCACCAGCGGTGGTATGGGATAACGCACAGGAAGAATTGTTTGATAATTTCCGTGACCTGTATCCAGATCAGGAGGATTTCTATCCGATCGCATTAATAAATGCTGCTAGCTATGTGGTGTTTCATAAAAAGCCAGATGGTTCGGTGGAATGCGGGTTTTATGATTTTACCGATGCCGCTTGGTTCGGTGATAGTCCGCATGAGTCTTTCGAAGCTTGGGCATACTCGTTGCTGGAAAAGTAATTATTAGCAAGTTTATTAGTCAGTAAAGCAGGGCTGTGATGTCGAAGGTAATGGGTTTTCATGATGATCTGCGGTTATTTGGTGATTATCTATCATCCCTGGAGATTGATGCAGCAACGTTTCGTCGGTGTGTTTTCACTGATGTGTCGTTATCGCAGTCATCGTTGTATCATGTGAGCTTTGAAAAGTGTGATATTCAAGGACTTTCCTTGCAGTCAACGTCGCTGACTCATGTGAGTTTATGTGATTCAACAATCACGAAGGTGGACTCGCAGATACCAATAAAAGCGCTGGGTAAGCTATTTAATTGTGTCATTAGTGGCGTGCATTTTGTTGGTGCACGCAGTGACCATTTAGACAGTGTTGTAGTTCAAGGTGGTAGCATGAGCGGCCAACTGACACGGGTATCATTTGTTGAAGATAAAAAGGGCACTCAGCTTTCTGGCACAGACTTAACTGGCGCTGAGCTGGCATCAGTTCGGTTCGTTGGCATACCAATGGAACGGATGACACTTTCTGACACAGCAAGCATGTTTGTGTTACCAGATTGGCATAATCATGCCGATGCGGTCAGTGAATACACCAATAAATTACTCCAAGATCATTCTCTGGAGTCACCTAAATATCGAGCAGGGTTCCATGTGTTCCACCAAATTCAACAAGACTGGGAACAATACCATTTCGCACATGGCAGAAATCAAGATGATAAACGCGGTGGCCGTTACATCGCCGAAGCACGCAATGAAAAACTAGCACCACCAATACGTACTGAAATACTCGAAATCTACCGCACAGTAACCGGCATAGACTTCCCCCATAAAACACAACCATAAACTGAAGCAGTGCCTGAATACCCATACAACCCTACACAACGGCTTTGCGGAGTCTTTCCATAACCGGATGCGTGATGAGCTACTCGAAGATAACTGCTTCGAGAACCTCGCTCGTGCCCAGCGTCTCGCGGCTTGCTGGTTACACCAATATTAGTGAATTCCATCCGCATTCCTTGCTGGGCTACCTTAGCCCCGCGACATACGCGAAGAAATAGAAACAACAACACACAGTCAACACTTAGGCCACACCAATGGGTGTGGAAAATCTCTTTCGCCAGTGTAGCGATGCTGCCCCGGAAGCCTCGTGGTGATGATAGTGCAAACAGGTGCTCACGGCGCTTTGTCCACGCACAGTAGCCAGCACGACTAACTGTGAGGTACCTAGCCATCATCATCACACTCAACCGGGGAAGGGAACAGCCTTCTTCACCAAAGCGGTAGATGAGCATACAACAGTTATCAAATACCACTCCTTGACGAAGAAGACCACCGCTTTTTAAAAAAACTCGTTTTCTAACTC
>JBHACV010000070.1:0-3600 GCA_041854705.1 Corynebacterium sp.
AATACGCTTGATAAACCCGAACCGTCGAGTCATCATAACGAGCCCGAATCTGACGTTGCGGCGGCTGATTGGTAGGCACCGAAAACTCCTTACTAATATGAGAAATTTGCTGAAGGATGTTTTAGTTATCGTGGTAGATGACGTTTTCTATCTCCCTACGATGCAACTCATTCGCCAAAGCAATAATGTCTGACTCGGTAACCTCATCATACCGCTCGCGGGTTTTCACAAGTACCCCACTAGCATAAGGCGTACCTAAATCCTCTACCAGTGACATTACTGCAGGTTCACTAAAATACTGCAACCACCCCAACGCCGGGAAACCAGCCCCATCAAACGGATTAGCAAACCTTAACTTCATCGTGCCACACACAGCAACCTGCGGCTGCCACAAACCAACAAGCCTATGAAACAGCTCCTCCACAAACCCAATATCAGGACCAACCTCCGGAAACCCATCCCCATTAGTGAAATGCAGAAAAAAATAATCCGTCGTACCATCCCCAAGTAGAGAAGCAACATTCCCTCTAATCGACACTGGTATCGGGCCGAGATACTCAAGATTAAAGAAATACCCAAAAGCATCATCCTCAGGATCAGACTGCACCCGACCACGCCGCCCATCTAACACCACAGACAAAACCGCATCCTCAGTCAACGCAACCTCAGCATCCAACTCCGTTGGACCACTACGCATCAACCGCCACTGCCCCATACTATTTTGCAAAGCATCCACAGCCACCAACGACCCCACCAACGCCGAAACACACTCTGATAACGGCTTCGCCTTCGAGGTCGACCACTGCCCACTAATCTCTAACAACTGCGTAACCACAAACACCACTTCTCATCATAAAAACTTATCCATACAGCAAGCCCATGATTCATAGGATAAGCTACTCACAAGGATCAAGGTCAGGGATTTATTCACAACCTGGCAAATAGTGGTATCTACCACTCAAATGAGACCTAATTCCTGTCCAATTTCCAACCCGCGCTCACCCACTCCGCATCAGCACCACTAAGTTGCGCCCTACCTATTTGTGACTTATCGGGCCTTAAACCTGCTAAAACCCAATTGGACTAAATCCTCCTGGGCCTTTACTTCAGCAAATAATCTGCCCCCGATAAGTCTCACAGGGTCCACCCCGCAAGATCCCAACAAGGCCACCCCCCAAGGCCGCCTTTTCCAATCACTATGCATTAAACTAACGAGTGTTAGTTAGGAGAAGAGAATAGTATGCCAAACACACGCATTGCCTTACTAGCGGCCGCACAATCCAGCTTTGCAGCCCAAGGTTTCACTGGCACGTCCATCCGCGCCTTAACTTCCTCGGTGGGAATTAAAGAAAGCTCTTTTTATAACCATTTCCCCAGTAAGCAGGCATTGTTAGTAGCAGTAATGAAACAAGCTGAAGAGCGGCTTTCAGCGGTAGCAGACGCCTTTCAGATTTCTATTGATGATCCAATAGCCGCCGCCCCCACCTATGCCAACATCACCTTGGAAAACCTTGAACATATCGCTCAAGGCTTCTTGGACATGTGGTTGGAAGACCCAGACTTCATCGCTGCACAGCGAATACTGACTATCGAGCAATATCGGACTCCCCAAGCTGGCGAACTACTGCGCAAGCTCATGATTGAACGTCCCTTAGCCTTTCAAACCACACTGTTCACTAAGCTAATAAATGAGAAGCTTTTCCGTCCTGTTGACCCAGCAGCCCTCGCTCTTGCTTTTTGGGGACCAATTCTGACGATTCTTATCAGCTCAGACAGCCCAGAGCATAAACCTCGAGCACAACAGCAACTACATCTTCACCTGCAGCATTTTCATGCCACCTATGTCCTAGATGAGCACAAGCATTAGGGATAAACAATGAAACTTACCAAGATGTTATTGGGAATTGCGGTCTTTCAAGCTCTTTCCACCCTAATTGGATTCTGCGAGCTTCTTCTCAAACCAGAGTGGTTCGCCCCGATGCTCGCTGGCTCCATATTTGCCGATAAATTCGTTGCTGCCGCGCTACTGCTCGGCATGGTGGTTGGCAGTTTCCAATGGGCAGCCGTAATTGTCCACCTGCGTCGCCGAGAATGGCTACCATTTGTGCACACATTGGCCGGGGTAGTCATGATCGGCTGGATAGCCGGTGAATGTCTAGTCATTAACAGTTTTAGTTGGCCGCATGCCCTATGGGGTGGTATCGCTGTTGTCCAGTTGCTACTCGTACTGATTCTACTGGGGGCTCATCAACCCTATCCGCCAAACACACCAACCAGTTCATACTCAGCATTAGCCCACTAGGCTATCTATCAAGAACTGAACGTCCAACCCAGATCAGAAGGATCTTTTGTGAGTAAACCTGTAGCCTTAATCACCGGCGCCACGGGAACCCTCGGATGGCACCTTGTCAACCAACTCAGCCCCACCCACCAAATACGGGCACTTGTTCGCGACATCGCTAAGGCCAAACAGATACTGCCAGAATCGGTCGAACTCATTTCTGGGAACCTAGCCAATGCCCGCTCACTTACTGATGCACTGACCGATGTTGATATTGTTGCACACGCTGCTGGCATGCCAGAACAATGGGCCCACGACCAAAGCATCTTTTACCGCATTAATACCCAAGGCACTCAAAATCTCGTAGCCGCGGCCCTCCAAACTAACATATCCGCATTCCTATATATCAGCACTATTGATGTTTTTGCTAGACAATCCGGCCAGCTTTTCGACGAATCCCGCCTTACCACCACCCCACTGCTCACTGCCTACCAACGTTCCAAATTAATGGCCGATCGCTCGGTAAAAAATGCCGTCAAACATGGATTACCAGCTCGTTTTATACATCCCTCCGCATTATTTGGTCCGTCGCCAAGTGCCACTCCAGGCATAAATAATATGATTGTCAACTTAGCTACAAACAAATTGCGCATCCTCCCACCAGGGGGCTTGCCTTTGGCCTTCGCCCCAGATGTGGCTCGTGGCACGGTTGCTGCACTTGACGCACCGATCGGAGCACGGTTTATCTTCAGCGATGACTACATCTCTTTGCTGCAACTAGCACAGCTAGTCAACCAGCTTGTTCCGTCGGCAAAGCTACCGAAAACCTTGCCACTCATTGGCGCCAAAATCTTGTCGGTTGCCTCAGAAAGCTGGTCCCGGATCACCAGGCAACCACCATTACTACCAGCTGGTCAGCTCAACTTCCTGACAAGCGAAATCCGACCGAATTCGCAGAAAGCTCGGCAAGAACTCGCTTGGCAGCCCACCCCTTTGACTGAGGCGCTTCGTCTCACTTTAAGTGATCACAACCTGCTCTAGCCTCACCAATCAACAAGGCTTCCTAGTGGAACCAGCTAGCTTGGTTCACTAGGAAGCCTCAGTTTTAGTGTTAATCCACAATTGCATCCAGTGGTGGCGTCTTTGCTGCACGCTGTGCGGGCCAAATAGCAGCAATAACACCAATCAAGGCGGAACCAACAAACATCCATAGCATCTGCATCCACGGAATACTGATGCTATCAAGACCTTGATCTGACATAGCTCGGAGGAAGGACCACCCCAGTCCGAGCCCCACAAGAATGCCCATTATCGCACCA
>JBHACV010000071.1:0-9342 GCA_041854705.1 Corynebacterium sp.
CACCGGTGATTCTTGAAGTTGGTGCTGGCACGGGCTATTACCTGTCACATGTGCTTGACTCCATTGAGAATTCTCGTGGGATTGGTATTGATGTTTCAATACCTGCGGCGAAGATCTTGGCCAAATGTCATCCTAAAGTTGGTTCTGTGGTGGCTGATGCGTGGGCGCGATTGCCGATTCAAGACAGCTCGGTTGATGCAATCACAGTGATTTTCGCTCCACGCAATGCTTCGGAATTTGCGCGGATTCTCAAACCCCGCGGCGAAGTAATCGTGGTCACCCCTAATGAGGGACATTTGAGTGAGCTGCGTGCCCCCTTAGGGATTATCGATGTGGAAAAAGGCAAGATTGATCGAATGATTGCCCAAGCTTCTGGTCACCTCATACCTGTTGGGGAACCAGAGATAGTGGAATTTGAAATGACCCTCGACCAAGATTCCATTGCCAGCCAAATTGGTATGAGCCCTTCTGCGCGTCATATCCATCCCACTATCTTGGCTGAGCGGATTGCCACCTTAGCTGAAAGCATGACTGTCACCGCGCGGGCGAGTGTGACGCGGATGCGTAAACAGCACGATTTCTGAGCTGGTTAGTTAGGCAGGAACCGGCAACTATGAAGTTACCGGTAGGTCAGCGAATAATGCCTTCATCAAGGTCATCAAGGCGGGATTGTCGCGCCCAGTGCAATGGGACGACGGTTGATGTGTGCTCAATTTTGACATTGCGAGTGCAAGCGACAACAAACTCCTCACATTTGCCATTGAAATAGACTCGGCTTGCCATCGCTGCTTGGCCGCCATCGGCAAAAACCTCCACGGTGGAACCGTCAACAATAATAGTCATTGCATCGGTGTCGCCGTCATCGAGTTCTGCCACCGCAATGGCATCATCTTTGTGATAGGAATTCATCGAACGGTCAAATTCTAACCGGTTGCCATAGTGGGTAATGGTTGCGGCTAACTGGCCTAAAGAATCAATTAGTTCCACTGTCACGAAGTCTGGTTCTGGAACCTCGAAGATCCCAGAGAACATCATGGCGTAATCAGACTCTTGGATAGCATCGACTAATCCTGGTGCTGGGGTTTGGTACAAAAAGCCATCTTCAAGGGTGACGCGGCGTGGTAAGGATAGACAGTTGGCCCACCCCTCGGTTTGGAAGCTTAGGTGTTGGTGGCAGTCATCTAACCGACCCACCCCATTCATCAAGCCAAATAGGTAGGTTTCGTTATAGCGAGTAGCCACGTTGGGGTTGACCAATGCGGTGTTGGTATTACGAGGCCTAGTGAAATCATGGCCAAAGTCAATGCGCCTAAATGGGTGGGTAACCTCAAAAGTGTTGTGGTCAAAAAACCCAACAAGGTAACCAGAGATGTCAATACCATTTTCTTCGATGGTGACAATCAGGATGTCTTTGAGTTGATCATCAACTTCATCACGCAGCCGGATCATTCGTGGTGCGACAATGCCCACCTCACCCAAACCGGTATCACCGGTGATTTCTAGTTCCCCGGTAAACTCCCAGGTTTGACCATCATCGGAGTGAAACACCAAAATATCGGGTTTAGTATTAGGCCCTGCGAGTGCGATCATGATCCAACCAGCATGGCCACTATCGCGATTATCAGCGTCGTGCCAATCAGGCAGCACACAGGGGGAGCGCAACCGCTGATAGGAATTGAAGTCACCAATGATTTCACCAAACCGGTGGACATGGGAATCTAGGGTGGAAGCAACGTCACTGACAGTTTCAGTGGTAGCGGTGATGTCATTAATCACCGCTAAGTGTATGCTGCGATTGTTTTCCGTCACCGAGGTGAAATACAGCATCGCATCGGTGCCTTCGATGGTCACCGAACCGGCACGGATTTCGGTTTCATCCCCTTCTGGTGCGAGTACATCGTCACATTCTTCGAAGAAGAAGGGGGCATCAGTGGCGAATTGGTGGGCCCATCTCGCACCTTCGGTTGTGCGGGGACGGAATTGGTGAAAAATATGCCAGCCGAAGCCGTCGAAAAGTGCGCCAGCGGGAGCGTTGAGGACGCCGATGCCGGGGGTGACGTGAAGTTCGGGGCGGTGGGTCATGGCGACTGCTCTCCTTCTAATATGGTCTTTCCACAAAGCGGCTAAGATCATGTAGCACCCGAGGGTAGTTGGAAAACCGAAATCCTGCCCGCAACTAGCAGTCAGCCCCGAAGCCTGCTTACTGACTTCGGGGCCGATGAGCAGGGATTATCTACATGAGGGAACGATAAACATCGACAGTTTGCTGCGCGATGTTTGCCCACGAGAAGTCCGTAACTGCGCGGTTACGTCCGGCTTCGCCGAAGGCTTTGGCATGTGCCCGATCAGCGGCCATATCATTGACAGCAGTTGCAATGTCACGCTCGAATGTTTCAGCGTCGTTTTCGTCATAGTGCACCAAGGTGCCGGTCTGACCATCAACGACAACCTCTGGAATGCCGCCAACATCAGAGGCGACGACTGCGGTGGAGCAGGCCATTGCTTCTAGATTGACGATGCCTAGTGGTTCGTAGATGGAGGGGCAGACAAAGACATCAGCAGCGGTGAGGATCTCTTGCACTTTATCTTTAGGCAGCATTTCCTGTACCCAGACAATGCCGTCACGTTCAGCTTGGAGTTCTTCAACGAGTGCAGTTGTTCGTGCTGCGATCTCGGGGGTATCGGGGGCACCCGCGCACAGGACAAGTTGAATGTCTTTGTCAAAATAACGGGCGGCCTTGACGAGATGTTCGACACCTTTTTGGCGGGTAATCCGACCGACGAAAGCAGCGATTGGGCGATCAGGGTCAATACCCAATTCTTTGAGGATGGAGTTTTCGGCCTCATCGAAGGTTGGGCGTGGTTGCCACAGTTCGGTGTCAATTCCATTGAGCACAACGTGAACTTTGTCAGCGTCGATCCGTGGATAGGCTTCAAGTACGGCATCTTTCATTTTTGCCGAGACTGCGATCACCGCATCCGCGTATTCCATCGCATTCTTTTCCGACCAAGAGGAAATATCGTAGCCACCACCCAGTTGTTCGCGCTTCCAAGGGCGATCTGGTTCCAGTGAGTGTGCGGTAGCTACATGGGGGATTCCATGCAGTAACCCTGCTAGGTGTCCGCCGAGACCGGCGTACCAGGTGTGGGTGTGCACCACATCTACGTTTTTAGCTGCCTCCGCCATTCGCAAGCCCGTGGAGAGGGTTTGAATAGCTGGGTTGGCTGCCGTTAGGGCTTCATCAACGCCGTGAACGTAGACGTCCTTCTCGTCGCGCGGAGCGCCCATGCAGTGGACATCCACCGGGACAATTTCGCGCATGTAGCGGGTGAGCTCTGTGACGTGAACTCCCGCACCGCCGTAAATCTCCGGCGGATACTCCTTGGTCATCATGGCAACTCTCATAACTTAAAACTTAGTCTGACAAAGAGAATCTTGGTGGTGTTATTGGTCGCATTTATGCAATCACCAAGCAAAGTTTTCAGTTTGCGGTTAGATTGGGCTGTGTGAGGAGTCAAAATAACGTTCTAGCAATCGTGCTCGCCGGCGGCGAGGGTAAGCGGCTGTTCCCACTGACCGAGGATCGCGCTAAGCCTGCCGTACCTTTTGGTGGCACCTACCGTCTTATCGACTTTGTACTGTCGAATTTGGTCAACGCAGGTTATATGAAGATCTGCGTGCTTACCCAATACAAGTCGCATTCCCTTGACCGCCATATCTCACAGGCATGGCAGTTCACGGGGCCGACCTCGCAGTACATTGCATCTGTTCCCGCCCAGCAGCGTTTGGGTAAGCACTGGTATCTCGGTTCTGCTGACGCCCTGCTGCAGTCACTGAACCTGATCTATGACGAGAAGCCAGATTACGTCATTGTTTTCGGTGCTGACCACGTCTATCGCATGGATCCAGAGCAGATGGTTGCCGACCACATTGCCTCTGGCAAGGCAGTTTCGGTGGCAGGTATTCGAATTCCACGCTCAGAAGCATCTGCATTTGGTTGTATCCAATCAGATGAAGAGGGCAATATTTTGGAATTTGTGGAGAAGCCAGCCGATCCACCAGGTACCCCTGATGATCCAGATGCCACCTATGCTTCAATGGGTAACTACGTGTTCACCACTAAGGATCTGATCCAAGCACTTAAAGATGATGAGGCGAACCCAGATTCTACCCACGACATGGGTGGCGACATCATTCCGTATTTCGTGGCTAAGAATCAAGCCCATGTTTACGATTTCTCCAATAATAAGGTGCCTGGTTCCACTGATCGGGATCGTGGCTATTGGCGCGATGTAGGTACTATCGACGCCTTTTATGAGGCACACATGGACTTGATCTCGGTGCATCCGATCTTCAACTTGTACAACCAACAGTGGCCAATTCGTTCCACTGATTTGGGTGAACTACCACCAGCGAAGTTCGTCCAAGGCGGCATTGCCCAGTCCTCGATGGTGGCTCAAGGCTCGATTATTTCCGGTGCTACCGTGCGCAATTCTGTGCTGTCGACTGATGTGGTGGTTGAAGAAGGCGCCACCGTGGAAGGCTCAGTGCTTATGCCAGGTGTTCGCATTGGTAAGGGGGCGGTGGTTCGCCACGCTATCCTTGATAAGAACGTTGTGGTTTCTGATGGCACCCTGATTGGTGTTGACCACACGAGAGACGCCGAGCGATTTGCTATTAGCCCCGGTGGAGTTGTGGTGGTCGGCAAGAACGTCGTCCTGTAATTTTCACCCGAACTTCAGTGCGTTGAGTGACAAACTCAACGCACTTTTATGTTACATATGTGACTAATCCACGACCGTAAGCTACGCATAAAACTTTATTCAGTGGAATATTATGCAGAAATTTCCTGTGGGAAATATCACAGTATTAAATTTGATAAAGTTGCTCATGGCGATGATGGTGGTCGTTTTTGGCCCATGCTGACGACGCTTGCAATACTTCCATACGGCACCTGTTGTGTAGTCGTGGTGTGTTGGACACGACCACACAACTGGCATGGCAATTTGATAGTGACATCATGTGGTGCCAACAAGAGCTGACGGGATGCCTTTTTACTGGAATTTGGTCACAATGGTCAGGCCAGAGCCTAAGGGCAATCGGGTGACATGGACGTTATCTAAACCTAAAAGGTATTCATCAGCTTCGCGGGCGGCGATGGTATCACGATCGCGGCGGGAGGCATCGGCGAGGGTGCCGTCGAAAAGCACATCGGGGAGCACAAGAGAACCACCAGGACACAGTAGTGGCAAGGCTGCATCGATCAGTGATTTGAGATCCATGGGCGACACTTCTGCGTAGATGATCTGATAGGACTCGTTGGCGAGCCGACCCATGACGTCGAGGGGGCGGGACGGCAAGAAACGAATCCGAGTGGGGGAGTAGCCTGCCTCGCGGAAGATGAGTTTGGCTAGTCGTTGATGCTCTGCTTCGGGATCGATGCAGGTAAGGATGCCGAGGTCATTTAATCCTGCGAGCATATAGAGCCCAGCAACATTAAGTGCAGGGGTCACGGCGATCGCGGATTGAGCTTGAGAGTTGGCCACTAGGGTGGTCAGTAGCTGCCCAATAAGAACGTCTGGTGCATCAAGGCCGAATTCTTCGGCGTCTTGGTATGCCCGGGCCAGATTGGGTTCCAGTGTGGTGGTGCTTTCAATGTAGGTGCGCAGTTCGACGGTCACATTCTAAAGCATAGAACCCTTAATCGGGCGGCGAAAGATTAACTCGCTGTTTGTTACTGGAGTGATTGTAGTGGCTTGAGTTTTAGGAGTCATTTCGCATATTTTTACCCCATGGCCTGCATCTTTTGATTGACAGTAAACTCACAGGAACTTCTATGGGAAAAAGCAGTCCAATAAGGCACAATGAGAGCCATGAGCATGACTTCGCAGAGTACCGATCATATCGAGATCGATCAGGCCGAGGTTCCCGCAGCGGAACTGAGTGGCACTGCGGCATTTGATGCGGGGGTCGGGGATATGCCAAGTTGGGGGGAGCTGGTCGCTGAACATGCCGACAGTGTTTATCGACTTGCCTTCCGACTAAGCGGCAATCAGCACGACGCCGAAGATCTCACGCAAGACGCCTTTATGCGGGTATTTCGCTCAATCGACAAATATCAGCCCGGCACCTTCGAAGGGTGGCTGCACCGGATCACTACCAACCTGTTTTTGGATATGGTCCGCCACCGTTCCCGCATCGCTATGGAGGCGTTGCCGGATGATTACGAACGAGTACCAGGAACTGATATGACCCCGGAACAAGCATATTCCGTGGCCAATCTGGACCCAGCTCTACAAGAGGCGCTTGATGAATTAACCCCAGATTTCCGCGTCGCGGTGGTCTTGTGTGATGTTGTAGGCATGTCCTATGACGAGATCGCTGACACGCTGGGAGTCAAGATGGGTACCGTGCGCTCTCGGATTCACCGCGGACGATCCCAATTACGAGCAAGCCTAGAAGCCAAAGCAGCAACCGACAATGATGCAAAGCTTCTCTTGCCCCAGGGACATTCCTAAGGAAGACGAAAACGCTCGGATAAAGCTACCGTGTGGCTTTAAGCCCCCAGCCTGTGCCAATTGGCGTAGTCTGGGGGATAATTCATTTAGTGCACACCTCATGAGGTTGCAGTAGTGAGGAAAAACTTAAAGTTTTCTCTGAGTTTTGGAACTTAAGAATGCTTGTGTGCGTTATAAAAATAGCTAGAGCGAAAAATCGATAAAATCTTGAGGAGGTGGACCTCATAACTACAACGAATGAGTCGGCACAACCAAGCAGGCAATTCGGGGAGTTTGTTAATAAATTCCGCGCCAGCCTCAACTCCGACAACAAATCAACCGCCTTCATCGAGGTCACTGAAGCCATTCGCGATTTTGCTTCCACCGAGCATCTCAACCCAGAGGCGGTGGCTGCCTTTGTAGACAATGAACTCAGCCCAGGTGCAGCCCACCGCGCGCGGATTCATTTGGTGCACTGTTCCGAATGCCGCGTTGAGGTTGATCGGCAACGCCGTGCAGCCAAGCGACTACGAGAAGCCCGAGCTGAAGACGTCAAGCCATCAAGTGATCTGCTACAGCGGCTGCAGAAGATCGCTACTTCCTGCCCAGATGGTCCATGTGCCGAGGAATCAATCCGAGGCCCTGAGACCCTTTTAGACAAGCTTGATCTAGTGGCACGGGCACTGCGTAAACACAATAACGGCGGACAATGAAGTCTCAGCCCAGTTTTGGGTAAGGTGTAGCTGTGTTTGATTCCATTGGCTGGTTCGAGATCCTGTTTATCCTGATCGTTGGACTCATTATTATTGGTCCCGAAAAACTACCCGGGGTAATTGAGGATGTCCGCGCTGGTATCTACGCTGCTCGGCGCGCGATCAATAACGCCAAAAAGGAACTCAATGGGGAACTAGGGGATCTTGGCGCAGAATTCGAAGACTTCCGCGGCCCCATCAATCAGATCGCCACCTTAAAAACTATGGGACCGCGAGCTGCGATAACCAAAGCACTTTTCGACGGTGACGACTCCTATCTCGATGATTTCGACCCGAAAAAATTGCTAGGCGAAGAAGAACTTCGAGGGCAAACCCAGCCTCGAACCCCCCCAGCTACCAGCAAACCAACTGAGGGTAATGCAGAATCTCCCACCACTCCAACTCAACCACAAAACCGTGACTTCAACTGGGAAGATGTCACCTAACTCGCACTAAAATACAAAACTCAACACAACAGATTACAAGCTCCTATGTCTAATAACACTAGCCTGTGGGCTATCACTGACTCCGGCAAAGAATTTATCAGCGAAATACCCTACGTCATACCATTTGGTTATCTTTTACTATGCAGTGCCAACCCACAGCAGGTGCCTCCAGTGGACTTGGTTGAGGAACCACCCGCATCTGACCCAAATTTCAGTATCCGAGGCGATACGCGTGGTGGGTTGGAAGCAGTCATAGAATTTCTAGACTCATGTCAACGCCGCAATAACGAACATCCAGTGCTGGATGCTGCTGAACTCGCAGCACTCAAGACTACCTTCGAGCAACAGCTTCAGGATTTGAGCT
Source organism: Corynebacterium sp. (assembly GCA_041854705.1). Lineage (GTDB taxonomy): Bacteria > Actinomycetota > Actinomycetes > Mycobacteriales > Mycobacteriaceae > Corynebacterium. Next base: position 8,061 of record JBHACV010000071.1, read on the forward strand.
TCACCCATTTCCACTTAGAAATCTGGGATATTGCGCAGATGTTTACCACAGATTTTCCACGTTACGCTGGGATCTATTTAGCCCAGATTGCTGATATTAAAAACTTGTCCCAGCAACGGCTTGAACAGATCTTTGACCCCGCCTATCAGGCCTACACCGAGGATGAATCAGACGAGCTGCCCATTGATTGGGTAGATTTCGACTCGGCCACCGACGAGGAGTACTTAGCTTTCCTCGCCCAGGACCAAGCCCACGTCGATGCCAGCAGCTCCCCAAGCGCACGCTTCGAGCAGCTCGCATTGCAGTGGATCTTCTAACTCTTTCGAGTTACGCCGAGACCTAATGGTTTTCCAGCCAGCGACTCTTTACGCACAACCAGTTTGTCTACCACCGCATCGATCGCCCGAGCGGTAGGGGAGTCGGGGTTGCTCAACACGATAGGGATCCCAGTGTCGCCACCTTCGCGCAACGCCGGATCAAGTGGCACCGACCCAAGCAATGGTACTTTTGTGCCAGTGATAGTCCCGATTCGCTCAGCGACTGCTTGACCACCACCAGAACCAAACACATCCACAGTACTGCCATCTGGTAGAACCATTGCCGCCATGTTTTCAATCACGCCCGCAACTTTCTGCTGTGTTTGCATGCTAATGGTCCCAGCGCGCTCGGCCACCTCTGCAGCTGCTGCTTGGGGAGTAGTGACCACCAGAATCTCAGCATTAGGCAATAACTGTGCCACTGAAATAGCGACATCACCAGTACCAGGTGGTAAATCGAGCAGTAGAATATCCAAATCTCCCCAGAACACGTCACCAAGGAACTGCTGAATAGCTCGGTGCAGCATAGGGCCGCGCCAAACCACAGGGGCATTGTCCGCAACGAAATGAGCAATGGAAATATGTTTAATTCCATGCGCCTGTGGTGGCATAATCATGTCATCTACCGCATGGGGGCGTTCTTGGGCCCCCAGCATCCCAGGAATGGAGTGACCATAAATATCGGCATCTAACACTCCAACTTTGAGTCCTTTTGCGGCAAAAGCTGCGGCCAGATTGACGGTGAGTGAGGATTTACCCACCCCACCTTTGCCAGAAGCAACCGCAAAAACCCGAGTGGTGGATTCTGGCTTGGCAAAGGGAATTTCTGGCTCAGCGACTCCACCCCGCAGTTGTTCACGGAGGGCGCGACGCTGGTCATCGCTCATCACATCAGTAGTTATTGTCACCGATTCCACCCCATCGATCTCTAAGATGGCAGCCCGACAATTATCAGTAATGGTGGA
>JBHACV010000072.1:0-4363 GCA_041854705.1 Corynebacterium sp.
ATTCACAGTTGTGGTCATGGTCATCATGCTCCTTTCATTTAGTGAGTATGAAGCCGCCATATGTGGCGGCGAGATGTTTAGCTTTGCGTCAACCATACACGGAAAAACCCTTGGTGCAAACCAATGATTGTTATTTTCCCGAGGATAATTTTGATTGATCTGTCATCTATGGGTACTGACCAGGCATTACTGTGAATGTGTGAAGAAATAATTTTTCCAAAAAGTTACATTGCGTCGGCGTGTTTTGCCAAAAATGACGAATTTTGCAATAGATTAGCGCTTGCGCTTTCTTGGGTTGCCGGTATGTTCATTGTGGCCAGAGGGATAAATGGGTTTTGGGGCCTATGGGGTAAATTGAATGTACTGTGAATCATGATTTTTGGGACAGTTACTACGAAAAAGTGGCGTGGGTCATAATTTGTTGAATGTTGGTGGCGGGTGGGGTGGTGAAGCTGAGGAAAAGGTGAGTGTGATTGACGGTCTGGTGTTGGAGCTTAACTAGTGCGGGCTAGTACGGGGGTCGATCTTGAAGAGTCGGGGGAGACCAACGAAGGGGTTATGAAAAGTCGGACCGAGCTTTAGAAGGGCGGTTGCACATTAGCTAGTGGGCCTAGAGGTAGTTGGGTTAAAACCAACTCCAGCCAATATGGCAACACTGATGTTGCTGTTGGTGGGGGATCCGACAATTCAATTACGGTTTTTGAGGAATTGGGAGGGGGCGACAAGCTGCTGGGTCCCCGCCTCCGACAATTCAAACCTCATTGGCCCTTACGTCGCTGGATCTGCTGCTTTGGGTGACGTTTGGGGAGCATGGAGCGTCGTTAAGTAAAAAGTCGGGCATGCTGTTAACCCTCAAATGTGGGATTGGGTGTTTCGCGCTGGGTTGGTTTAAAAGTGTGAAGGGGCTGGGGTATCAGCCAGGTGGGTGGTAGAGCATGGCCTTGGACGCGTGACTAGTACTGGCTAAGCGGGTGGCGGCTACGATTATTCAACCAGCCAGATAGTTGGTGGCAGTGTATGGGGCGAGGCTATTGGGCACACTAAACAAAACGTTAACCATATGGGCCAAGTCTAACCGCAGAAAGTAGAACAACAATGAGGTGGTGTTTCTAGCGTTGTGTGTACTGCCGTGACTAGTTAGTGACTAGATGTCCATACGATGTGGAGCTCATCTTTCGTTCCGAAGCGTTCGAGGTGGCGTGCGACAACATCTTGAAGGCGCTCGCGGTGCTCCTCAGTTGCATAAAGATCGAGGATGAGCGCTTCAGCTTCGGCGCGCATGTCGAGATAACCACTTGCTGTCCCATCTCGATCAAAAATAAGTCGTCCTGTGCGTGTGTCCTCATTCCATGTGGCCGTGAGTTTGTGGCCCATATGGGAGGCAAGTTGTTTGCCATATCGGCTAGGGCGCTCGGTAGGGACGCGCGCGGTTGAAGCGGCGGGAAAGTGCGACAATTCCACAGTCATGAGATAAGTGTACCCTTATTTTCCTATGGGTGTACAAGATATGGCAGAATCCCGCACGCCCGTTTCGTCCCGAAGTTGCAGATTCAGGGAGGGAGGCTTGGGTCTTTTTAGCTCCACGCACATGGCGAGACCAGGCGGGTAGTGCCACATAACCCTGAGCTCCACGCACATGGCTGGAGGGGGCTCGGCTAGGGGGGCTGGCGGTTTGGGGCCACAGTCAGTGCGCTATGGTGCATCTGCTTGACTTCAAGCGCTTTAAGTTTCTTAGGATTGAAGCAGATGGCCAATCCGGCTTCGTTGAATGCTACTAAAGACAAGGAATTTGCCATGAAGGCTACCTATATTTACGGCCCAAATGATGTGCGTGTTGAAGAGCGTGAAAAACCTGAAATCCTTGAACCAACTGACGCGATCATTAAACTTGCCGCAACTTGTGTATGCGGATCCGATCTTTGGGTCTACCGTGGCGACGATCAAGTTTCTGAGCCACAAGCCATGGGACATGAATATGTGGGCGTCGTGGAGTCTGTGGGATCCGATGTGCGAGACATTAAGGTCGGCGACTTTGTTGTTGGTTCCTTCTGTATTTCGGACAATACCTGTGAGATCTGCACCGATGGATATCCTTCTCGTTGTGTACACGGTGGCTTTATGGGCGGTGCTCAGGCTGAGTACCTACGGGTGCCGCAAGCAGATGGCACGCTTGTTGCGACCCCTGCAAAGCCAAACGAAGAGCAGCTGAAGCATCTTATGGCGGCATCCGATGTTCTTGGTACTGGCTGGTTTGCAGCGGAAGAAGCTCAAGTGGGACCAGGAAAAATCGTGGTAGTAGTTGGTGACGGTGCAGTCGGGCTGCTCGGTGTGCTTTCGGCAAAGCAGATGGGCGCGCAACGGATTATCGTCATGAGTAGGCACAAGGATCGCCAAGCTTTAGCACTTGAGTTTGGCGCTACAGACATTGTCGAAGAGCGTGGTGAGGCAGGGATTGCAAAGGTTCTTGAACTGACGAATGGTCTTGGTGCACATTCTGTGATTGAGGCTGTTGGTACACAGCAGTCTATGGAAACCGCAATTGCAATTACACGCCCAGGCGGGCACATCGGTTATGTGGGTGTATCTCACGGCGTCACCTTAGATGGCTTACAGCTCTTCTTCTCTGAAGTACACCTAATGGGTGGTCCAGCTCCGGTACGTAAGTATCTGCCACATTTCATTGACCTGATTTTCAAAGGTGAGATTGAGCCGGGCAAGGTATTCACTAAGGTCGTTTCTTTAGACGAAATAGCAGAGGGGTACCGTGCAATGGCTGATCGTGAAGCTATTAAGACCTTCGTGCGCCTTTAACTTCGAGGGACCATACACTAAATAGTGAAGGACCTGGAATGACCGCAAAACAGACGTACACTATCAGGGAAGCAGCAGAACTGACAGGTTTGGCGTCGTCGACTCTGCGCTATTACGAGTCAGTGGGAATTAGCCCGATGATTAAGCGTGACGAGTCAAGTGGACATCGTGTTTATACCCAAGATGATGTGGAGTTATTGGGTTGGGTTGCCTGTCTCGCCGCAACTGGAATGAGCATTGCAGATATGCGTGAGTATGTTGCAAACGGTAAAGAGATGCTGCATAATGCCCAGCTTCAAATGGAGCTGCTTAAAAAACATGATGCGGTGCTTCAGGCAGAATTGAAGCGGTTGCGCATGCGCCGGAAATATCTAGCATTGAAGATTCGTTACTGGCAGGCAGTCGAGGTTGGGGACAAAACCCTAGCTGCCCAGTTAGCAGAGCAAGCACTCGAAGTTGCGAAACAGTTCCGTTAGCTTTTTACAGTAGTTATGGTGGTACTTGCCTTGATGACATCAGGCTGCACCATCAATGAAAATCGTGATGGTCTGCCCCAAAGGGACAACCCCAGCACACAGAAATAGGCAATACGGAAGTTCAGGTTGCTTGGGAAAGTAACGAAGCAGTAGCAGCTCTTTGGGGTAAGCACTCAATTCTGGCGTATGGCTCCTCATGTACCTTGGCAAGTCCCAAACCGGCATTGACAAGCAAAAGCACCCCTTTGATGCAAGTCTCAGCAAGTGTCAAAGGGGTGTTTTTAGTGGAGCCGATGACGGGAATCGAACCCGCGCCGCCTGCTTGGGAAGCAGGAGTTCTGCCATTGAACTACATCGGCAATTGTTTGAACCAAACATTTGCTTGGCAACGCTCACGATTCTAGCACTAAGTACATGGCTTGCAAGTAACCTGTCCCGATTCTGTGAAATTTCGCTGTTAAGCTTGGAAACGTGCTTTATTCAGATCATGATATTCGTCAAGCTATTGAGGCGGGCGAGCTACAAATTGAACCTTATGACGCCGAACTCATCCAACCGTCAAGTGTAGATGTTCGGATGGATCGTTATTTTCGGGTTTTCAATAATTCGAAGTACACCCACATTGATCCGAAGCTACAACAGGATGACTTAACCAGCTTGGTCGAGGTAGCTGAAGGGGAACCATTTGTGCTTCACCCTGGCGAATTCGTTTTAGGTTCGACCCTGGAAAAATTCACCCTGCCGCCCCACATGGCAGGTCGGTTAGAGGGTAAATCATCCTTGGGACGTTTGGGATTGCTCACTCACTCCACAGCTGGTTTTATTGATCCCGGCTTTTCTGGTTATATCACTTTAGAATTATCAAACGTGGCCAATCTGCCCATTACGCTGTGGCCTGGTATGAAAGTCGGCCAGTTGGCACTTTTTAAAATGACTAGTCCTGCCGAAGTGCCTTATGGTTCCTCTGCTTTGGGCTCGAAGTATCAAGGCCAGCGTGGTCCCACCCCGTCACGGGCCTACTTGAATTTCCGGTAAGTAGCTATTTTATTAAGACCTGACGGTCCGACATTTGTTTA
>JBHACV010000073.1:0-15435 GCA_041854705.1 Corynebacterium sp.
CCAAGATGCGGTCCTCAACAAGGCGGACCACCCGATCCTTCGCATCCTGATCAAATTTCTTCGGCATGTTCCAGATTTTCCCATCTACTCAAACGGAACAAAACCTGGGACACTTCAGTTTTGAGATGAGCGATGGATCGTTCCACTAGGTAGCGGATTTTTTGTATTTGTTTGTTGAATCGTTTATGCCAGTCTTGTAGTTGTTTGCCTGGTGGTTTTTTAAAAGGTACATCGCAACCAGATCCACCATAGCCTGTGTCTGCAGTGATGTGATCAGCAGGTATAACAAAAAAGAAGGCCAGTGGGTTTCAGTGCTTTCATGTCATGATATGAGTCTAGTTGAGGTGAGGGGGAATAGAGTAAATATCCCCCCTGTGTGATCGGTGAGTACCTTACAAGGTTATGGCCTTAAAGTGACATGTTTGCCGCTGAAAAGTTCGTGATGATCCTTTTTAGTTCCATGACCTGGTTAATGTTCCACCCGAGGACATAGTATCGGTGCGGATCAAGAGCATAAGGATCAGGCGGAGCTGGTAAAACTGCGTCGAGTGCTGCTATTACTGTGGTGATGGCACGTGAGATTGTTGGTTGGGATACACCAAAAAGAGTAGCGAGGGTTGTTTGGCGAAGATTTTCCGCTAGGTAGATCATCGTGATTGTGATGCTGTCATAAAGCCCCAAACTAGGTGGGCAGTGATGCTTGTAACCTTACGTATTTAACTATAAGTGTCAGTGTGAGAATAATTTTTTACTGGTTACTATGCTAGCCTCACACAGTGCGAGGCCTGTACTTGTTTTTGTTTGTTTTCATACTTCAACGAAGTACATTTTCACCCTTGCTTCTACTATCTTCCAGGGGGACACAAAGAATGCAGCCCACACACGCATTTCCCCAGCACCTGAATAAGCTTCCTAGTATCTGGGGTTGTCCACAACTTGCGGGCACTCCAGAGCGCAACCAGTCAGTCGGAATCCGAATAGGCTGTGTCAAATAGCTAAAATCCACCCCAGGCACACAAAATGCAACAACAACCCCGCAAAGACACATATTTCGTAACTTAGCCTTGGGCTGAAAAAGGGAGTGGCAGTTTGACTCTTCAGATTGGGGTGGTGGAATCGAGCTGCTCATCTCATCTGGCGGTATCTCGGAATCGCCTCTGCACCCCAGAAAAGCAGCTTGATTCTTCAATCCAGATCCGAGCCCCTCCGAGAACCCGCCAAATCCAGCAATGGTGGTGCTAGTGTCAGATACGTGCATGAGATTGCGTTATCCACTCAGCTTGCCAGCGTCGTCAAGCGGGCGGCTGCTGGTCGGAATGTTCAGCGCGTTCACCTACAAATTGGGGCCGCTCGGCAAGTGGTACCGCAGACCTTGGAGTACGCATGGAGTTTTGTATCAAACCAAACCGTACTCGCAGGAAGCGAATTAGATATTGATTGGGTGCCGGTGACATTACGGTGTCCTGAAGATCATGTTTGTACGTTAGATGCGCAATCCTATTTCACCCAGTTGTGCCCAGATTGTCAGGCACCAGCACAGATTATCGCGGGTGAGGAATTTACCGTTATTGCCATTGAAGTAGACGAAGTAAAAGGAAAGTAGAAATGGGACGATTTCACCGCCACGATGATGAGCACGGTCACACGCACCATCATCACGATCACGACCATGACTTTGGTGATCATTCTGGATATGCCACTGGTGCAGAACGTATCTCGGTTTTAGAGGACATTTTTCATGAAAACGATCATAAGGCTGCGGCAAATCGTAAGGCCTTCGAGGACAATGGTGTGGTGTGCATCAATGTGATGAGCTCGCCTGGGGCGGGCAAAACTACCTTATTGCAAAAAACCCTTGTCGAGCTCAGTAATACAACGGTCAATGGTGCAGCTCCACGGGCCGGTGTGATTGAAGGTGATATTGAAACTGCCATTGATGCAGAGCGGTTGCAGAATCTAGGCGCACAAATATCACTGCTCAACACTGGTCAGGGATTTGGTGGGGAGTGTCACCTTGATGCGCCTATGGTGGCGGCCGCCTTGCAAAACCTTGATCTTGAGCAGCTGGATGCGGTATTTGTGGAAAACGTGGGCAATCTGGTTTGCCCAGCGGAGTTTGAGGTGGGGGAGCATCACAAAGTCATGGTGGCCTCGGTGACGGAGGGGGAGGACAAGCCTTTGAAGTACCCAGTGATGTTTAAGGCTGTTGAAGTGGTGGTGATTAATAAAATTGACCTTTTGCCTTATCTGGATTTTGATTTGGAGCAATTGATAGCGAACATTCGCCAGGTCAACCCCACTGCTCAGATCTTGCCAGTGTCCACCAAAACGGGTGAGGGGATCGACCAGTGGATTACATGGCTTACCCACATTTTAGGAGGCGTAAAAAAGGTGTAAAGCTTCCGAAAAAACCCTGATTGGTTGCTACGCTATAAAGAACAGGGAGCGTAAGGTGACATCCCCCATTAGTGTGTGTGGGTGGCCCGATTTCGGAAAATGAACATCTATATCGCTCCTGGTTGAAGGAATCAGACGATATGGATTTAAGGGTCAATTATGCACCTTTTGGATACTTGGCAAAGCGGAACGCTGGTGGAAAACCTCGAAAAGAAGGGGTTTTCTAGGCGTGACTTCATGAAAATGTGCGCTGGTTTCGCTTCCATCTTCGCAGTTGGTGCACCCATGACAGGGGTGGCACGGGCCGCTGAGACAGAGGAAATTGCCACAGCCATCGGCGAGGTCACCAAGCCTAATGTGGCGTGGCTCCAGTTGCAGGAATGCACCGGTTGTATGGAATCGGTATTGCGTTCCGGTTCTTCTACTATTGAAGATTTAGTGCTTAACCAGTTATCGGTCAATTACAATGAGTTGGTTATGGCGGCTTCAGGTGAGGCTGCTGAGCATGCGCTGGCGGAGCTTAATAAGGAACCTCATATTCTTGTGGTCAACGGTTCAGTATCGTTGGCTGAAAACGGTGTGTACTGCATGATCGGCGGCAAAACTTCCAAGCAGGTGCTGGAGGAGGCTGCCGAAAATGCTACGGCCATCCTTGCGGTAGGTGCCTGTGCAGTTTATGGTTCGGTGCAGGCCGCGAAACCTAACCCCACCCGTGCGGTTGGGGTAGAAGAAATCATTACTGATAAACCCATCATTAATGTTTCTGGTTGCCCACCGATTGGTGAGGTCATCACCGCTACCATTACCTACCTTTTGACTTATGGTGAGCCGCCGAAAGTTGATGCCGAAGGTCGGCCACTATTTGCATATGACCAGCGGATTCACGACTCCTGTCCCCGCCGTGCTCACTTTGATGCGGGCCAGTTTGTTCGTACCTTCGATGATGAAGCCGCTCGCAATGGTTGGTGTTTATATGAAGTCGGCTGTAAAGGCCCTTCCACTTTCAGCCCCTGTCCGATCATCCAGTGGAACCTGAAATCTGGCTGGCCTATTGGTGCTGGACATCCTTGTATTGGCTGCACCGAGAAGCATTTCTTTGATCGTTTTACCCCGTTCTATTCCACCCTGCCAGACATCACTGGATTCGGCATTGAATCCAGTGTGGAAAAGGTCGGTTGGGGCATGGTTGGCTTGGCTGCTGCTGGTGCGGCAGTGCATGGCGGCATCACGATGGTCAAAGAAATCGGAATGCGCAATAAAGAGGGGGAGATTGAACCATTGGCTGCTTTCGGTGAGGCGTCGCCGCATCTTCAGCCGTCAGAAAGCAAGCCGGAAACGAAATCCGAGTAAGGAGAAAAACACATTATGGCAACCGAGCGAATCGTTGTTGATCCCTTAACCCGGATCGAAGGTCACCTCCGAGTAGAGCTGGAAGTGGATCAGGATGTCATTAAAAATGCTTGGAGTGAAACCACTCAATTCCGTGGCATCGAGACCATTTGTGAAGGTCGTGACCCCCGAGATGTATGGGCATTTGTTGGGCGGATTTGTGGCGTTTGTACCGGTACTCACTCTATTGCATCAGTGGTTGCGGTTGAAGACGCCATTAGATGCGACATTCCAAAACAAGCGCAACTCATTCGAGATTTGGTGCTTGCCAGCCAAGAAGTCCACGATCACGTAGTGCATTTTTATCATTTGCACGCCTTAGACTGGGTGAATGTGGTTTCTGCAGCAGAGGCGGATCCAATAAAGACCGCCGAGTTTGCCCGCTCTATCGGTTCAACTTGGAAAGGCAATACCCCAGAACAATTTGCCAAGGTCAAAGAAACCATCCAAGGGGTGTTAGATTCTGGTCAACTGACCATTTTTACTGGTGGTTATTGGGATCATGAAGACTATCGACTACCACCCGAGGCTAACCTCATGGCGGTGTCGCATTACCTAGATGCACTGCAGTTCCAGCGATCGATCATTCGTATTAATACCGTGTTTGGTGGTAAAAATCCGCACCCGAACTTCCTAGTTGGCGGTATGGCATGTTCTATTGATCCAGACAAATCAGAGACCGTCAATCAGGTGCATCTCGACCAGATCAAGGGATGGGTGCAAGAGATCCAGGACTTCGTTTTTGGTTGCTACCTACCGGATGCCATGGCGATTATGAAGGTCTACGATGACTACTTCGATATTGGTAAGTCTGCTGATACTTTCTTGGCTGTCGGCATGGCTGGTGCAATTATTCGTTCTGACCAGCTGCATCGTTCCCTATCGTATGCCCATCCTGAGGTCATTCCTGGGGTAATCCTTGATGGCGATTACACCACTGTCCACCCACTACAGGCCGATAAAATCGAGGAATATATTTCCTCGGCGTGGTATGAATATTCGGTGGGCAAGGACAAAGGGCTGGCCCCACAGGTTGGTGAAACCACCCCAGCTTATACCGGCCCCAATCCGCCTTACACTTGGTTGGCTGATAGTGATGAATACTCTTGGTCCAAGAGCCCGCGTTACGACGGTCGCCCTGTTCAGGTCGGTCCGGTCGCTCGGGTACTGCTGGCTTATTTGCAAAACGAGCCCGCCACCAAGCGAATCGTGGATGATGCTTTCAAAGAACTCGGTATCAAGGTTGAGCAGATGAATTCCACTGGTGGCCGGACGCTTGCCCGTGCAGTGGAGGCAGCTACTACTGCTGAGAACCTCAGCAAAGTGCTACTACCCATGTTTATCGAGGGGTTGCAGAACGGCGATTTCAGCGTATTTAACTCACGTACGTGGGAGCCCAGTTCATGGCCAAAAGAAACTAGCGGTTTCTCCATGATGGAAGTTGCCCGTGGCACATTGTCGCACTACATCACCATCAAAGATGGTCGGACTGAACGCTATCAGGCTGTGGTTCCTACCACTTGGCTTGCTGGCGGGCGGGACCCGAAAGGCCAGCTTGGTCCTTATGAGTCAGCGCTGGCAGATGGTAAGCATCCATTGGTTGATCCTAAGCAACCACTAGAGGTGCTGCGTACTATCCACTCTTTTGACCCGTGTATGTCTTGTGCGGTGCACCTATTTGATCCCACTGGTGAAGAGTTGATAAAGGTGATGACCCAATGAGCACCGAAGCTGTACCAGCAACATCAAAACAAATGCTCAGTGTCACTGCGGCCGTTCCAGTTGATACGATTGGCATAGAATCTTTATTGCGGTTTGCTGCCGTTGCACCCGCTGATTCCTTTGATCCGGTGGATCAAGCGCTAAGCCGAGCAACCGATAACATTCCAGTGGCAGAAAGCTTTGACTATGCCACCCCGAAACGCAAATACTCATTGGCTATTGCCCGAGGAGTGACGTACGCAGGCGAGGTCCGAGATATTGCCATCATGCGTGGGGATTTGCGTACTGTGCTCAATTCCTCCGCCCATGATGGTGGTGTGCGTTCTTTGGTACAAAAAAACGCTAATGCCATGCGTAAATTGGGGCGCAGGTGTATGGGAGTGGCAATCGCCCCGATGGAGGGAAATCGCACGGGAGAGTTCCGGTTCCAAGGAATTATCTCCTTAGCGATCGGCAACTTTGCGCGGGTAAAAGGCCCAACGAGGGCTGGTTACACTCGAGTTCAAATGTGGCCCGGCGCGCTTCGAATCCAGCACTGGTTGAACTTCATTTTGATCGTGATGATGACTTTCACCGGTTATTACATCATGAATCCTTTCTTTGGTGCCGATGTTTCCCAAGACACTGGTTACCTGATGGGGATCATTCGGTTTATTCACATTGCTTGTGGTTTTGGCTGGATGGCGGTGGCATTATGGCGGTTGAGTCTGACGGTGTTCGCTACCACTAAGCAGTTGCGGTGGCGTAGTTTGTGGCCGGTTTATAGCAAGCAAGATTTAAAGTACATGGGCCAAACCATCCAGTACTATTCGTTCTTGCGTAAGGAGGGCCCGCATTACATCGGCCATAATGTATTGCAGCAATTTACCTATTCTAGTGTTTATGCGCTGTGTTTGGTGCAGATGCTCACTGGTTTGGCTTTGTTTGGGTTGTATGACCAGTACAATTTGCTGTGGCAGATCCTTAGCTATCCGATTCATTTGTTGGGTGTTCCGGTGGTGCGCATGCTTCATGCCATCATCATGTTCATTATTTTGGCGTTTGCGGTGCTCCATATTTATCTCACGTTCCGTGCTGATGCAATGGAACATCATGGTGGGGTATCGGCAATGGTTAATGGTGGTGTATGGATGCCAGTGGGTAGTAAACCTGTTGATGGCCCGGAGATTGAGTAGATGCCTAGGTTGACGGTGCTAGGGATTGGCAACCCCATCATGACTGATGATGGGGTGGGCATCGCGATCTTAGAGCAGTTGCAGCGCATTGGTCCGCCGCCAGGCGATTATGCTGGTACTGAACTGTGCTACGTTGATGGTGGTACCTCGGGCATGGAAATTTTGCCTGATATTGAGGATGCTGATTTCTTGTTGGTGCTTGATGCTCTTGCTGGTCCTGGTGATTCTGGTGAAGTTCACACCTTTATAGGCGATCAGATTCCTAGGCTGCTACACGCGAAGCTCAGTCCCCACCAAGTTGGACTGTTGGATTTGCTATCGGTGGCTCGGCTGCAAGGATACGAGCCGACTCGGATTGCGGTGATTGGGGTGGTTGTTGAGGATACTTCCCTGCATGTGGGGTTGACTGAGAGTGTGTCGGCTGCAGTAATGACAGCGGCGGAAACTGCTAAGCGGTTTTTATTAGACTGGCTTTAGTTTTCGACGTCGATCCAGGCGATTTCGAATTCCTTGCCGTGACGTAAGTCTGCGGTGGGGGTGTGGCAGACTGGGCAGCTTAGGGCGAAGAACTCGTCGATTTCTTGTTCGCTGGCGCATTGTGGGCAGTACACTGTTGCTGGAACTGCTTCGATCTCTAGGCGGGCTGCGGCGCATGTGGTTTCGTGGATTGCTAGGGGCCAAGCGGCGCGGAGGGCGTCGATAAGCACTCCGCTGCGGGCACCAACTTTGAGGCCAACGGCGGAAATTACTCGGCCGTTGGCGGTAGTGCTGGCGGTTGCTACGACGTCGCCTAGGAGTGAAAGTTCATGCACATTTGATGATTCTAGCAAGGAGAACTGGGTGAAGCTGCAGCTGAATCAGCTTATCGATCCGCTAGCCGCACGGGTGTTGGTTCGCCCAGATGGTTCGGCGCGTTTTGATCTCACCGGTGTGCCGAGGGTAGACCCGTTGCTGGTTGGTCGGCGGGTGGATACGGTGCCGGATTTGGTTACTCGTTTGTGTGGGTTGTGTCCGGTTACGCATCACCTGGCTGGAATTGCTGCTTTGGATCATCTGGCTGGGGTGGAGATTCCGGCGAGTGCGAAACAGGTTCGATTGCTGCTGCATCATGGCAGTGTATTGGTGGTGTTGGGGCAGCGGTTGATGCAATTCGGGGTGAGTAAGCACCATGCTCGTGCGGTGATTGCTCTTGGTCAGGCAGCTCAGCGTGCAGGTGGTATGACTGGGCATTTTCCTGATGTTGCTATCCCTGGTGGGGTTAGTGTTACTGATGTAGATACTTCCGCATTGCCTGAGCTTATTGCCGCTATTGGCGATCTGGAATCGTATTGTCAGCTGCCTCTGGTGCCGAAGTTTTCGGCGCCTAGGGTGGATGTGATTGTTGCCAATGAGGAGGGTGAATGGGACCCGTTGGGTCGGTTTCTTCTGCTCAGTGCTGGTGAAAACGCTAAAAACATGGAATTAATCCCAGCAGCGGTAGTGCCAGAACGGATTCGCGAGACGGTGGTTGGTAGTGTGGCGCCGCGACCAGAGGTGTTGTTTGATGGTCGGTGGCAGCCATACCGGGTGGGTGCTAGTGCGCGTTATCCACAGCTTGGTGCACCAGCAGCTCAAGTGCGTAGCATTGTTGATTCAATCACTGCATTGCGCGACTTGCACTATGAGTCGCCGTATTCGGTACCAGCGACTATTGGTGATGGTATTGGTGTGGGTCTTGTTGATGGCCCTCGTGGTTTGTTGATTCACCAATATCAGGTGGTTGATGGTGTGTTGGTGGCTGGGATGATTTTGACCCCTACTGCACAGAATGAACCGTGGTTGGCCTCGTTATTGTCGGATTCGGGTGGTGACCCACAGGTGATGGAAGCTGCGATTCGAGCGGCTGATCCTTGCCTGCCTTGTACTGCTGCCCCCCAAGGGCAGATGGCGATAGAGATTGTGGAGGAACACTGATGTGTCTGGGAATTCCTGCGCAGGTGCGGGTGATTGATGATAGTTCTGGCCCATTGCCCATGGGGGAGATTTCCATGGCTGGGGAAGTGCGGCCGTGTTGTTTTGCTTATGTGCCAGAGGTGGTAGTGGGGGATTGGGTGTTGGTGCAAAATGGTTTCGCTATGACTGTGCTGGAGGAAGCCGCAGCTCAAGAGGCGTTAGCTGCGATTGCCGAAATTGGCGAGTTGCCTTGAGTGTGGGTTAGCGCATTTGTCGGCGCCAGCGGGCCACAGCGACTGTGGTGGAAACTAGTACCAATGCCACAACTGCTGGCATGATCGCGGGTTCGGGGCGAAACAGGTTGACTACTGCTTCGATGAAAGCGATGCCAGCGAAAAAACCGAAGAAACCGAGGATGGCATCTGCGATTAGCATTCGGCGTCGATCTATGGATTTTTTATTGAAATCAGAAGTTGGCAGGTTGTCTGTTGGGTTATTAGTGCTTAGAGCTGGGAGTTCGTTGACGTCGGGGGATTCTTCGGGGTTGGGGGATGGGGGCAAAACCATATTTTTAGCATAATCGCGATTAGCTGAATTGGGTTTCCATGATCTATTAATAATTGTTGACGTTTAAACCATCTCTTTGTGAAAGGGTTTAACATTAATTTATTCGTTTGATTTGAGGAGCCCCCTGATGACTTCCCGCCCAACCCGACTTCGGGTCATGGCAGCCGGTGTGATTTGTGCATCAGTGCTGGCTATTGCCATGTCAGTCTGGGGTGACTCCGTTACCAACTCGGGTACTGACATGTTGTTTGGTCGAGGTGGCTCCGCAGTGCATGGTGGTTCGTCCAGTGAGGATCCTGTGCTTACCGCGGTGGAAACTTTCCTATCAAAAAACTCAAACGCCCTGATCTGTGGTGCCGATCATGAGCGGCACAGCACCACTGTTGGAATCGATGTTGTGGAAGATGGTCGAGTAGTAACCTACCGAGTTACCAGTGATGGCAAAATCTCCGAATACAAACGTGCACCTAATGCTGACCAAGTCGCCAATGCTCGTGCTGCAACCATCCCACTTATCGACGCCCTTACTACCGCCAAAATTGAGCATCCTAGCTCGGTGCACTCTGTTGTCCTCGCCGCTGATGATGGCCTGCACTGGGAAATCGACTTCGATGATGAGGAATTGCCGGATCTCACCACGGTTCGGATTGCTGCTCGCTAGTCCATGTGGAATCTTTATTCCGCAGGCTGGTTTGGGGCAGAGTTGGCGCCAGCAGCGGGCAGGGCCACCTACCGAATTCCTTCCGCGGGCTAGAGATTGCTCCGTCCAACTAGTGGGGAGTAGTTCAAAATCTTGCGGTTTTTCTTTGTCTATGATGCTGGGTGCGTGACAACAATTTGATGCCAATCGAAGGATCGGCGCCAAGATGAAAGGATTCTAATCTGGGATTCACCGCCCTATAGGGATGCGGTTATTGGTGAGGTTATGCAGGGGAAATGCACCAACGCCTACGTTGTGAGACTGTTATAAAACCCTGTTGCGCTGGGCTTTATTTACTGCTGAGTGTGCGATTATGAGGATCTTAATTATAGGGTGGGACTTGAATCAACGTATCCACAAAGTCCGGTATTCGAACAGTCAATTCTAAGGAGTTCTTCATGTCCTTACGCACTACTTTCCGATCCCTCGCTACTGTTGCGATCCTAGTACCTGTACTGGTTGCCTGCTCTGATTCCAATAGCAACACGGCCAGTTCGGTTGCCGAAAGTGCGGTTAATCAAGCTACATCCGCTGTAGCGTCGGCCGCATCTGAAGTCAAAGACTCTGCCTCCTCTGCAGCCGCTGAGGTAAGCAGTGCTGTTAATGGTGCAGTCCCAACTACTGAGGTGGTCACCCCTGCGGTTGAGGCATTCCGTGCAAAGTATGCAGACGCACTCATTGCCAGCATTGACCGTGAAGACCGAGGTACAACTGTGGAAATCGACGTAGTTGAGGGTGAGGAAATCGTTTCCTACCGTGTTACTGAAGCTGGCGAGATCACCGAGTATAAACGCGAGCGTGATGAGGCTACTGACGTTACCGAAGCCAAGTCCGCTAGCGTCACCGCTGACGAGGCCCTTAAGCAGGCCAAAGATCAGCATCCAGACGGAATCATCGACTCGGTTTCCCTCGATTCCGATGGTGGCAGCTTGCAGTGGGAAGTTGAGGTAGACGACACCAACAACAATGAAATTGCCCAAGTCCGCATCCCCGCCTCATAGCATGACTATGCTGTGCTAGTTCCATAACACCCCAGCATTCTGTGCTGGGGTTTTGCATATTGGAAGCGATAGAACTCAGGTAGTTTTCCGGAGAAAGGTGTGTGGTTACCTTACTGTTTCTTCTAAGCGGATTTGGGGCGTGCAACTTGTACACCAAGTATTCGAATGTTGTGGCCGCCCAAGCTTGTTTTTGATCGAGTTTTATACTTGCTGACGTCGCTCGCTGTGAATATAATTTCGCCTAGCTATTAGCTCCAACGCAAAGCCAAGGGGGATACTCACAAAGCTATCTTCAGGCAGTCTTTGCGTTTCGTTCTATTTGCATAGCGAATTGATTTTTAACAACCGAATAACACCCCTCACATAATATGAATATTTTGATTACTTCACCGCGGGCGCCAGTCACGCTGGAATGGGCAACATTGATGCGTCGCATGGGTTGTCGCGTGGATCTGTGCGATAGCCTGCGCTTTCCATTAGCTGCTAGCTTGTCAGCAAAAGATCCTAAAGTTGTTTATCATCGGATCCCAGCACCCAGATTTCACTTTGAAGCCTACGCGGAGTCGATGCAAGAACTGATTAAAAGTGCTGACCTCGTCATCCCCACATGTGAGGATATTTTCTATTTGGCACAGGTACCATTGCCAGAATCAGAGCGAAGCAAATGCCTCATGCCAAATACTTCGCTGCTTTTCGAACTCCATAATAAATACCGCATTTTTGAAGTGCTAGAAGAAACCGATAGCGTGAAATTTCCTTCAACAATGTTGATAACCGATCGCGCTCATTTTGATGAGTCACAGTTTGACAATTCCATCATTAAACCTGTGTTTTCCCGCTTTGGTGAGACAGTAATCCGACGCCCGACCAGAGAGAAACTGAATGGACTGACGATTTCGCCCGAGTTTCCGTGGGTCCTACAAGAGAAAATCGACGGCCAGACATTATGCTCTTATGCATTATGCGATCATGGTGATGTCATTGGCCAAACCATGTACAAACCACGGCACTTACTTAATGGCTCTGCCGCAACATATTTTGAACAGACTTCAGATAAACGTATTGGGAAATTCGTGGATGCTATCGTTCGACAGCACAATGTGCACGGCCAAATCGCTTTCGATTTCATTGATGATGGCAATCAATTATACCTATTGGAATGCAATCCCCGAGCAACTAGTGGCTTTCATTTGCTTGCAGAAAACCTGAACTTTAAAGATGGAAAATTCTCTGTGAAGAATAATTGTGCTGTGCCGCAGGACCACAGCATTGGCTACGGACTTTTCTATCTTTTCGGGCTCAAATCTTTGCTAAAGCGAGAGTTCTCAGCGCTGCTGCGTGATGTGAAACAATCACAATCTGTCTTTTCAAAGATCAGTCTGTCGGCTATCTGCTTAGCTAACCTAGAAATGATGATTGTGGCAATGCGTAAGCGTATGTCACTCACTGCAGCCAGTACATACGATTTTGAATTCAATGGCCCAGCTGACAGAAAAGGTGACAATAATCCCTAGCTTTGGACAAACTCTTCTCGCATTATCCAAGAAACATCAGCTCACCGATTTGATTGCCAACCTCAATATCAGGTTGGAAGAACTGACCATTGCTGGAGTGGTTATGCCTTGCTCAGTCAATGATCGAGCCTCATCAAGTGCTTGGACCGTGTCGATTTACGCAACAGCAATTGATTATGCAAAAGACGAATTAACCAAACTCCCCAAACGCCAGCGGCACGTCATGGGAGTAATTCGCTCTGTTGCTGGCCTAGTTTTTCGGCTGGTTAATCTGGATCAGATCGTTGGTATTAATAATGACTGTATATCTACCAACCTCATGTCAGCGGAATTCCATAAGACTGATTTTAGGATACTCACCACCCAAGCGGTAGCACGATATCCGCACCATGCGCTAATGATCCGATCTCTTAATCCCCACTATCACGCCAAAATTCTGCACCAGCTCAGCGATGCAGGCTGGGACCACTTAGTGAACCGAGAAATCTACCTCATTGATGACCCCGAGTTAGCACTAAAACGAAACAATAGCAAGAAGGACACCAAACTACTTTCTGATGGTACTTACCGATTTCGACAGCTCACCCCCAATAGTCCAGCGCATGATTACCAAGAAGCTGAGCGGCTCTATAACTTGCTCTACCTAGACAAGTATTCCCAAAGCAATGTCCAATTTAAGGCACTGTTGCTACAGGAATTAGTGCAAGCAAATGCAATGACGCTTTTCTTGCTTGAGGATGCTATCTCAAACCAGGCACATGGCTGCATTGGGATGATCCAGCAAGAGGAAACTCTTACCGTCCCGCTGCTGGGCTATGATACGTCTCTTCCGCTTGAAAAGGCACTGTATCGCCGACTGTGCATTTTCATCACGCATTACTGTGCTAATCATGATTTGAAGATTCATCGCAGCAGTGGTGTCTCCGCATTCAAACTAAGCCGTGGTGCAACCGCTCATCTTGAATACGTGGCTGTTTACAGCAAACATCTTTCAGCGTCACGACGCCTCGTGTGGTCACTCCTACGCAGAATCACCAACAAGCTATACGCACAAATTTTGGTGAATAACGAGCTATGAGCCTGTTATTAGATTTTCTTTTGCTTG
The DNA here is from genome assembly GCA_041854705.1 of Corynebacterium sp. Classification (GTDB taxonomy): domain Bacteria; phylum Actinomycetota; class Actinomycetes; order Mycobacteriales; family Mycobacteriaceae; genus Corynebacterium. Next base: position 13,503 of record JBHACV010000073.1, read on the forward strand.
GTCGGGGCTAGGTGTTGGTTGCTGTTGTAACACGAGTACACAGCGTGTGGCGTAAGAAGCTCTTCTGGTTTTAGAGTGTGTGCGGGTAAGTGGTGTGTGCCTGATGAGGTGGTGTGGGAATCAAGCTGCTGTTCTCCGCCCCACGGTTAGTCGAGCAGACTTCGTTCGTTGGAATAGTAGCTTGATTTTAAGCTGTGTTTGAGTACTTGCCAGAATCAAGCTGCTGTTCTCACCTACAGGACTAGCTGACCCTGCCCGCCAGGCCCAAATAGCAGCTCGATTCCCAACCAAGCAACCATCGTGCAGCTCAAAACCACCCCAACGCCAAGGATTATACGAGACCTTTGGTGCTTTACCGGACCAATGTCAAGAATCAAGCTGCTGTTCCTAGTCCCACGGTTAGCCAAGCAGGCCTCGTTCGTTGGAATAGCAGCTCGATTCCACTAGCCGCAAAACCAAAAACAGTAAATGCAGCTCGATTCCCACCTTCAGCTCACCACCACGACACCTCAAAATCAGAAGAACCCCTAAAGGCACCAAATAACTCGTTAACCTCCCTGAATGTATACGTCAAGAGTGCATTTTCCAAGCAGTACATCCCAAATGCTTAATGAATACTGTTTCCATCCCAATCATTCTCCCAGTGCTCAAATGGGGAGCGATTTTGAGGATATTTATTTAGATACTTATTGGTTGGAATGGGCGCCCTGCCTGTTATTGGCGGAAGTGGAGCCCTTTGTTATGGTGCGGGCAGTAAAGTTCATGCCACTGAAGTTGAGGCTTCAAATGAAGAGTCAACTGTGGGATCTGAGAGTAAGGAGCCAATTGAGCTTGAAGCAGGCGAGGGGATCGAATTGCAGCCTGGCGAAACGATTACCGCCCCAGAGGGGACTATGGTTGTTCTTGAAGAAGAGCAGTCAGCTCAAGAACGCGAAGATGTGTGGGAAAGCATGAATGCTCCACACTGCTTGTATGCGTATAAGTCTTGGGGAGCGATTCAAGTTCAAAATAATTGCCCAACAGGTTTGCGTGTAAAAGTTGTCCTGCGTTACGCAGGGGACACCGGATGTAGCTATATTCAACCAGGTACCCGTTCAAATGTTGGATGGAATCCTGCGGCAAAAATAGATAGGGTCGTGCTATGTTAAAGTTTCGCTGTATTCGTGTTGCAGTAGTAACTAGTATTATGCTGTGTGGAGGGGTACTCTCAACTCCTATTGCAAGTGCAAATGATTTTTTGCGGAACATACAATAAGGGTGTTGCATTCCCGTGTGGAGTGTGAGAATCTCAGAAAACAGTACAAGAAAAGCACCCCCCATGCTGTGCTTAGGTGTGTATATATGCCTGATTCCCATACTTAATGACTACTTATGTTTGATTAGGGGTTTCAATGACTAACCTGCAGAATGTAATTGATGCTTTGAGTGATCAATCGAGAACTTTTGAGCACTTTAAAGAGGAATTGGATAAACGCCACCAGCAGTTCCTTGATGTGTGGAATACCAACCCTCCGATTCTGTTGCCTGATCCAGGTGATCTGTGGAGCAAGGAAAACATCAGCTTTATCGCGGAATGTTGTCTTGATGAGCTTAGCCCGCAGGAGCTCTTCCATTATGTTGCTGCAGGTTTAATCAATGGTGGTAATGGAAAAGATACCTGGTTGTTTGCTTCCCAGCTATGGTACAACCGGAAAATCACTGTTGATATCATGATTGCCTGCCCTGCGATTGATGCTGCGCATAATGTTGCTTTTACGGCAAAAAATATCAAAGAACCATTCATACAAGAAGAGTTTTACGCGTTAGCGCATGGCCAGAAACCTCAAGATTGGTGATACTAGCATGGGCTAACTCACATATGAATTGCTGGTAGGGTCGGGCATATGTCCGACCCTCATTCTTTATCCACAAACTCGTGTTCTACTCCCACCCA
>JBHACV010000074.1:0-63951 GCA_041854705.1 Corynebacterium sp.
CTGCGTCTTTGGAGTTGGAGCGGTTGCTCAATATTCAAGGTCGGAGTGTTGCCGGTTATACCGCACATGTACCGCACTATCTTGCAGCTTCCCCATATCCACAGGCAACGTTGAAGCTGTTGGAGGCAGTGGCAAATGCAGCGCAATTGAATCTTCCGTTAGGTAGTCTGGCTGAAGATGCGGCTCGGGTTGCGCAACAGATTGATGAACAGTTAGAGAACTCGGCGGAAATTGAACAGGTCGTTGAGCTTTTAGAGCAGCAATACGATGAGAACCTTGAACGATACCGCAGTAATCATCCTCATGCCGCTATTCCTGGTGAGGCACAGGATCTCACCATGCCAACTGGTGAGGAAATTGGTGAAGAATTCGAGCGATTCTTAAAACAGTTGGGAGGTTCCTCCAACGATACCGATGACTCATCGCACCCCAATCATCCTGAGAACTAGCGGTTGATCTGTCGGTTCTTCCTTCAGCGGTGGAGTCAACCCCAAGGTGACATGTGTCTCGGCTAGGGTGTAGATTGTGAACCTCACCCAAATGTTGCCAGACTTAGCAGAAGTGCCCGAGTCGTTAATTGATGAGTCCATTTTCGATTCCTTCCTTGCGTGGACCAAAGAACGCGGAATCACCTTGTACCCCGCTCAAGAAGAAGCCACTTTGGGGATCCTCGCTGGTGATAATGTCGTTCTTGCCACACCAACTGGCTCAGGTAAATCAATGGTGGCGATTGCTGCTCATTTCATTGCCATGGCCCGTGGGCAGCGCAGTTTTTATACCGCCCCAATCAAAGCTCTAGTCAGTGAGAAGTTCTTTGCACTGTGTGAGGTTTTTGGGGCGGAATCGGTGGGCATGATGACAGGCGATGCCACCGTCAATGGTAAAGCTCCAATTATCTGCGCGACTGCTGAGGTAGTAGCTAATATTGCGCTGCGCGATGGTGCACAGGCAGATATTGACCAAGTGGTCATGGATGAGTTTCATTACTATTCTGATCCTGACCGTGGTTGGGCTTGGCAAGTTCCATTGCTGGAACTACCCAAAGCACAGTTTCTGCTTATGTCTGCGACCCTAGGGGATACCGAGTTTCTGCGCGCAGATCTGAGTGAGCGAACTGGTCGCACCACTTCACTTGTTGGTAGTGATGCTGATCGACCTGTCCCCTTGGACTTTGAGTTTGTTTTCACTCCAGTTCATGAGACTATCGAGCGCTTAATGAAAGAGAACAAGGCGCCGATCTATGTTGTGCATTTCACTCAACGGGATGCCGTTGAACGGGCGCAAGCGCTTACTAGTATGTCGCTGATTGACAAGGAAACCAAGGAAAAAATCGCGGAAGAAATTGGTGATTTCCGCTTCACTACTACCTTTGGTCATACTTTATCCAAGTTATTGCGCCGTGGTATTGGGGTGCACCATGCGGGCATGTTACCAAAATACCGACGGCTGGTGGAGCGGATTTCCCAGACTGGGCTACTGAAGGTCATTTGTGGCACCGATACTCTAGGGGTGGGGATCAATGTACCGATTCGTACAGTCTTATTCACTGGTTTGGCTAAATTTGATGGGCATAGGCAACGAATCCTAGCTTCCCGTGAATTCCATCAAATCGCTGGCCGAGCTGGGCGTGCTGGTTACGATTCAATCGGTTATGTGGTCATTGAGGCAACTGAGCATGAGATTGAGAATTTTCGGCTGCGGCAACGCGCTGGCAGTGACCCAAAAAAGGTAAAGAAGCTGCGTAAGAAGTCAGCGCGGGAAGGCGAAATCACCTGGACAGAGCGGACCTATGAGCGGCTGCTTGCTGCTGAACCGGAAAATCTCACAAGCCAGTTTCGGGTTTCTAACTCCATGCTATTGAATGTGGTATGCCGCCCTGGCGATACTTTTGAACATTTTAAGCGCCTACTGCGGGGGAACCATGATTCTCGGGACAGGCAAAACAAAACTATTGTGACCGCAATTGAGCTGTTCCGAGGGTTGGTGGCTGCTGAGATCGTTGTTCGGTTGGATGAGCCTGATGCTACTGGTCGCCGTTATCAGCTCACTGAAGAATTACAGCGTGATTTTGCCCTTAATCAACCACTATCCCCGTTCGCAGTGGCAGCGTTGGAGTTATTGGACAAGGAGTCAGAAACCTACGCACTTGATGCAATTAGTGTGTTTGAGGCGATTTTGGAAGACCCTCGGCAATTACTTCTCGCACAACAAAAACAGGCACGTGGTGAAGAAATCGCCGCATTAAAAGCTGATGGTGTGGATTATACCGAGCGTATGGCGATAGTAGAGGAAATCTCTTGGCCTAAGCCGCTGGAGGCGGAATTAGAGCAAGCCTTTGATATTTACGCTAAGGGCCATCCATGGGCAAAAGAATTCGAGATTAGCCCAAAGTCAGTGGTCCGAGACATGATTGAACACGGCATGACTTTCTCTGATGTGATTGCAACCTACGGGTTGTCTCGTGCTGAGGGGGTGGTGCTGCGGTATCTCACCGATGCATGGCGTACCTTGTTACATACAGTTCCGCTAGATTATTTGACGGAAGAACTCGACGATATCATTATTTGGCTGGGAGAATTGGTCCGCCAAGTGGATTCGTCGTTAATTGACGAGTGGGCACAAATGGCTGATCCTGACACCCCTATTTCCCAGGAGACCCTTGAACGTGAGTTGGCCTTCGGGGTGGAAGATCCTACAGTCCTTTCGGCTAATCAACGGGCCTTTGGAGTGATGATCCGCAACCTCATGTTCCGAGTAGTTGAGTTATTTGCATGGGAAAAGGAAGCAGAATTGGCGGCATTGACCGACTATCTTGCAGATCCACCCGATTTTGGAGCTGGCATGGATGCCTATTTCGACGAGTATGCCGATATTGATACTGGTCCTGCTGCCCGCCGCCCAGAGTATTTCTCGCTCAAGAAAACCGGTCGGCTGTGGGAGGTCCGACAAATTCTCAAGGATCCAGAAAACGATAATGCTTTTAGCTTTTTCGCAGTGGTCGACCTCGATGCCTCAGATGCTGCTGGCGAAATTCGGCTGCGAGAACTTCGGTTGGATTATTAAATTGCTGACATTATTTCGGTTGAGTTCAACAGCACATAGCTCCGAATGGGGGTATGTGCCAATTTTATTGCCTTTGCCACGGTAGCAACATTATCGAATCTAATTGCTGGTCACGGCCCTATGAGATGCGATTTCAGCAAAAGCTTTACCCAATCTCGGGGGGCTTTCTTATCTAAAAACTGGGAAGTTTATGAAGTTTCTCTCAGTTCATGCGATAATTTCCTCAACTATCTCTCGAATTCTCTTATGTAAATATTCAACATAAGGAACACCTACAAAAGGGGGTAAACTTATCAAACTCCACTATCCGTGCTCCATAATAGAAATGATAAGCCCCATCCACTTCGAACTATAATATAAAGATATGAGCAATAAAGAATACCGACCCACTCTCGCACAACTGCGCACTTTCGTCACCATCGCTGAGAACAAACACTTCGGAACCGCGGCTTCGAAGCTCAATATCTCCCAGCCATCTTTGTCGCAAGCACTGGTTGCATTAGAATCAGGCCTCAATGTTCAACTAATCGAACGCTCCACCCGCAGAGTGATCGTCACCCCTGCTGGCGAGAAGCTACTCCCCCTCGCCAAAGCCACCTTGGATGCCGCTGATACCTTCCTTGCCTATGCCCACGGCGCTACCGGCACCCTGTCTGGCCCGTTGTCCATCGGCATGATCCCAACTATTGCCCCCTACATCTTGCCAACAGTCATTGATCTGTTTAAGGAAAACTATCCTGAACTAGAACTGCATATCGTCGAGGATCAGACTAAATACCTCATTCAAATGCTGCGTGATGGCGCCCTCGACTGCGCCATCCTTGCCGTACCAACTAACACCGCTGGGTTACAGGAAATCCCCCTCTACGAGGAAGAATTCCGCATGGTTGTGCCCCAAGGCCACAAGTTCAGTGGTCGCAAAGACTTGGCGCTCGAAGACTTAAAGAAAGTCAATCTCCTCCTGCTTGACGACGGCCACTGCCTCCGCGACCAGATTGTAGACCTGTGTCGCCAAGTGGAATTTAACCCCATGGCAGCCAACCACACTGAAACCCGAGCTTCCAGTTTGACCACTGTCATGCAGCTGATTTCCTCCAATATGGGTGCTACCCTCATCCCCGAATCTGCTGTGGAAATCGAATGCACACAACCCAAAGTCTCTATTGCTGGGTTTGATGAAGGCATCACTGCCTCTCGTAAAGTTGGTATCGTTTTCCGTGGATCATCCACCCGTTCCGATGACTTTGCTACCTTGGGTGAACTCGTCGCTCAGGCTTTCAATAAAGTCACTAAGAAGGAAACTACTGCGGCCTAGTTGCTAGTTCACTGGCTGATTAGCAAACTTCTGCACAATCGCCACCCTCTGCTATCACAATGGCAGAGGGTTTTGCTATTTCTTCTCACCATCTGCCTTAGCTACACCACTGGGTACACCCCGCCACTTGCCTGCCGATACATATGCAAAATTGCCAAAAAAGTCGCGGGGATTGTAATAATCAATGCAACTCCACAGGTCAGAAAGAGCGCCGCAATATTAATAATAAGTAGCAGCATATGAAATGCAAACAGTGGCAAAAAGACTCTTGCAGCTACTGTCACTGATTGTTTAATTGCTTCAAGATAGAAGGCACGACCATCCACAGCAAATGGCAGGCTGAAGGTTAACAAAATAGATGCTATGACTAGCCCAGCCCATGGAACAAATACTTTTACCAATGTCGTAACTAACGTGACTTCTTCTAGGCTATAAACGTCGTTCTGCATATAGTCAATAATCAGGATTATGCCAAACAAAGCTGCACTAGCTAGAAGATGAGTCCCAAGCGATCTCAGATAGCCCAACCGTTGCGTAATGCCTTTCGTGGTGATTTTGTATCCATCCAGCTGAATCAACCCAGCTGCGCAAAAAATTGGTTGCGGAAGTCCAAATAACAGCCATTGAACAGGCTCATAAGTATGAGTGAGGAAACTCTCTAATGGATCCGTTCCGGTTATTAGTTGGTAACCAGCCAACACTAATACCAACGACACGAAGTACACTATCCCAACGACTACCGTACCTAGTAACCAGACAGCTGGCTGAACAAAAACTACCTTGAAACCAAAGCTAATGGCCTGCCCAATGTTTACAGTCGATGAACCACCAGCCATAGCCCAACCATAGCTCTGGGCACCATGATCTAATGTTTGATCTCCACCAACCGAGCCATTAGGCGTTGACCCATGGAAAGAATACTGCGGATAAGGAGAATTGGTTATTTGTGGATATTGATTATTCCCGCCACTGTCACCACTATAGGCGCTATAAGGATCGAAATCACTGGGATTTGACGGCTGATCAGGCGAATTTTCTCGATTGTGACTGGAATCTTCTGGGTTATAACCGTCACTATAGGGGTTGTTAGTCATGCTGACACCACCTTTCCAACTAGTATGTCGCATATCAAAGCAGGTTAGGTACACAAAATCAATTTGCATTACTAGAAGACACTTGTATTGATCAACTAGCCCGCTCCCCTTTTCCATTCTGGCCTCTATCATCACGTTTTCACCCCTGATTCCCCCCTGCACAATGGCAAAATCCAAGCACCCCTGCTTATTACACCCACACTGAGATCACTGATCGTACCGAAAAGCATGTGTATGTGAAGCTGGACTGCCTCATGAGGCTTCATGCCGTAGTTTGAAGTCTCGGCAAAACTTGTCGATACATATGAGCCGTGGCATTGACCATTGCTGGGCACAGGATGAGCTTAGCTAATCCGAAAGTAAGAACTGTCCCTAATAACTCAATCATTCCAGCGAGAAAGAAAAACCGGAGTAGCAGTATAAAATTGTTTCGCCCCAGTTTAAACCCCTGCTGCACAGCCACCATCCCCATAGCTTGACCATCAATAGTAAGCAATACTGATAACTGCACTAAGACCTGGACGATAAACTTCGCAATCGAATAGACCACAAATCCCAGACCGATAAATATCAGCCCAGCAGTCTCATTTCCACCCCGAATACTTAGCCCAGCAGCAAAGGCGAAAACAAAAAACAGAGCCAGTGGGATTGCTTTAGCACAGGCTACCAACGCCGAAGTCCACAATACTTGAAAGTAGCTTATCCGCGACCATACGAGACTAAGTGAGAGTCGATACCCATCTAGCTGTAATAATGCCGCCGAGTAAAACACTGGCATAACGAAAAAGCCCACCAAAAAGGGCAGGTAGATAGTCAGACTCCACGAGCTCGGCACCATTCCCCGATTAAACTCAGTCAAAATCTGATAAGTGTTTGGTCCAGCTCCGATCCCCCAAGCGAGCAAAAGGTAGAAAAATGCACTAACCAGCCAGAACACTGGCTGCACCCGCACTGAGCGAAAACCATAGGAGATGGCTGATGCGCTATGTGCCTCGACCGTTAATTTTCCACCGCGCACCGCGTTTCTTTGCGTCGTTTTGCCGGAAGTATCCACAGCCTGGTCGTTGTGATTATTAAACACGAGCCGTTCCTTTCCGAAAGCCGAAACACTAAGAAACCTGACGAGCTGGAATAGCCCAGAACAATAATGATTCTACGATAAAAGCTTTGGCCGAAAACCCAAAACAACTACAAAGCAATTGCTCTGCCGTCAGCTATAAACTTAATCCAATATCTTGCTTCAACCCCATAAAAAATAATTGGCAGTGGAATAACAAAAACCTCACCGCAGCTCCTACAAACATGCGGTGAGGAAGTCCCTAGTTTTGGTTAAACGGAAGGATATGCACCTTGGGTTACTTGACGATAGGCGTGGACTTGGATATGCATCATTACTGGAACTGCAATGATCGTACCCAACCCACAGGTAACTAGCGCTATTAGGGTTAGCATAATACCGACCAAAATATTCATACCTAGCCACGGGAAATAAACTGAAGCAATTGCCTTCACACTCTGTTTGATCGCCTCAATAGAGAAAGCGCGGCCATCAATGGTAAGAGAGACAGCTAGGCTGAAAAGAGTCGCCACCAAAAACCCATACAGACCCATCAATAAGTTTCCGAGGGCCATCTGGAGCAGTAAGTCCTCAAAACTACTAAGTCCGCTATCAAAAATGGAGCCATACGCAAAGTATCCGATAATCGCAAGCGGGATAACATTACACAGAAAAACAAGAACCATCGTCAATAAGGCTTGTGGGTAGTTCACTCGAGCCTTGAGGTTAGCTGTGGTTACTTCTTGCCCATCGATCTGCACCAAAGCAGCACCCAAGAAATAGGGTGATATCAATAATATTGCAAGATATATAATGCCTTCAATAATCATCCCACCATAGCTTGGCGCTGTTGTACCAGATTGGAAACTATAGAATGCACTAATCACCGCATACGGTAACACGACCAACAAAGTACCAACAATCCACAATAAGGGACGGGCAAAAGTTGCCTTAAACCCATAGTTAAAGGCTTGCATAATATCCAAACCTTTACCTTTAGTCACCATAGGAACATTAAGGATAGGGTTAGTCACACCAGTTGGGGTCACATCTGGCTTCATGAGCGGTGTGTTGTACGAACTTGATTGATACGCACCTACACCAGCTGTGCCATAACCAGTTTGCCCGGCATCTTGCGCCTGTGGGTAACTACTCTGCCCATAGCCTGATGACGAAAAACCTGCTGATTGATTACCACTTGTCGTTCCACCGGGTCCACTACTGGTAAAACCAGAAGACCCCTGCGAGCCATAAGGATTTGCCGTTTGGCCTGGTTGAGACCCGCCATAGGGACTTGCTGTTTGACCTGGCTGGGACCCCTGCGAACCGTAGGGATTGGACTGCTGATTTGGCTGACCATAAGAACCAGCAGGCTGCCCATAAGGACTAGCTCCACCGGCTGACGGACCAGGATAACCACTCTGCCCCGATTGCGGCTGCTGCTGCGAACCGTAGGGATTGGACTGCTGGCTTGGCTGACCATAAGAACCAGCAGGCTGCCCATAAGGACTAGCTCCACCAGCTGACGGACCAGGATAACCACTCTGCCCCGATTGCGGCTGCTGCTGCGAACCGTAGGGATTGGACTGCTGGCTTGGCTGACCATAAGAACCAGCAGGCTGCCCATAAGGACTAGCTGAGCTTGATGGTGGAGGCGGAGTGGACGGCATGGCAATAGTGGGCTCCACACCATTGTGAGAGCCGTAGTACCCACCGGTTGGTTGATTACTTGATGGGGACTGATATCCGTTACCACTAGATGGGGTTCCCGAGGTCGGTGCCGCCCCAGAAGCATTTGTCTGCTCGGACTCATTGTTCGCCTGGTTTTGTTGCTTTTCTGAGTTGCTCTCAGGTTGTCCCCAGGGCGACTGGGAATCGCTGTTTCCGTATTGATTATCAGTCATTCCGGTTTCCTTTCATTACTGAAGTTGTGGAACATTTCCTCAAAAAGACAAACACAATGGCGATGCTGTGCTGTGGGAACCGGTTTCATTGACTCCCATTCATCACGAATCGTTCCATGCTACGCCTAGTGGCCTATTTTTATTGTTAGGAATTAATTCCGCGTGTCCATCTTAAAGGCTTCCCTTGAATGCGACGAAAGTCGCAATCACTCCGACAGGTCTGAAGACACAGGGAACAGATTAAGATTAACCGGTGCAGTGTTGACTGGTAAACATCCCTGACTACGGAATACTAAGGTGCAGCTGCTAGAATTTTCCTGATTTTTATGACTACAGATAGCACCATTAATCACTCATCACATTCTTCCCGTTCTTCCAAAACTACCCCCAAAGGAATGAGGCCTGTCAACCATGAGCCAAAGCGCAGTCAAGCGCAAGGCTCACGGCGTCGCAGCAATACATCTGGTGCTTCTTTGGACGGGCCAGAACTGGCGGAATTAAAAAAACAGCTACCATTGCTGAGCATTGCCGATGAACGGGCATTTAAGCGTCGATTAGCAAAAGCACGGTCCCCGCAGGCACTTAAGGCCATTAAGGCAGACTTGGTGCAGGCACGGGCGATCGTTGAAAATCGCGCAGCCTTAGTGCCGGAGATCTCCTACCCTCCACAACTGCCAGTTTCAGCCCGTAAAGATGATATTGCTGCAGCAATTGCAGCTCATCAAGTGGTAATTATTGCTGGCGAAACAGGGTCAGGTAAAACCACCCAAATCCCCAAGATCTGTCTTGAGCTTGGGCGAGGCAAACGTGGCATCATTGGGCACACCCAACCACGCCGATTGGCCGCGCGCACAGTGGCGGAGCGGATTGCCGATGAACTGGGCCAAAAAATTGGCGAAGCTGTCGGTTATGCCATTCGTTTTGATGACCGAGTCAGTCCGCATACTTCTGTGAAACTGATGACTGACGGCATTCTACTGGCAGAGATGCAACGAGATCGCTTTCTCAATGCCTATGACACCATCATCATCGATGAGGCTCACGAACGCAGTCTCAATATTGATTTTCTACTGGGGTATCTCAAACAATTATTGCCTAAACGTCCCGATTTAAAAGTAATCATCACCTCAGCAACCATCGATCCAGAGCGTTTCGCTGCGCACTTTGCTGACCTAGATGGAAACCCAGCACCAATCATTGAGGTATCAGGGCGTACCTATCCGGTGGAGATTTTGTACCGTCCGCTGCAGATAGAAAAAGACGACAAACTTATCGACATCGACCCAATAGATGGATTACTTGATGCTATTGAAGAAATCATGGGATACGGCGACGGCGATATCTTGTGTTTCTTTCCGGGTGAGGCCGATATTCGGGAAGCGATGGAAGCAATCGCGAGCAAAAACTGGCGCGGCATTGAGGTAGTGCCACTGTTTGGTCGGCTGTCTAATCAGGAACAACACCGCGTTTTCCGACCGCATTCTGGACGGCGAATCGTACTATCAACCAATATTGCTGAAACCTCACTCACTGTGCCAGGTATCCATTTTGTTATTGACACCGGCACTGCCCGAATTTCCCGATACTCGCACCGCACCAAAGTGCAACGGCTACCGATCGAACCCATTTCCCAAGCCAGTGCCAATCAGCGTTCTGGACGCTGTGGACGTGTAGCAGATGGTATTGCTATTCGGTTGTATTCGGAACAGGATTTTCTCTCTCGTCCAGAATTTACTGATCCAGAAATTTTGCGCACCAACTTAGCCAGTGTCATTTTGCACATGGCAGCACTGCGGCTTGGCGACATTGAAGACTTTCCATTTATCCAAGCACCCGATACCAAAGCGATCCGTGACGGTATTTTATTACTGCACGAACTTGGTGCGTTAGAACAGCAAGAAACCAAGGGTGGCACTCCACGACTGACACCAATCGGCAAAGATCTCGCGCGGATTCCAGTGGATCCGCGCATGGCACGTATGCTTATTGAAGCCCACCATCTTGGCTGTTTAAACGAAGTCCAAGTGATTGTTGCTGCCCTAACCATCCAAGATGTGCGTGAGCGCCCATTAGAATTCCAAGCCCAAGCCGACCAGTTACATGCCCGGTTTAAAGACAAAACATCAGACTTTATTAGCCTGCTCAAGCTTTGGGAATACATCACCACCCTACGGGTAAACAATTCAGGCAATGCTTTTCGACGCATCCTACAGCGAGAATACCTTCATTACCTGCGAATTCGTGAGTGGTTCGATCTAGTTCGACAATTGCAGTCCATCTGTGAGCAACTCGGATGGACTAAATTGGAAGACCTCGCGGTTGATCGCTTAGTTCCAGTAGCTAACAAACGTGGTGACAACCGCCGTTCTCAAGCGGACTCCGAAGTTGATCCCACCGCGCTGAGTTTGAGCAAAGGCCAGATTGATACTGTTCATCAGTCACTTTTATCAGGTTTGCTGTCCCATATTGGGATTCGGCAAGGTGATTCGCGAGAATACCTTGGAGCACGGAATATGAAATTTCATATTTTCCCTGGCTCTGGACTTGCGAAATCCACACCGGGATTCATAATGGCAGCAGAGTTAGTGGAAACCTCTAAACTGTGGGCACGAGAAGTTGCTGGTATTGATCCACTATGGGTGGAACGGCTAGGAGCTAACCTACTCAAGCATCAATACTCCGACCCGCATTGGTCGAAAAAGAAAGCCGCTGGTGTGGTGCATCAACGATCAACACTGTATGGGATACCAGTGATTGCAGATCGGCTCACCCTACTACACCGCATTGATCCAACTCACGCTCGTGAACTTTTCATTCGCCATGCCCTAGTCGAAGGTGATTGGAATACCCACCACAAGTTTTTCCACGAAAATGTGGCAAAGCTGGAAGCTGCGATGGATCTGGAAAATAAAGCCCGACGTCGTGATATTGTCGTCGAAGAGCAAACCCTCATCGATTTTTATGATGCGAAGCTACCAACCATGGTTTATTCCGGTCAGACCTTTGATCGATGGTGGAATAAAACCAAAAAATCCCAGCCACATCTTCTTGACTTCGATCCTGCAGCACTTGTTGGTGACCAAGCTGGAGAGATCACCAACGAGGCATTCCCGGCAACGTGGCAACAAGGAAGCCTTAGCTTCGATCTCAGCTACAACTTTGTACCGGGCAGCAATGATGACGGTGTAACCATTAAGATCCCGGTACCACTGCTCGCTGGGCTACGAGATGAAGGATTCGATTGGCTAGTTCCTGGTATGCGGGAAGAACTAGTGACTGACTTGATCCGCAGCTTGCCTAAAGGACTACGTCGGACGATTGTCCCCGCCCCCGACTTTGCTCGCCGAGTACTCCCGCTACTGAATCCAGCCGAAGAAACCCCGCTATACACACAGCTTGCCCAAGCCTTGGAAACAGTTGGGGGCCGCGGTATCAATGACACCGATTTTTCCCCAGCCAAGCTTCCAGCTCATTTGCGAATGAGCTTCGCCGCGGTTGATCGATCGGGGAAAATCATTGATCGTGACCGTGATCTTAAAAAATTAAAGGAGCGTCGCGCCAAGCAAATTAAATCCTCGATGTCGCAAGTTGGCCACCATGCTGAACAAACTGCGGTAACGAAATGGACCAAGGACTCGCTTGGCGAGGTAGCAGCCGAAGTCATTGCTCAGGTTGATGGCCAACAAATTGTTGCGTATCCAGCACTAGTAGTTTCTAACGAGGGCGTGGCAATCAAGGTGCTTGGAACCAAAGCTGAAGCAGATGCAGCCATGATGACAGCGATTTTAGCCTTATTGCTTAAAGAAATTCCCGTCACCTCCCAAAAAATACTCAATGGTCTGCCCTTACGGCAACGCGTCGCAGTAGACAATTACCCACATGGTGGAGCTGATGGATTAATCAATGATGCTAGGGTTGCGGCCATTAGAGATGCCATGCTCAGCCACGGTGGCCCAGTGCGCAGCCCGCAAGAATTTGAAAAACTAGTAGAACTGATCCGCCCCGAGGTCCCTAGCATGGTCCGCCGCATGGTGACTACTCTCGCACCAGGATTAGTGGAATACTTCGATGTTGCCAATGAGTTAAAGAAGTGGACTGGCCCAGCTATCACCGATATGCAGGAGCAACTCAACAAAGTATTGCCTGCTCATGCACTGAGTCTTTATGGAATCAACCGGCTTCGGCATCTGCCACGGTATATGGCGGCAATGAAAACTCGGTTAGCAGACATGTCTACCAACCCACGTCGAGATGCTGAACGACAAGATATAGTCAATCGCCTAGAAACTCAACTTGCTAATAAACTAGCCACATTATCTGCCGAGCGACGAAAGTCCACGGAAGTTCGGGATATTCAATGGTTACTAGAAGAACTACGAGTGAGTCTATTTGCTCAACGTCTTGGTACTGCTTGTAAAGTTTCCGAAACCAAGATCACAAAAGCCATTGCTGCCTTACGCTGACCCATTGCTGCTAATTACATCGCCTGGGTCTGCTGCAATCAGCTGTAGCTAGATCAGCCGTATCATTCAAGACTCCGGTCGCGACGATGCATGAGCCGAATTTCTGATTCGAAATCTTCCGCTGACTCAAACGACTTGTATACCGATGCAAATCGCAGATAGGCCACCTCATCTAATTCTCGAAGTGGTTCCAGAATTGCTAATCCAATGACATTGGCATGTATTTGGGAACTGCCATGGCTTCGTACTGATTCCTCTACCTGCTGGGCCAGCCGTTTGAGTGCGTCATCAGACACATCGCGCCCCTGACATGCGCGACGCACACCAACAATCACCTTTTCCCGACTAAAAGGTTCGGTGAGGCCATTACGCTTAACCACCAACAGCTGAGCCTTTTCGATGGTAGTAAATCGCCCTTGGCACGAACTACACTCCCGACGGCGACGAATAGCTGTTCCGCCATCAATAACCCGAGAATCGATGACTTTAGAATGCTCATTGTGGCAGAACGGACAGTGCATTTTTCCTCCCAGATTTATCACTCATCTTCTAGTGTAAATCCTCAACAAGTCAAAAATTCCATAATACATTTATTAGCTGCCTATCCAGAATTTTAGAGCAACCAGTAACCACTAGGCATTACTGTTGGTTTAGTCCCCAACTCATAATTATCTGCTCTTTTACTGGGAAAGGATCAAAGTCTGCCTCAGTACTACCACACAGAAAGATACCAGCAGCCATAATAAGCCCAATGATGTCACCAAATAGATGATTATTCCGAGCATCATTATGGGGGTGATTAGAATCATCCCTCACTTGGGGGTTAGATATATACTGGTGAAATTTCTGAAGGATTCTGTGACTTTTGGTACGGTTTGAGGAAAGAGCGTTTTTGGAAACTGACTGCAGTGTTCGAACATGGTGGATGTTTTCGGTTCCATTCAAAAAAGCTCCACCATCCCAAACCATCGCTGGCTGCACTATATGCAGGTTATTTATTGGTGCAGATGAAGTGGAAGAAGTTGGGGATTGTGGAACAGAATTGGTGGTAGTGGTCATTTCTTCTCCTTATAAACCTTGATTGAATCTACTATGGATCTTAAAGCAACCCACTGACACTAGAGTTAATTCCTTCGTCCAAGTGTTCGAAACAACCTAACTGTCACCCAGTTTTACACCTTTCGAACATTCTGTCAAGAACTCCGTTATCACCTTCGAACAGGCGTATCGGAATCAAGAAAATTCCGGTATTGTGTAAAGCATCAAGGTGGAGGCCGTTCGAACAACCAACTGAGCCGAGTTATTCGAACA
Organism: Corynebacterium sp.; assembly: GCA_041854705.1. Taxonomy (GTDB): domain Bacteria; phylum Actinomycetota; class Actinomycetes; order Mycobacteriales; family Mycobacteriaceae; genus Corynebacterium. The sequence goes on from JBHACV010000074.1 coordinate 14,208, forward strand.
TGTCAGACAGGGCGCAGGCTGTCTGACGCCCGCCTACAGCCTATAGAATCGCCCAAACCACCACATGCACAGCCAAGGAGATCCACGCGATGGCCCGAAAATCAACCAGCAAAAAAACCACTAGTCGCCCCAAAACTGATAATAAACAGCTCACTGATCGACAACGTCGAATTCTACAAGTCATCCGTGATGCTGTAGTGCTACGAGGCTACCCACCCAGCATTCGCGAAATCGGTGACGCTGCTGGCCTACAGTCCACCTCCTCGGTGGCCTACCAGCTCAAAGAGCTAGAGCGTAAAGGATTCTTGCGCCGCGACCCTAACAAACCACGCGCTGTTGATGTCCGCACTCTAACGATTGATGAGCTCCCTAAAGCTGGACCTAAGCCTAAGAAAAAAACTGATGCAGTCACCCAACTGCACGAAAACGCCTCAACAGCGAGCTTCATCCCAGTTGTAGGATCTATTGCTGCTGGTAATCCAATTACCGCCGAAGAAAACATCACTTCCTACCTGCCCCTACCAGAAGAAATCGTCGGCAGTGGTGATCTGTTTATGCTCAAGGTGATTGGTGAGTCCATGCGTGATGCAGGAATCCTTGATGGCGACTATGTAGTGATTCGTTCTCAGAAAGTCGCCGAGCAAGGTGAAATCGTTGCCGCCATGATTGAAGGTGAAGCCACTGTCAAGGAGTTCTTCAAGGACGAAAGCGGCCTGTGGCTACTGCCACACAATGACTCCTTCTCCCCCATTGCGGTAACCCCAGACACCGAAGTTCTCGGAAAAGTAGTTTCCGTCATACGCAAGGTATAACCAACTTCAACTGCACCACTTTTTGCTTTCACCCCTGAGGTTTGCCTAGCGGCCCTACCGCAAGCCACCCCAGGGGTCAGTCATTTTCGGGGCATTTCATTCGAGAAATTTTTCCGAATGGGGGGCTTACATATACCTTCCCTACCCCTTTTCGAGGGTTGTAGCGGAAATCACAATACCAAAAACGAAAGCCACAGGGATGTTGCTTTTGCAGGGTTTAGCTTCGATAATTTCTGTTATTCCCCCTATAAATGCCCGATCTACGCATGAAATCCTTTTTGTTTCTGTGGTTTCCGAGTCTGGAGCATGGGAGAATAGGCCGTGTAAACAATATTCAATAACACATCTAAACAAAAACAAGACCAAACCGTCACCAATGGTAGGGTCAAGGTCACATTCAAGGAGGGGCACAAGGTCATGTACTCGGAAGAAAGACGACGGCAGATCGCCTCCCTCACTGCAATCGAAGGTCGGGTCAACGTTACCGAACTTGCCGCACGTTTCGACGTCACTGCAGAGACAATTCGTCGAGACCTCGCGGTTCTTGATCGTGAAGGAGTGGTACACCGAGTACATGGGGGTGCAGTCGCCAACCAAACTTTTCAAACAACCGAATACAGTCTTGATGCTCGTGCCCGATCCGCATCAGGAGCCAAAAACTCCATCGCGCAAGCCGCCCTACAGTTCCTTCCTGCCCCACAAGGGGGCATGTTTCTCGACGCTGGTACTACTACCGCTGCATTAGCTGAACTAATAGCAATGCAGCCAACCGCAAAACAATGGTCCATCGTGACCAATAGTCTTTCCATTGCCTTGACATTGGCAAACTCTGGGCTCGACGAAATCCAATTGTTAGGTGGTTCAGTGCGCGGCATTACACAAGCAGTTGTTGGCGATACTGCGCTGCGCACACTTGCCCTGATGCGGGCTGAGGTGGCTTTTATTGGCACCAATGCCTTGACTTTGGATCATGGGCTTTCCACCGCAGATTCGCAAGAAGCCGCCATTAAATCCGCAATGATAACCAATGCGCATAAAGTAATTGTCTTGTGTGACTCAACCAAGATGGGCACTGACTACCTTGTGAGTTTTGGCACTATTTCTGACATTGATGTACTCATCACTGATTCCAATGCACCGAAGTCGTTTGTCAAGGCGCTTCGAGAACGTGACATCGAAGTCATCATTGCCAATTAGTGGTTTTAGCTGGACTTACATATCTGAACTTTTAGTTAGCTAAGTTAGTCCAGTGCTTAGTAGTCAGGGTTTCTTTATTACAACCTGCACGCATCCTTAATATTAGATAGCCATAAGCCGGATCCACTTTTTCGTGGTATCCGGCTTACAACCATTCTTATTATGGAACTAAATACAAGGTGTTAGGCCTTGTCACCGAGCAACAACTCGCGCACCGTAGCCCGAGCATTGGTTGCGCCCTCGGCATCGAGAGCAGCTTGGGCAGCACGCTGACAGGTCTCAAAATCAACAGCGGCAAGCTGCGCACCAACCCCTGCGATTGCGGTGGAGGCTGCGGACAAAGAATTGACACCCAGGCCAGTCAGTACGCAAGCCAATAGTGGGTCGGCTGCAGCCTCACCACACACGCCCACAGCGGTGTTTGTGAGCTTTCCTTCCTTACAGGTGTGCTCAATAAGCCGCAAAACTGCTGGTTGCCATGGGTCAGTCAGGTAAGCCAGCTGTGGCGACATGCGGTCTGCAGCCATCGTGTACTGAGTCAAGTCATTGGTACCAATGGACACAAAGTGCAGGTATGGCATGATCTTGTCAGCCATCAAGGCGGCAGCGGGAACCTCAATCATGGCACCGGCAGTGAGGCCACGTTCCTCACACAACCCGGCAAACCACTTTGCTTCGCGAGCAGTAGCGACCATTGGTGCCATCACCCAGGTGGGGGCTTCCTCTTCGGTACGGCCGAGATCGGCAACTGCCTTTGCGATGGCATCTAGCTGGCGGGTCATCAAAGCTTCATTAGCGCGAGCGACACGCAGACCACGAACGCCAAGGGCGGGGTTCATTTCATCTGCCATAGTGGCAAAGGCCACCGGCTTATCTGAACCAGCGTCAAGGGAGCGGACCACAACCTTGGAGTTCGGGAACTGCTCCAGCACCTTCTTATAAACTTCAGCCTGCTCCTCCACCGTTGGCTCTTTGGTTGCACTAAGGAAGCATAGTTCGGTGCGGAACAAGCCGATACCTTCAGCCTGTGATTCAGTGGCAGCGATCCGAGCAGCTTTACCATCCTGAACGTTCGCTAGTAACTGAACTTTGTGCCCATCTTTAGTCTCAGCAGGTCCACGCCACTGGGCAACGCGCTCAGCCAAGATCTTAGATTCTTGCTCTGCTGCCTTGGCGAGATCAGGATCAGCATCAAGGGTGATGGTGCCAAGTGTGCCGTCGATAAGCACAAAATCACCGATCTTAACCTGATGAATCTTTTGACCAGTAGCAACAATACAAGGCACATTGAGTTGCCGGGCAATAATGGCAGTGTGTGAGGTTGGACCACCCAGCTCGGTAACCAAGCCAACGAAGTAGTCAGTGTTTAGCGCTGCGGTATCCGCTGGAGACAGATCATCGGCAAACAGGATTACTCGTTCAGTGACATCTGGCAGACCTGGCTCTGGCTCTCCGCGCAATTGTGCAATCACGCGATCACGGATGTCGCGCAGGTCAGTCGTGCGCTCAGCCATCACACCACCAGCAGCTTCAAACATGGTCACAAATTTGGTTGTTGCTGCCACTACAGCATACTCAGCAGGGTGCCCACCTGAGATACCTTTGCGTACCGCCTTGCGCCAGCCGCGGTCACTGACCATGCCTGCGGTAGCCTTTAGAACTTCAGCAGCCGCCCCTTTGGCATGTTCGGAACGCTCAAGCAGCCGACCTGCTACAACATCGGCAGCTGCAACGAATCGCTCCAGTTCAGCTTCACGTTGACCTTCTTCAACAACTTTGCCCGCTTGTGGCAGCTTGGGGCGCGGGCTGATCCATACAGCCTTGGCGTAACGAACACCAGGGACCACCGCGGTCCCTGCAAAATTTGTGTCGCCAGTCACATCACTCATGGTTGTCCACCTATCTTCACTTTGGAGTGGGTATTAGGTCTAGGACACCACAAAATCAACACTTCCGCAACAGAAACAAATAAAAAAGCAGAAAAATCTTCACCATTTCTGTTGACAACCAAAAAGAAATGGGCATAAGGTTGGCTCAGAAACCCACATAACCAAAAATCCGATCAGGCGAAACGATCGTTCTGGCCATTATTTTAAGCATATTATTAGATTCATAGGAAAGTTTCGCACCCACTATGTTTTTTCCCACATTTTCCCCTACCCCCACCCATCATACTGGCTTCACAAACCCTACTCATCTTACTTTCTCAAACCTTATCCCCCTATGATCCCCCACCCCAACCTTTTTGCTTTTGGTTCAGATCAGCGTCGAAAACTCGCCTAGGAGGTGGTCATACCAGTGCCCTACCTTGACCATTTCAATTTCCTCTGGCATCGATCGGCAACTACCGGCAATCTTCCCATCGCCACAGCCAAACTTTCCGGATCAAACATACGTAGAGTGGGATTTGAAGGCCTCATCTACATTTTGCTCAATCGTAGCAATGCAACTTCATATCACCAGTCATCTCAATCGTGACTATTTATCACATTAATAATAATTTAATCAGTAAGCCACTATTTTTGATAACTCCATACTAGCAACCATGAAGAATACTTGGCTATCAGGGTTTTCTTCCATTGTTGCTACCATCCTCTGCCCAATCCCTTCAAACCCAGTTTGGTGATCCCGTGATAATCACAGTTACTCCGAATCCCAGCATCGACACCACGTTTAGCCTTAACGAGCCACTGCGTGTCGGCGGTGTTATGCGGTTAAAGTCCGTTACCTCTGTCGCTGGTGGCAAAGGCATCAATGTTTCCCATGCCATCCACAAAGCTGGTCTTGCTACCACCGCCTTGTTCCCTGCCCCCGAATCTGATCCTTTCTTAAACTTGCTGGCTGAAGTTGCAATTCCAGCGGTGGCTACACCTGCCGATGCCCCAGTTCGAGAAAACACGGCCGTGGTTGATCCTGATGGTGTGACCACTAAGCTCAATGGCATGGGGGGACAGCTGAGTACCGAAAACAAAGGTGCTCTTGAACAAGAGCTTCTTGCCCAAGCCAAAGACGCAGAGTGGGTTGTAATGGCTGGCTCTTTGCCGCCAGGTGCCCCCGTTACTTGGTATGTCGAACTCACCCAATTAATCCGAGAGCATTGCCCAAACACCAAGGTTGCGGTCGATACCTCGGATGATGCCCTCATTGCTGCTGCCACTGCAATGCCTGCAGTAAGCCCTGATCTTATGACCCCCAACAGCATGGAATTGGGACAAATTTTGGGTATTGATGGGGTAGCACTTGAAGAAGAAGCCCAGAACGGAAATTACGGTCCAGTCATTGAAGCCACCTTGCAGTTTGTTCAAAAGGGGGTACCTATGGCGTTAATCACTCTTGGTCCAGCTGGGGCAATCCTTGCCAGCAATGCAGGTGTATGGATCGCTACTACTGGAAAGGTGCATGCGGTTTCCACCGTCGGCGCTGGTGATTGCACTCTTGCTGGTTTTGTCATGGGTCTGACCGAAGGGATGACCCCTGATAAGGCACTAGCACAGGGAGTTGCCTATGGCACCACCGCAGTGACTTTGCCAGGAACAACCATTCCCACCCCTGAAATGGTGCAGCAGATCGACGTCACCGTCCAAGAGTACCAACCTTAGCTTGGAACGAATCTTTATAACTACATAGTCATTGGGAGTTTTCCCACACACATTTCATTGAAGGAAACCCTTTTATGTCTGAGCCCATTATCACGACCCAGCTCGTAGAGTTGGATGTCGACCTAGGCAATAAACCAAAAGATATCATCACGCATCTAGCGGGAATGGTAACTGCCACTGGTCGTGCTGAAGATGCCGAACAACTAGCAGCCGACGCCTTGGCTCGTGAAGAAAAAGCTGGCACTGGCGTTCCTGGCGGCATCGCTATTCCGCACTGCCGTTCTGTGTCAGTCAAGGTTCCCACCTTGGCCTTTGTCCGCCTGAGTAACCCAGTCGATTTTTCCGGTCCAGACGGTGACGCCAGCTTGGTTTTCCTCATCGCTGCCCCAGACGGCGCGGGCAAGGCTCATTTAAAGATTCTGTCAAAATTGGCCCGTGCCTTGGTGCGAGCTGATTTTGTTGAGTCACTCCGCAATGCCGCCAGTGAAGAAGAAATCGTTGAGCAGGTTACTGACGTTGTTTCCGGTGACGCTAAGAAAGCATCAGCACCAGCTGTCGAGCCCACGGCAGCTGAAGGCGATATCACCCTCATTGCTATTACCGCCTGCCCCACCGGCATTGCGCACACCTACATGGCGGCAGATTCCTTGGCTCAAGCGGCAGCCGACCGCGATGGTGTGACATTGCATGTGGAAACCCAAGGTTCATCTTCTATCACTCCGCTACCTGAAGAGGTGGTTGCCAAAGCTGATGCCGTCATCTTCGCCACAGATATTGGTGTTAAGGATCGTCAACGTTTCGTTGGCAAGCCAGTTATTGAATCTGGGGTAAAGCGGGCGATTAATGAGCCAAAGGTCATGATTGAAGAGGCCGTTGCAGCCGCTTCTAATCCCAATGCGCCTAAAGTCGGCGGTGGTGGTGCCGCTGAAGCTAGTAGTGAGTCAGCTGATGCCTCCAGCCTGAGCATTGGTAAACGAATGCAGCAGGCCGTAATGACCGGCGTTTCCTATATGGTGCCATTTGTTGCAGCCGGTGGTTTGCTCTTAGCTTTGGGCTTCCTATTCGGTGGCTATGACATGGCAAATGGCTGGTCAGCGATTGCTACTGAGTATTCACTGACCAATCTTCCTGGGCACACATTGCTTGTTGATGGCGCTGAAATGACCTTCGAGCGCTCTGGCTTCCTGCTTTACATTGGCGCAGTGTTGTTTGCTATTGGTCAAGCCGCAATGGGATTCGTGGTTGCGGCGCTGTCAGGCTATATTGCCTACGCAATGGCTGGTCGGCCAGGTATCGCACCTGGTTTCGTTGGTGGTGCTATTTCGGTGACACTGGGCGCTGGCTTCATTGGTGGTTTGGTCACAGGTTTGCTCGCTGGCCTGTTCGCCATGTGGTTAGGACAAATGAAAGTACACCGTATCCTGCAATCCCTGATGCCTGTGGTTATTATCCCACTGTTGGCGTCACTTGGTGTGGGACTAATCATGTTCTTACTGTTGGGTCGTCCGCTAGCCGCCATTCTGACCTCTCTGCAAGACTGGCTGAGTTCCATGTCCGGTTCCTCAGCACTGATCCTTGGTATCATCCTCGGTCTAATGATGTGCTTCGACCTGGGTGGTCCTGTGAATAAAGCAGCATATCTATTTGCTACTGCTGGACTTTCCACTGGTGATGAAGCCTCGCTGCAAATCATGGCCGCTGTCATGGGCGCTGGTATGGTTCCACCAATTGCCCTGTCTATCGCTACCATGCTGCGCAAGAATCTGTTCACCCCCGCTGAACAAGAAAATGGTAAATCTGCATGGCTGCTGGGCATCTCGTTCATCTCTGAAGGTGCGATCCCCTTCGCGGCAGCCGACCCACTGCGTGTCATCCCGTCAATGATGGTTGGCGGCGCGGTGACTGGTGCCATCTCTATGGTTCTAGGTGTTGGTTCCCGAGCACCACACGGTGGTATCTTCGTCTTCTTCGCTATCGATCCACTGTGGGGCTGGCTCATCGCTTTGGTTGCCGGTACCGCGGTATCTGCTGTCATGGTGATCGCAATGAAGCAATTCTGGCCAAATAAAGCTGTCCAGCAAGCTGCGGTAGCTGCCTAAGCGGAACCAACGTGGTAGTTTTGAAACTAAAATTTACTCAGGCTACCACGTTGCATTCGTCACAAGGGGTGCAGAAAGCTAATCGATCTCCATCGAGAAAACCGCAGCTTGTACCCCATCGGTTTTGTTCACAGTAGACAAACCAAAAACTAAAACAACATTAAGTTTGTCCGATTCCTAGCAAAACCAAAGAAAACATCATAGAATCGGACACAGGCAATATGAGGGAGCTAACTCCCTAACAGACAATGTGTCCCTCGCCAAATAATTCCCAATATCACCCTGTTTGTCACAGCTCACATGCTTGACTTAAACACAAGGAAAGGACCATTCAATGGCATCCAAGACCGTAGTAGTCGGTTCTGCAGTTGGCCTGCACGCCCGTCCAGCCTCCATCATTGCTGAGGCAGCTGGAGAATATGACGAGGATATCTTCCTCTCCCTCGAAGGTGAAGAAGATGAGGAAACCGATGCGGCTTCTTCGTTGATGATTATGGCTCTTGGCGCCGAAAAGGGTGACAAGGTCGTTGTTACCTCTGACAATGCTGAGGCGGTTGAAAAGATCGCTGCCCTGATCGAGCAGGATCTCGACGCCTAATAGAAATTTACTTCTAAAATCGGCGCCTAGCAGTTTTCGCTAGGCGCCGATGGTGTTAACACAGAACCAAACTCTAGTTAGTACACTCGCTGCCCATCGATAACCACACCCCAGGTCAATGGCATTCCCGGCCGATAAGCCAGATCAATCGCTTCAGAGGTGTCAAGGATATGAAGGTTACATCGAGTACCAATGCTGATCTCCCCTACTGCTGGCCGACCTGCCGCATCAACACCACCACCGACATTGTGCCGCCACAATGCCTTTGCTCCGCCCCAAGTCCCAGCGCGAATGGCCTCATCAAGGCTTAACCCCATTTGCAAAACTGCTGTTCCAACACAGAAATTCATTGATGAAGTGTAAGAAGTTCCGGGATTGAGATTAGAAGCAATAGCAACGGTTGCCCCGGTATCAAGAAGCTTTCGGGCAGGTGCCAAAGGGGCTCGCGTGGAAAGATCACAAGCTGGTAAGACGGTGGCAACTGTGATTCCGGTGGACAGTGCTTCGTAGTCCTCGTCGCTGAGGAAGTTGACGTGATCGACACTGGCTGCTTGCAGTTCACAGGCCAGTTGTACTCCAGGCCCAAGTCCAAGTTGGTTGCCATGAACCCGTGCCCCAAGTCCCACAGCAATACCAGCTTCAAGTATTCGGCGGGATTGGTCAAGATCAAAGGCACCACGTTCGCAAAATACATCGATCCAGTTCGCGTAGGGTGCAACTTGGTTGAGCATATCCCCACAGACAAGATCAACATATTCATCAGCAGCTATCCCAGCTGGAACAACATGTGCCCCAAGAAAGGTAACATCCTCAACAGCTCCAGCAGCAATTTTTGCTGCCGCAACTTCCGATTCTAGATTGAGTCCATAGCCAGTTTTGGTTTCGATGCTGGTAGTACCACCAGCATGGGCGGCTGCGATCCGGCGGCGCAATAGGTTACAAAGGCGTTTGGTGCTGGCGGCCCTAGTCGCTGTAACAGTAACATTGATACCCCCAGCCTCGTAGGATTGTCCGGCCATTCGAGCTTCGAATTCAGCGGCTCGATTGCCATCAAATAGCATGTGGGTGTGGGAATCCACCCAGCCAGGCAGGACAGCACGACCTTCAACATCGAGAACTGTATCAGCCGCTGGTGTCTGCGCACTGGGGCCGATCCAAGCAATACGGCCAGCTTCGGCAATGATGGCAGCGTCGTAAAGTGTTCCCAGCGCGCCAACGGTACGTAGTTCACCGATATTGGTAATGGCTACCGCGGACATGGTTAGTTAGCTTCCCTACTGTTAAATGGCATAGGAACAGTGATGCCACGTTCAGCTGCAACTTCGGCTGCTCGATTGTAGCCAGCGTCAAAGTGACGGATTACGCCCATGCCAGGATCGTTAGTGAGCACGCGAGCAATTTTTTCAGCAGCGAGCTCGGTTCCATCTGCCACGCAGACTTGGCCAGCGTGAATGCTACGCCCAATACCAACACCACCACCGTGGTGAATGGATACCCAAGTTGCTCCCGAACTGGTGGCCGTGAGCGCGTTGAGCAGTGGCCAGTCCGCAATGGCGTCAGAACCGTCTAGCATGGCTTCGGTTTCTCGATAAGGTGAGGCCACAGATCCAGAATCAAGGTGGTCACGTCCAATGACTATCGGTGCAGTGACCTTGCCTTCGGCTACAAGCTGGTTAAAAAGTAATCCGGCTTGATGACGCTCACCGTATCCGAGCCAGCAGATTCGAGCGGGTAGGCCTTCAAACTCAACATACTCTTCTGCTGCATCAAGCCAACGGTGAAGGTGCTCATTATCGGGAAAAAGTTCTTTGAGCGCATGGTCGGTGACTTTGATGTCTTCAGGATCTCCCGACAGCGCCGCCCAACGGAACGGACCCAAACCTTCACAGAACAACGGACGAATGTATGCTGGAACGAACCCAGGGAATTCAAAGGCGCGGTGATAGCCCGCTTGTCGAGCTTCGTCTCGGATGGAGTTTCCATAATCAAAAACTTCAGCGCCTTCATCTTGAAACTCCACCATAGCGGCAACATGTGCAGCCATAGACTCTCGGGCTTTTTTACTGAAGGTGATCGGGTCAGCTTCAGCTTCGGTTTGCCAGTCTTCAAAGGGGACTTCAATTGGCAGATAGCTTAATGGATCATGAGCAGAGGTTTGGTCCGTGACGATGTCAATGTGTATTTCCCCGGCGCGGTGCCGACGCAATAGTTCTGGGAATACCATCGCAGCATTGCCCACAACACCTATGGATAATGCTTGTTCTTCCTCTTTAGCACGGTTGGCTTTTCTAATGGCATCGTCAAGATCGTCAGCAATGATGTCGAGGTATCGCTTTGCTTGCCGACGTTCAAGGCGTTGTTGATCAACATCGACAATGATGCAAACCCCGCCGTTGAGTGTCACTGCTAGGGGTTGGGCGCCGCCCATGCCACCGCAGCCGCCGGTGAGGGTAATAGTCCCAGTTAAAGTACCGTCGTATCGTTTCTTGGCGATCGCGGCAAAGGTTTCGAAAGTGCCTTGCAGGATGCCTTGGGTGGCGATGTATATCCATGATCCAGCAGTCATTTGGCCGTACATCATGAGCCCTTCGGCTTCGAGTTTGCGGAATTCTGGCCAGGTAGCCCAGTCTCCGACGAGGTTGGAATTTGCAAGTAGTACTCGGGGTGCCCAAGGGTTGGTGCGCCATACCCCAACGGGTTTGCCAGATTGTATTAGTAAAGTTTCATCGTCCTCTAGCTCTTTGAGCGTTGCGACGATGGCGTCGAAGCATTCCCAGTTGCGGGCTGCTTTGCCGGTTCCCCCATAGACAACGAGGTCTGTTGGGCGTTCTGCTACCTCAGGGTCGAGATTATTCATGAGCATACGCAGAGGTGCTTCAGTTTGCCAGCTTTTGGCATTGAGGGTGGTGCCACGGGGTGCGCGCACCACTCGGGGCTGGGTTTTTTCGGTCATTATGTCACCGTTTCTTAATCGAGAGTTGCCGTTATGGAGTAAAAGTTAAGTGACACCCAACGACCCATCTGGTCCAAAAATTTGGGGCTATCACCAGAGTGATCGTTGGTGTCCTAACACTTTTGGCAACTGTGTTTGGGGCCACTCTACTAAGAAATTACCTCGGATAATAGCCCTAAAATCTATCTATTGTCTGAAATACCAGATAGGTTTGTTTCGTTAGCTTGTAGCTACCCCTTGATACATATCAAGGTTTCTAATCTTGTAACAATCTCAACGAGATCGGATTGTTGTGTCATCACAGAATCGAGATCCTTATACGCGCCGGGAATTTCATCAAGGACACCGTAATCTTTTCGGCATTCCACCCCCTTGGTTTGCGCCACTAGATCATCGAGGGTGAACTGGGTACGGGCTTGGGATCTGTTCATTATCCGACCAGCTCCATGGGAAGCCGAACAGAAGGATCGCTGATTGCCTAACCCACGAACGATATATGACCCAGTGCCCATAGAGCCTGGGATAATACCCAATTGATCGGCTTGAGCGCTGATTGCGCCTTTGCGGGTAATCACCAGTTCAATGCCATCGTAGGTTTCCTCGGAGATGTAATTGTGGTGGCAATTGATTGGTGTATGGAATCGGGTCTCAGGCAGCATTTGTACAAACACCGCCTTGATTGATTCCATCATTACTATCCGGTTGAGTGCCGCATAGTCTTGAGCCCAATATAGATCGTGGAGGTAATCATCCCATTCCGGCAACTTTGTGCCGGTAGCGTCCCGTTTTAGAAAAACTGCTAAGTCACGGTTTCGAATATCACTGTTCCACTCTAAGTGGCGGGCTTTGGCGATGTGTCGTTCTGCGATTTCCTTACCAATACCGCGAGAACCTGAGTGCAACATCAGCCATAACTGACCGGTATTGTCAGAGCACAGTTCAATGAAGTGGTTCCCACCCCCTAGGGTGCCGCATTGTCGGTAAGCAGTGTTCTCGGCACGAGAAACGTCGACCCGCAGATCAGCAAAACGCTGAAATAATTGTTTGACGTCTCGACGCAGTAGCCCATTGGTTTTTAATACTTCAGCACGGGTTTTGTGCTTTGCGAAGCCCACTGGCACCACTGATTCCCATGCAGTGCGCAATTGGTGTAGGTCATTAGGTAAATCATTAATGGTTGCACTAGTTTTCACTGCTAGCATGCCACAGCCAATATCAACACCAACTGCTGCTGGTGCTACGGCTTGATTCATGGCAATAACACTGCCAACAGTGACCGCTGCACCAGCATGAACATCAGGCATGACTGCCACTGCATGCACCCACGGTAAATTGGCGACGTTGCGAATTTGATTTTGTGCTCGGTAGTCGAGGTCAATCAGTGGGGACCACAGGCGAACTTCTACTTTGGTTCCAGGAAGCGAGGAAGGAAATCCAAAGGGATTTGTAGACATGGATTACTCCAAAAGAATAAGAAGAGCGTTACAGGAAATGACAAATGCACACAGCAAAAACTGTCGACGTCTCTTTGAAGTGGTGAGAGCCGACATTCACCATGTGCAGCGATATTCCTATTACAAAATAATCTCCTTATTTCCAATGGTTAAAGCAAAACATGAGTACCTAATAAAGTCAAGAGTCCAGCTAATAATCAGCTGGACTCTTGAAAATCAATCACAGATGAGTTAGTTCAACACACCAATCGAGGTTTCTACCACCTGCACCAATTTACCAGAAACTACCAGTTCATAGGTGGCAGCAATTTCCGGCGCAAGATACCGGTCGGTATCGGGACCTAGTATGTGTTCCCGCAGTTTGGCTACTGCTGCACCGGTTCCTGCTGCAGGCTGTTCAGGGCCTCGAAGATCAATTGCCCGAGCAGCGGTGAGAATTTCGATGGCTAGCACACGGCCCAGTCCGTCAATGCTGCGTCGTAATTTCCGACCGGCAGCCCAACCCATCGAAACATGATCTTCTTGCATAGCAGAAGACGGAATGGAATCAACGCTAGCAGGTTGCGCGTTACGCTTCAGTTCGGAGACGATCCCAGCTTGGGTGTATTGGGCAATCATGTGGCCGGAATCCACACCTGGGTCCGCCGCAAGGAAAGCTGGTAAACCACGGTTACGCGCAACATCTAAAAATCGGTCGGTCCGACGTTCAGAAATGCTGGCTAAGTCAGCCACTGCAATCCCTAGAAAGTCAAGCACATATCCCACTGGCGCCCCATGAAAATTGCCATTACTGACTACTCGACCATCCAAAGCCACCACTGGATTATCCACTGCGGAGGCTAACTCCCGGTCGGCTACCTGCATGGCGTGGGCGATCGTATCCCGTACTGCACCTGTGACCTGTGGCGAGCATCGAATGGAATAAGCATCTTGGACATGACTTTGGGCAAATTCCGCCACAGCTGCCGCCAAGATTTCTGAACCAGCAACTAAAGCACGAACATTGGCTGCGCTGAGTGCTTGTCCTGGATGCGGCCGCAATTGTTGAAGGTCATCGGCAAAAACTGTTACGGTCCCCCGTAGCCCTTCTAAAGTCATGGCAGTAGCAATGTCTGCAATCTTGACGAGGTTGTGGAGATCAGCAATAGCCAAGCACAGCATGCCTAGCATGCCATCGGTGCCATTGATTAACGCAAGGCCTTCTTTTTCAGCCAGCACCAGCGGTGTGATGTTATGCTGCACCAATGCTTCAGTAGCAGTTACTTTGCTGCCATCAGCAAGTCGAACGTCACCTTCACCTATCAGAGTCAGCGCACAATGTGACAATGGTGCAAGATCACCTGAACATCCCAAGGAACCGTACTCATATACAACTGGGGTGATACCAGCATTAAGCACTGCTGCATAGGTCTCTGCCACAACTGGGCGGACCCCTGTGCGACCAGTCATCAAGGTTGAAAGCCGCAAAACCATTAGTGCTCGAATTACTTCTCGTTCCACCTCGGGACCTGAACCAGCAGCGTGTGAACGCACCAAGCTGCGCTGGAGTTGGGTGCGCATTTCCTGTGGAATGTGGCGTCTAGCTAAAGCACCAAAACCGGTAGAAATCCCATAGACTGGGGTGGAATTATTGGCTAGTTCTTCAATGCGTGTCCTAGTTTTTGCAACTTCAGCTAATGCTGTTTTACATAGGGAAACCTTAACATCATCACGTGCTACCTGAACCACCTCTGCAATGGTTAGCCCCCTGCTACCAACAGTGATTGTCATGAGAATCCTTCCATACTTCTGCGCCATCAACTACATTGCCTTTGCACCTTTACATAACCAGCACAAAGGCTACTGTACGATAGCCAAGTACAGAATAGGATCTTGTTCCTAGCCCGGACTATACACGAGGATCAAGGAGGCGGCCAAACATTTTCACCTGAATCTTTTCCACCCGAGTTCGCAGTTGAACCGCCAGTTCCATCAGCTCAATCTCTGAATACCGATCCACCCGGAAGGTGATGGCAAGTGCAGCAGCTGGACGATGAGCGTGGTCAATAATCGCAACAGCAATACTGCGTTGCCCTGCGGAAACTTCCTCCAATTCTGATGCCCACCCTAGATTCTGCACGTGGTTTACCATGGCTTTAATCTGCCGCCAGTTTTTCCCCTCACCTGCAGCATCAACCCGAGCTTTCAATTCAGTTTCATCTAAGGCCGCTAACATTGCTTTCCCAGAAGCCGTCGTCAGTGCGGGTAACCGCACCCCAACGTCAGTTATTAGTGATACCGCACCCGGCGCGCGCTCTTCTGATAAGTAGCTGACCTCTAGCTCGCTCAAGCGGGATAAATGTGCGCTTCCCGAAACTTCTGCTGCTAAGGTCTGCATATGGTCTGCACATGCTCGTACCAAAGGTTGTTGTGTGACATATGCTTGCGCCATTGAGTAGGCGACCGCGCCTAGACCGTAGCGACGCTGTTCTTTTAGATGCACCACAAACCCACTGTCCACCATCTCAGCCAATAGCTGGTATGTGGTAGAACGAGGCAACTGGAGTTCTGTAGCAATCCGCACAGCCGTCATGGGTGCAGCATTTTGGATTAGTAATTTGAGAATATTAAGCGTATGCTGCGCCGCCGGAACCTTCGCTGGCACTAACCCCACCCTCATCTCGCCTGTTACATAGTTTTACTTTCGCTTTTTGAAAAAGCTCTGGGCTTTATCATAGAGGATATGGAAAACCTGTTTAGCTGGATTGGCCGCGATGACGGCCCTAGTCCAGAACATCGTCGCTGGCATAATACGATTATTACCTCCCCCATTGTTGACCATATGCACAAAAGCCTTGCGATCCTAGGCTTTGCCAGCGACGAGGGTGTTCGGCGCAATCAGGGACGGGTTGGTGCCGCTGCGGGACCTGATGCTATTCGGGCTGCGCTTAGTTCCTTAGCCATTACCGACGAGGTAATCCGCATGGATCTTGGTACTATCACCTGCTTTGATACTAATCTTGAATTAGCCCAGCACCAGCTTTCCAATGGTGTTGCAACCGCTTTTGACGATGGGGCCAGCGCTGTTGTGGTCCTTGGCGGTGGGCATGAAACTTCTTTCGCCACCCACCGTGGTCTGCGACAATATTTCACGGATCACACGATTGCGATTATTAATCTCGATGCCCATTTCGATCTACGTTTCGCCCCAACGCCCACCTCGGGTACTCCCTTTAGACAAATCGCAGATCTGTGGCCAATGGATTTTAACTACCACGTCTACGGCATATCAGTTCCCAATAATACCCATGTGCTTTTCACCGAGGCGCAACGGCTTGGGGTCGACTATGTCACCGATATTGAAATAGCTGCCGCTAAGCGATCTGAATTAATCGAAATGGTTGAAACTGTCGCAGCGCAGGTAGATATTCTACATCTGAGTATCGATCTCGATGTTTTACCTGCGGCCACCGCTCCTGGTGTGTCAGCCCCCGCCGCCTATGGGGTACCATTGCCAATCATTCACACTTTATGCACTGCAGCTGCCCAAACCGGAAAGCTTAGACTCATTGATGTAGTCGAACTCAATCCGACATTTGACATTGACAATCGCACTGCCTGTGTTGCTGCTCGGCTGGTTCACGATATTTCCGCTGAGCTTAGTGGTTAGCAGCTAGGCAGTACCATTGTCCTTGGTTGGAATTTATACTTGGTATTAATACCGAGCTTGTGCCCCCTCCCCCAGTGTGCGGTACAGCCATTTAAGTATGGGGTAAAAGACTATGATCCCAATCGACCCCCAAGCAATACCTTCGAGTTGGATGCCAAATACCGTCAACGTTAGATTTCCAATACCTGCCACCATCGCAACCGCCACCGCAATGAGATTGACTGGGTTATTAAAGTTGACCTTGTTATCCTGCCAAATCCGCACACCCAGCATTCCGATCAGACCATAAAGCACCAAGGCTGCACCGCCGAGCACCCCAGTCGGAATGGTAAAAATTAATGCCCCGAACTTCGGTACAAAGGCCAGTATCACCGCAGTAGTAGCTGCCACCCAATAAGCTGCAGTGGAGTACACCCGAGTCGCTGCCATTACGCCAATATTTTCTGCATAAGTTGTGGTACCAGAGCCACCAAAACTACCAGCTAAGGTGGTGGCTAGCCCATCAGCAATGAGCGCATCACCTGCGAGATCATCAAGGTTTTTAGCAGTCATCTCACTCACTGCTTTCACATGCCCAACATTCTCGGCCACCAGCACAATCACCACCGGTAGGGTTAATAGGATAGCTGAAACCGTGAACTGTGGGGCATGGAACTGCGGCAGCCCCACCCACGGAACCGCGTCGATAGCTTCTTTAGTACCCTCAGTTAGGTTGCCGCTTAAAGCAGCAAAAATCCACCCGATGATAACCCCCAATAAAATACCCAATCGAGCAATCATGCCTCGCCCAGCAATGGTGAAGATCATAATAGCGAAAAGGGTAACTACAGCCACCAAGGGCTGCGACTGGAAATTAGTGACTGCGGTGGGTGCAAGATTCAAACCAATAAGGGCTACAATTGCGCCTGATACCGCTGGGGGCATCACTAGGTCGATGACCCTGCGTCCTGCGGTTTTCACAATCATGCCAACCACGATCATGGTCACACCTGCAGCAACCACACCACCGAGTTGCACCCCAATGCCCTGGGCTTGCGAGGCCAACAGCGGGGCGATGAATGCAAACGAGGATCCCAAATAGGATGGCAATCGATTGCGGGTAACTAATAAAAAGATCATGGTACCCACGCCGGAGAACAGCAATGTGGTATTAACCGGGAACCCTGTTAGGGTGGGCACCAATAAGGTCGCCCCGAACATGGCGATGACATGTTGCATCCCAATACCAATGGTCCTGCCCCACCCTAGACGTTCATTTGGGGCGACCACCTCACCAGGTTTGATTGATTTCCCATCACCATGCAGGGTCCAACCCCAAGAAGAATTACTCACGAAACTGTATTATGTCGCGTTTACAGTGTTAAATGCCAATCATCGCATTGTGTGAACTCACAAATTAGCCAAAGTATCACCACAATGAACAAACGAGAAGTTAACAGTACTTCACCATATCTACTGCCATCCACCATTGATGGTTAATGAATGTTTTCCGCCGCCGACCAGTATCGATAAACCCTAGAGACTCGTAAAGTTTTCGAGCTGGGATGTTGTGCAAGTACACTCCAAGTTCTAGTTTCTCAACTGCATAGGTGTTTTGGCAGTAATCTATAGTGGCGCTAACGATTTTTCGGCCCAATCCACGTCCACGCAAGATGGGGTTGAGTAAGACCCGAGCAATTCGTGCTGTTGTTGAATCAGGTAATCGCACTGAAGTGGTACCAACCAACTCCTCATTAACAAAAAAGGAAAACACCTCATACCCTTGGTGCCGAGAGCTCATCAGGTCGGCACCATTCATGGGATAAGGCATCTGTGGACCAGCGAATTCCACCACTTCCTCTGGGGTATGCACCCATGTGGCTATGACGGCTGCATCTGCATTGGTAAGTTTATGCATGCTGAGGCTTCCTGCCATAGCTAATCCCTAACTATGCACAAAAAATTCGGAATATTCTTGTGCGAGTGACTCTGGTAACCGAACGTCGAGTCGGGTGCCTTCCGCAGTGTATTCCTCGCCAATAACGGTGCCGTATTGGTGTAGCCGAGAGACAATGTCACCCCGAGTAAACGGCACCAATAATTCAACATGCGCATCAAGAGAGTTCAAAAACAGCTCCACTCGTGCTTCCAAGTCGGCGATGCCTTCGCCTGTCTTAGCAGACACGAAAACAACATCATCTAAGGTATGACGCAGCTCCGCAAGCACCAATGGATCTGCCGCATCAATCTTGTTCACCACGATGATTTCCGGTGGCGCCTGCACCTTCAACTCACGCACAATTTCAGAAATCACACCATTGACCGCCTCGATCTGCTTCAACGGGAATGGATCAGATCCATCTACCACGTGCAGCACAAGGTCAGCTTCGACTACTTCTTCCAATGTGGAGCGGAATGCCTCCACCAATTGGGTTGGCAAATGCCGAACGAAACCAACGGTGTCGGTGAAGACCACGGTACGCCCGTCGGCAAGTTCAGCGCGTCGGGTGGTGGGATCAAGTGTGGCAAACAATGCATCTTCGACCAAGACACCCGCGCCAGTCATGGCATTAATCAGCGATGATTTACCGGCATTGGTGTAACCAGCAATAGCGATCTGCGGAATGGTTGAAGCACGGCGACGTGCGCGTTTGATGTCCCGAGCGGTTTTCATACCAGAGATTTCTTTGCGCAGTTTCGCCATTTCAGTGCGCAGCCGACGACGATCTGCCTCGATTTTGGTCTCACCAGGTCCGCGTAGACCAACACCACCATTGGAACCTGCACGTCCGCCAGCTTGCCTAGATAGTGCGCCACCCCAGCCACGTACCCGAGTAATCAGGTACTCCATTTGTGCTAAGGAGACTTGGGCTTTACCTTCTTTGCTCTTGGCATGTTGAGCGAAGATGTCAAGAATTAACATGGTCCGGTCAATGACTTTGACATCAAGGGCTTTTTCCAAAGCAATCATCTGACCAGGGCTGAGTTCACCATCGCAAATAACAGTGTCGACACCGCTGGCCATGACAATTTCCTTGAGCTCTTGAACCTTGCCTGTTCCAATATAGGTACCAGGATCTGGCCGACTACGTTTTTGATACAGCATATCGACCACTGCAGAACCGGCAGTTTCAGCCAATGCCCGCAGCTCTTGCATGGTGGCTTCAATTTCAGCAGTGGTGCCTTCGGTCCACACACCTACTAAGATGACCCGCTCAAGGCGTAGCTTGCGGTATTCCACGTCATAGCCGTCATCTTGGTCGGTGGCATAAATCTCTGAACCACGAGTTAAGCGACGCAAAGAAGAACGTGCTTCCAGATCCAACTCCCCAACGGTGGGTGTGGACATGGTTTCAGCACCAGTTACTGGCAATAATTCAGATTGATCAGTCCCAGCATTGTCATGAATGACAGTGTCTTTGTGGTTCCGAAAGGCTTGTTGCAATAGCTTCTCATGGGAAGTTGGTAATGGGTTATTTAACTGGTTTAAAGGAGTATCTTTAGTCATCGTTGTCTTCCATTCTTCCACTTCACTGTTCTAAAACCAAGAGGTATCTGACAGTGGACCGATGTTGAAGTTAGCTACATCGCTGATCCTTGGTTTGGCTGCACGCTACCAGTGTTTTCCCTAAGCTAAGATTTCGGCAGGTAACAGGTCGGTTTAAGTTTGGATACGTTTTCTTTCTCGAGCCCTTAGTTTCACTATTGACGTCGTACAATTAGACCCTATGAGCAATGACCTATTGGCAATCGGTATGGGTTTCGAGAAATGGCAAGACGCCGTGGAAGCCGCCATTAACACGGATAACTTGGCAGTTTCTGGGGAAGTTCGAGGTGGGCAATTAATTCAATTTTCCGATCCCTCTGGCGCCCAGATCAATATTCTCGCCGTCGAACCATTTGCTACCTTTGCTGGTTTTTCCTCGGTTGCTATGAGTTTTGCCCATGTCAGCATGCTTAACGACGTTCTCGCATTGTGCGATATTGTCGACTATAACGACCAACCTGTCACAAGTTTGACCTGTAATCTAGCCCAAGGACCACTATTGGTCGATGAAGGTGAACAGCACTGGCAACAGCTTTCGGTTACTGCCTTAGTAAACACTGAAGGGTTGACAACATACCCAACGGTTGCTGACTTTGTAGCCAAGCATCAGATGGAACCTGGGAGCTTAGAGTCGCAAGGAGCCCGAGCCATCGCTAGTGGTTCGGGAACCGAGGTTCCGACTGCAGCTGCAACGTTTACCGCCCGGGTTCTAGAAGCCGATTACCGCACCAATACGCTGACTGGCCAGCGGTTTATTCATGCCACTGTCGATGGTTCCTTTGCTTATGATCTCTGTCTGCCAGACGTCATTGATTTACCTGAAAAGAACTCTGTCATTTGTGGATCTGCGATTATGGTCGCATCTATTTTGGCACCTCAAGGCTGCGGTTCAGCTGCTGGTGGTTGTGGTTCAGGAGGCTGTGGCTGCGGTGGAAACTAATCCTTACCCATCTTCATATCCGACAGAAGTGTTGAAGAGCTCTGAATTGATGAAAGAACTTGAAGCTTTTGACAACGATCCCCCACGCGCCATGTGGCCGTGGGTATTCACCGCTGCCTGTTGCATCGCACTCATTGTGTTGTTGAAATGGGAAGGCGTCGTTTTAGCGGGCATTATCGGTCTTGTGATTTACCTTGCTTCGCGGTGGGAACCAAATTCTCAGGAAGCTACTGCCTTAGTGTCATCTATCGTTTTGTCGCGGGAAGATATCGAAGAGGTGCTTCGACAGTATGACAATTTTTTGACCAGTCAAGATGCTGACGCTATTGCCGATCGCACCTTGCATCGCCCGGCTCTCGCGGACGAGGACTGCTGTGACCCCGATATTTCTGCGTTTCATTTCCTCGTTGATACCTCAAAGCGCTATGTGTCACGAGTGAATTCACGGCTGAAAGGTAACCTTTCGGTGCAGCAATTGGAAGCATTATTGCTAGTAACCGACCGGCGGGCGCTAGAGCTTAAGGAAGCATGGCTACTAGCCCGCAAGAGCGCTCATCGACTCGGCACAAATTACCAGTAGTCACATTTTTCACATAAGTACCATTATTACATTTTTGCAACTTTAGCAAAAACTGTCACAATTACTTAAAAGAGTCAGCATTTCTAATAACACTGTGAGCTGCCCCCTGAACTGCGTTTTCCCCCTAACAATGCCCCTGAAACTGGGGCATTGTAGTATGATTTCTCTGGGTAAATTACAAAAAACACCCTTAACCATTAGGTAATGATCTGATTTTGACGCTAAAATCCAGATTAAATAATATTGAGATTCCAACAAGTGAGTTTTTTGTTACACTGACACATGTCCAGTGCCGCAAACTCTTAAAACCGGTTATATACCACCGGTGTGTGATGGAAAATCTTGAACAGTGAGAATCATCAAGGAGATCAAAACGTGACCAAGCGTTGGCGCGCATCACGAGTTTGGGGAGCAGGTGCAGTTTTTGCACTGTTGACCTCGCCCTATCTCGCGCCCTCCGCTTCCCCGATCGCCAACGCTCAACTACTCGATCAAACCGTTACTGGCATGACCATCAAGGTTGAAACGGTTCCTATTGTTCCTGGTGGCCCTAACCCCAACCCACAAACCATGGTTTTCGAGGTACCTGGGCAAGCTCCTGTGATTCAACCACCACAACAGGATTCTGCCCCTAATCTGGCGCCTGCGCCTCAGCCTGCCCCCAATCAGACCCCCTTGGACACTCAGACAGACACTACTCAGCAAGACCAAGAGACTGTCTCATCCTCAACACCAGAGTCAGAATCTGAAGCTACATCTTCCTCTGAGGCTCCCTCTGAGTCGGCATCTGCAGAACCTAGCACGACTGACACTGCTGAAAATTTGGCAAATCAGACTCGTGATACCTTCGTCTCACAGAACCCAGATGCCTTCGTCTTCACTGTTGACACCACTCAAAGCCCTGCCAATAGCCAAAGCTATTCGGTAACTGCACATGGTGTTGATGATGCCAGCCCCTCCTTCGATCTAATTTGCGATATCAGCCAGATTGAACCACAGCACATTAGCATAAATGCTGCTGATGAAGTTGGTACCTGCGAATTTAGCCAACCAGGGGTATATACCATTGCCCTCAAAGGATTCTTCCCGCACCTACGCATGGGCTTCGATGGAGAACACCCCACCTCTACCTCTTCTTTGATGCGAATCGATCAGTGGGGTACTAATTCATGGCGCAGCATGGCTGGTATGTTCCAGCAATCCACCAACGTGCAGTTCTCCCGGTTTGCTGGCATCCCAGATACCTCGGGAGTCAAGTCAATGGCTTATATGTTCGATGGCGCAGCAACCTTCAACAGTGATATCTCTGTCTGGAACACCACTAATGTGACCGACATGAACAGTATGTTCATGAATGCCCATGCATTCACAGGTGACATTTCCGCTTGGGACACCTCGAATGTGACCACAATGGCCAATATGTTTCGTGGCGCAGGCCAATTCACATCCGACATTAGCCAATGGAACACCGCCAACGTCCGTGATATGTCTGGGATGTTTGCTGATGCTGCCAACTTTGACATCAACATCCGGACCTGGGATTTAAGTTCAATCCCTAAGCTAAATAATATCTTTGATTATTCTGGCATTTCCCCAGTCAATTATTCATCCACGCTTGACGGCTGGACCCGATTCACCAATATTCCGCCGGGGACTGAGATCGGTGCTCGGGGTGTCTATTGGTGTCCACACCCCAGTTTCGACGAAACCTTAGAGAAAATTCGCCGACTTGGATGGAACCTCGTCGATGAAGGCCCTGCCAAGGAGTTCCAAGGCCCGGTAATTTCCGTCCTTAATAAGGATGACCTTGTTTCGGACAAGAATGAACCCGTGACCATCATTATCACTGCTGATGAACCACTCCGGTCAATCTCACCAGAATGGAGTCCTGTTCCAGGGGAGGAAAACGCCTATTCTCGGGTGTTCACCCAAGATGAGACCATAACCATCAAAGCATGGGATAACTACGGTAACCCCTCCATGGCTGTCCTGACAGTCAGTGGCTTTGACATCGAACAGGCTGCAGACAGCGCCGACACTGCTCAATTTGAATCTTTGAAAAATGCCACCATCACTGCCTTTGGCATTCTATTCGTGCTGCTGATGATGCTGGGATCCTTCATGATCTATGACCGAAAGCGATTCGGCAAAGACACCGCCCAGATTCGACTCCAGGCGATGGAAAAGAACACCAGCGACTAGGCCATAAATACTTCAGGTCGAATCATACCTTCTGCTACAATTTTCGACGGTCCCCGCAACGTGGATGTTTCACCGTCAATGGTGACAAACACTGAACCACCAGGGATGATGATTTCCACTTCCCCATCAGTTTGGCCACTATCGGCCAACACTGCCCGAGCCGCGGCAACCGTCCCAGTCCCGCAGGAACGAGTTTCTCCCACACCACGTTCATATACCCGCATGTAGGCCCGTGGTACCGGCGTTGACTGATCCAACTCGGTCAACACCTCTACATTGACCCCGTGCGGGAAAAACTCGGTATCAAACTCCGGCTGCACTAGATCTAATTGGTCTAGGCCAGCTGGCCTAAGTCCGGGAATCACACATGCAAGGTGCGGATTACCCATGTCAACTCCCATACCGGCAAATGTGTTTTCACCAATGCGACAAGTGGACACCCCAGTCACCGTTGCAGGCCCCATCGCCACCGAGACTTCAGCGGTAACACCAGTGCAATCATGAATAGTTACTGGTTTGCCACCCGCGCGCGTACCAATCACAAACTCAGTACTAGTGACCAGCCCTTCAGAATAAAGGTAGTGAGCAAAAACGCGAGTCCCATTACCGCACATCTCCGCGGTAGAACCATCGGCATTGTAATAATCCATGAACCAATTATCAGGACGTACACCTGCTGGAAGCGTGGCTAATACCCCAGCGTCCACCAATGCACCTGCGGCTGCTACCCGCAGTAATCCATCCGCCCCCAGTCCTGCACGACGGTCACATAATGTCGCGATAAACTGTGGATCCAAGTGCAAATGAGCACCATAATCAGGGAGAATAATGAAATCATTTTCGGTCCCATGTCCTTTAAGAAAAAGTAGGGATTCTGGTAATTCACCTTGTGAATAG
The DNA here is from genome assembly GCA_041854705.1 of Corynebacterium sp. GTDB lineage: Bacteria > Actinomycetota > Actinomycetes > Mycobacteriales > Mycobacteriaceae > Corynebacterium. The sequence continues at coordinate 38,714 of JBHACV010000074.1, forward strand.
GACATTTTCTTAGAACCTTTCAGGAGTATAAAAATTTGCTAATAGTGTTGCTCAATCACAGCCAACGCTTGGTCTAGGGTGTCGCGAGTGGCGTCAATCCAGTGGATCCGATGATCTCGATTAAACCAGCTACGCTGACGTCGAACATAACGCCGCGTACCAATCACGGTCTTTGGTTCCACTTCCTCCCACGCCAACTCTCCACGCATGGCTGCCAACACTTGGGCATAGCCAATGGCTCGACCAGCGGTGGAATCAGCTACTAATCCATGGTTAGCTACCAGATCAAACACCTCATCAACTAAGCCACGCTCGAACATTTCTCGGGTACGTACCTCAATACGAGCGTTAAGCCAATCAGTTTCGGTTCGCAACCCGAGCAATAGGGTATTCCACCGACAGGGCTGATCTTTAGGTGGCTGTGAAGCTTGGAATGGTTGCCCAGTCAATTCGATCACTTCCAATGCCCGTACCGTTCGGCGAGGATCTTTATCTTCAATAATTTCTGCCGCAGCTGGATCAATGTGCCGCAGCTGCTGATGGAGAGCATCAATACCGACTTCGCAAAGACGCGCTTCCCACCTAGCTCTCACCTGTGGGTCAGTTGGTGGGAACTGCCAATCATCAATCAAAGACTGCACATACAACATAGAGCCTCCAACAAGAATCGGAGTCTTACCTCTAGCTGCTATTTCTTCAACCGATGCAACCGCTAGTTCCTGGTAATGCGCCACTGAAGCAGTCGTGCTCACTTCCCAAATGTCGAGTAGGTGATGTGGTATCCCGCTGCGTTCAGCCATCGACAGTTTCGCAGTACCAATATCCATGCCACGATACAGCTGCATGGAGTCAACATTGACTACCTCCCCATCGAAATGTTGGGCCAACGCTATGCCCAGCGCTGACTTCCCACTAGCAGTGGGACCAATAATAGCAATGGGGCGATCGCAAACATCACTATTCATCTAGTTCGAACTCCCATAATGCCAAGTACCGACCAACACCCAGCGAAATATCACTTGCTATCAACTCAGCCTTAGTGACCTGCCTGCGGTAATCAACCAATTCCAACCATAAATTAGGCTCGATTATTCCCCCAGTACTCAGTTCTGAGTTGCTTAGGGGTTGTAAGTCAATTGCTGATGGATCCTGCAACAACGATTCACACCATATATGACATTGCTCAGCAGTAGGCAGCAAACTCAACGGCGCCCGTGGACCAAGACCAGCACTACCATCAATAACCACCACTGTCAGCCGTTCAGGGTTTAATAATCCGAGGTGCTTTCTGCTATCAGCTACTGGGATTTTTACCTGATGCAAAAACCAGCGGGCAATTAATTCCGGCAAAAAGTTACCGCCGTCTAGCTGTGTTGAGCTTGGACCCCACGCACGCAATGATCCGGTGTTTTTAGTATGCCAGCGCAGATCTTGTGAACCCACCACATCAGCTGTCAGTACAAGCCCAGCAGGCCAGTTGGCTTTGAGTTGTGCCAACTGGGCAAGAATATTCGCTTGCATATGTGCTGACGGTGCATCACCCACCCCAAGCTGCTCTACAACTGCTGGGCTACCAGGAATGATGAGAAGCTTCCCGTTGTTTCTTGATGATGCTACTGGTCGAGCTAAATCTGTCACGCCTTAAGCCTACTGGGGAATATCTGACGTGGAAACTCCTGCGCAACAACAGCAACAGTGCTCGTGCAGCAATCCGCTTATTTTCGATTCACCCGGATTTTTCAGCGCCCTACGAGTGGTTTTTGTAACATTTTCCACATTCACGGGGTACATTGGGGTAAGCGGAATCTCACCGAAGCCGGACTAACTGTTAGCGTCGAAACGCGAGTATCTCCTTGCGTTCTGGACCTGTCTGCGTCTTCTTCGTGGGACATCGCCGTAGTTTTGACCACCTTTCGGCAGCCGCGTCGCGCGGCACGAGACTTCTGAAGTAAGGATGTTCCCAGTCTGATGAGCACTTCCCAAACTCCTAAGCCAGGCTCACAACCAACACCAACCCCTGGGCCTAGCCCGCGGGCGGTACCAGGTCCCAAGCCCAGCCCCGGACCTTCTGCGAACCATGCTCACCGGACCGAAACAACCCCTGCACCGCACCGTGCTGGCGTGAAAGTCCCAGTCACACCCGAATCCGACCCAACACAGTGGGGACGAATCGATGAGGACGGCAACACTTACGTTAAAACTGCCGACGGTGAACGTTTGATTGGTTCTTGGCAAGCTGGCACCCCGGCAGAAGGCTTAGCGCACTACGGTGCCCGCTACCACGATGTAGCAACCGAAGTAGTCTATTTAGAGACTCGGCTAGAAACCCACCCCAGCGAGGCTTCCCATCTGAAAGAGACTGCAACAGCATTGCAGAAATCGTTAGACGAAGCCGCCATCATTGGTGATATTGAGGCACTCAAAACCCGTTTGGCCTATGTCATTGACAATGCTGACAGCGCTGGGCTGCGGGCACAGGAAGAGAAGCAGGCTCGTCTGGCTGAGGCTATCGCCAAGCGGGAAGCATTACTGCAAGAGGTTGAAGAAATCGCTGAGACCGCCACCGAATGGAAAATCGCCGGTGATCGTATCGACGCTATCCTCATTGAGTGGCGAACCATTCGCGGAATTGATCGCAAGACTGATGATGCACTTTGGAAGCGCTATTCCCGCGCCCGTGAAGCCTTCAAACGCCGCCGAGGAGCGTTCTTCGCAGAGCGAGACCGCCAAAAGGCTGCGGCACGCAAAACCAAGGAAGAACTCATTGCTAAAGCAGAAGAGTTGAAAACCTCCACTAATTGGAAAGAAACCGGCGATGCCCTCCACGAGCTAATGGAACAGTGGAAGAAGGCAGGGCGTGCCCAACGTGACATTGATGACAAACTATGGGAGCAATTCCGAGCCGCCCGCGATTACTTCTATCAAGCCCGCAACGCCAATCGCTCGGCGCGTGACCAAGAATTTGAGGCTAATGCAGCTGCCAAGGAATCGTTGTTAGAACAGTACGATTCGCTTATTGACCCAGCTACAAATCTTGATGCTGCTCGCCGGAACTTGCGGGAATTGCAAGAAAAATGGGAGGAAATCGGCTATGTTCCCAAAGCACGTAAACGCGAATTTGAGGAAAAAATTGCTGCCCTAGAATCTCGTGTCACCAATGCTGCCGACGCCCAATGGCGCCGCACCGATCCCGAGGCCCAAGCACGGGCCAACCAGTTCATTGCCAAGGTGGAGGAATACACCAAATCTGCTGAAGCAGCAGAGGCTAAAGGGAAGACCAAAGAAGCCGAAAAACTACGGGCACTTGCTGCCCAATGGCAAGAATGGGCTGACACTGCAGTCCAAGCTGTAGAAAACCGATAATTAACTCCAAAGAAATTACCACAAGGGCAACTCCGAATCTTCAGGGTTGCCCTTTATGGATTAGCTCACCCGCAACTACAGAAATGTACTCAGATTAGCTACCTTGGTTTTTTCGATGGCGCTCTGCCGCCTTTTTACGACGGTCATCAATAAACAGCGGATTGGTCTCGGGAGTATTGTGCTGTTGCGAAACGAAAACGTCCCGTTGGGCTTTGCCAACCGCATCGAGATTTTCATGACGGGCACGTTCGGCTGCAATAGCTTGCTGTTCATCGGAACGGCGCATCACCGTAAATGCCAGAGCATACACGGCCAAAATTATCGCTAGCGCCTCAATAACAAAACCAAAACCTAAACCAGGTCCACCGGTGTTCTCGTGGTCCTGCAGCCGCATCCACATCCCAAGCAAGGATGCGAACAACGCCATTCCACAAAGCAAGAAGGAGATATTGGCAAAAATAGTTCGCTTGGTTACCAGCAATAAGCCCCCAGCGACTACCAACCCAAGGGTTCCTAATAGGACGAAAGCGATTTCAGCAATACCGATCCGTAACCCAGCATTGTCAGCCATAAATACTACAACTTGCCAACCTGTTACAGTGCCACCATGTGGTAGAAACAGGCCAATCACAAATAGCACCCACGCTGCCACTAGGATCTTGCCAAACACCTGAAGATCAAAACGACCAGCTGCTTTTCGTTCTGCGGCCGCTAAGTCAGCCGCAGATACTTGCTTCTTAGTTTCTACTGTCTTAGTAGGGTGAGCAGAATGTGTTGCATCCGACATGGGACCTAGTTGCTCCTTATGCAGATTTTTAAGATAAGACCATCCTAGTCTAGCGTCAGGAGCAGCCACATCCACCATCGTCGCACCCCTGCGAACGAGGTGACACCATTGGCGTAGGTGCCCCAACTTTTGGCAATCCCAACCCAACCCCCACTGGAGCTGTAGTTGGTACTTGGCCAGCTGCACTCATATCCCCTGCTTTAGTGCGACGATGTGTGAGTACTGGAGAATCCGCAATGAGAAAGTGCGGCTTTGCATCGGTGATCGTTGTAGTCACAATATCGCCTGGTCGCACCATGTCATCGATCGATCCAGTGGGACTAAAATGCACCAACCGACCATCACGGGAACGTCCAGTCATACGTTTAGTCTTTTCATTTTTTCGACCAGTATTAGCTTGAACTAGCAGTTCAACCTCAGCACCAATAAGTTTGGTATTTTCTTCCAAACACACTCGCTCCTGCAACGCGATCAACCGTTCATAGCGGTCTTGAACCACGTCCTTTGGAATCTGATTATCGTATTCGGCCGCCGGGGTGCCTGGCCGTGGAGAATACTGGAAGGTAAAAGCACTGCTAAATCGTGCTTTCTCAACAACATCGAGGGTTGCTTGGAAATCTTCTTCGGTCTCTCCTGGAAACCCAACGATAATATCAGTAGTAATCGCAGCATGAGGGATTTTTTGCCGCACTTCTTCCAAGATCGCCAAGAATTTCTTCGAGCGATAAGACCTACGCATTTCCTTTAAGATCCGATCAGATCCTGATTGCAGTGGCATGTGCAACTGTGGACAGACATTAGGAGTCTCAGCCATGGCATCAATGACATCTGAGGTGAATTCAGCTGGGTGTGGTGAAGTAAACCGTACCCGTTCCAAACCAGCAATCTCCCCGCAAGCTCGCAGCAACTTGGAAAACGCAGACCGGTCCCGCTGCATGTCAGGGTCAGCAAAATTAACCCCATAAGAATTGACATTTTGTCCCAATAAAGTTACTTCCACTACGCCTTGATCCACCAAAGCCTGGACTTCTGCTAGCACATCACCAGGGCGACGATCGATCTCTTTGCCACGTAGTGACGGGACGATACAAAACGTGCAGGTATTATTACACCCAACCGATACTGATACCCACCCAGCATAGGCAGACTCGCGCTTAGCCGGTAGCACAGATGGGAATTGCTCTAGCGCATCGACGATTTCCACTTCGGCCCGCTGATTATGCTCCGCACGCTGTAACAGAGTTGGCAAGGAACCAATGTTGTGGGTGCCGAAAACAACATCCACCCATGGCGCCTTGGCGACGACCGTGTCCTTGTCCTTTTGTGCTAAACAACCACCGACTGCGATCTGCATGCTGGGGTGTTGTTCTTTCACACTCCGCAAGTGACCCAAAGTGCCATAAAGACGCATATCTGCGTTTTCTCGCACGGCACAGGTATTAAAGACCACTAAGTCAGGGGTTTCGCCCGCAGACACAGGTGTATAACCAGCATCTTCGAGCAGACCAGCAAGGCGTTCTGAATCATGGACATTCATCTGGCAGCCATAAGTTCGCACTTCATAGGTGCGTGAGCTGTTGAAATGCATGGAATCGGTGGACTGATTGTTGGTGGTGATAATGGACACAGATTGAGATTCTACTGGTGACCTTGGATAATCCCCAAGCGAGAGGCATTAACAGTTTTCATTCTCCTGCCAGCACCATCGCCACTAGGTGCAGATTCCACGGCGTCATGCTGCCCAATATTTTCAATCACGAATAATCGCCTCAGCAAAAATCAGAGTTCACCACCCATAATTGGTATGGGAACTCTGATTTACATGGGGAGAAAACCACGCTTTATTTCCCAGTTTGTAGCTGGTTTGGTGGTTTTTGATTACTATCTGGCATAGGTGCCTAATTCTTCAATTCGCTCGGCCAATGCCTGTTGTGCAGAGGAAATGCAGGTGGTTTGACCAAATCCGCGGCGGGCAAGCATGGCCACGATTCTACGAAGCTGCTTTTCCTTTTCTGGGCGATCAACCGGAATCGAGCGCACTGCTTGGACCTTTTTGCGGGCTAGCTGCAACGCCATGTTTGTTTCTGCTGCTGAACTGATTTGTTCTAGTGCCTCAGCTCGTATCTCAGCAGCAATGCCTTTAGTTTTCAGCTCCAGTTCTAGCGCACTTCGCCCCTTGCCGCGGCGTTGATGACGTTGTCTAACCCATTCAGTAGCAAAGTGCAGGTCATCAATCAAACCTGATCGTTCGAAATCTTCCAGTACTGCTTCAACAATCTCCTCATGAAAATCTAACGCCAGCAATCGTTCCTTCAACTCGTAGCGCGAACGCGCCCGTTGGTCGAGAAGCAATAGAGCTCGACGACGAACATCGGCCTTGGCTGCTTCTTTTTGGTGATCGAAAAGATCGCTGCCCTGCTCTTGATACTGGCGCAACGCCTGATGAAGCTGCTCTAGTTTTTTCGCTTGGGTAGTCACAACTAGTCCTTAGCGTCAACCTCATCATCGAAATCAACATTAAGAACCATATCCACCGGCTCATCGGTGAGTGCGTCTTCATCAGTCTCAGCATATTTACCAATGCCTAGCTTCTTTAAGATCTTTTCTTCAATCTCATCCGCTAGATCAGGGTTATTCTTCAAGTGCATCCGCACTTTTTCTTTACCTTGGCCCAACTGATCGCCCTCATAGGTAAACCATGAACCAGACTTTTTCACGATGCCATTATCAACACCCATATCAATCAATGAGGATTCACGGGAAATGCCCTCACCGTAAATAATGTCAAATTCGGCAACCTTAAATGGTGGCGATACTTTATTCTTGACTACCTTCAGCCGAGTTCGGTTGCCCACTGCATCCTGGCCATCTTTTAGTGTTTGCACCCGACGCACATCACACCGCACCGAGGCGTAGAACTTCAATGCCTTACCACCGGTGGTCGTCTCTGGTGAACCAAACATGACGCCGATCTTCTCACGCAACTGGTTAATGAAAATCGCGGTGGTCCCAGAATTGTGCAAAGCACCCGCCATCTTCCGTAGTGCTTGACTCATCAACCGAGCTTGCAAGCCGACATGGCTATCACCCATCTCACCTTCAATCTCAGCTTTCGGGGTTAAAGCTGCCACCGAGTCAATAACAATGAGATCGATCGCTCCAGAACGAACCAGCATATCAGCAATCTCCAGTGCTTGTTCACCGTGATCTGGCTGCGAAACCAGTAGCGCATCGGTATCGACACCAAGTTTCCGCGCATACTCTGGGTCAAGCGCGTGCTCTGCATCAATGAAGGCGGCGATACCGCCGTCACGTTGCACACTGGCAATGGCATGCAGGGCAACAGTGGTTTTACCAGAAGACTCTGGTCCATAAATTTCTACAATCCGCCCTCGAGGAAAACCACCAATCCCGAGTGCCACATCAATGGCAGTATTGCCAGAGGAGATTGCTTGGATTGGGGGACGGTTATCGTCGCCAAGACGCATGACTGCCCCTTTGCCAAAATCTTTTTCAATCATTGCCAATGCAGCATCAAGGGCCTTTTGGCGATCATTACCAGCTTTGGCAGTAGTTTTTGCGCTCTTCTTTGCAGCCATTTTTCTTCCTTTTCGTTTTATTGGTTATTGAGGTGCTGTGATCGATCATGGTGTTTTGTTCCTAAAGATTTAGACTGACAAAACACCATCATGGATCCAACTAAAAGCAAAATATCTCCAAAATCACACTTTTTATTATGGAGTTGGTAGTTGTTTTTGGCTTTTGCTGTTTTCAACACTACGGGAGCCACCTGACACAACCCTCAGAATACACGTACAACTGTTCGAAGATCAAGCAAAATTTCCCGCCTTGAATAATCTAATCCAGCACTTGGCCAGTGGAAATTTACCCAGCTTCCTTGTTTAAAACCCCTCAATATCTGGCCCCAACTGTCGTTCCTCCGGGATCTTAAAATCCTCACATAGTGCCCACCACACTTTTCGAGGATCCATTCCTTGTTCGATAAGCTCCTGGGGCGTCTTTCCATATTCAGCGATGACATGGGAATCGACAATCCACGCTCCTTGTGCATCGCCAAACTCCGCGTCGATCAGCCTATGGAATTCCGTTAATCGCATAGGTGGCATTTTAGCCGGTTGCCTGCACAAAGCGGTGCCAACACCCTGTGCATGCTACGCTCTCCCATCGCAACAAAATCTCACCAGGCCAAAGAGTCGCAGGGCTGTGATCCAACCATGCTGTACCCAGGCCAGCAAAAGCGCTCAACGTCTATCTACAGAGCTATTGTGCGCACCAGCCATGAGCGTCGAAAAGTTCAACTGGCCAATACCAATTCCACCACCCCCAGCTAGCTACTGAACGCCGTTTAAAGTAAGGTGTGGAGGCATGACTGTAAAATCATCCCCTTCCACCCATGTATCAAATCCAGTACTTAATGTTGCATATATCGCGGTTTTCGCCGCCCTAATCATCTCTCTGGGGTTTGTTTCGATTCCGGTCGGAATTGCTGGCGTGCCGATTGTGCTGCAAAATACCGCTGTCATTCTCGCTGGACTGGTTCTGGGTCCACGCCGTGGTTTCCTCGCGGTCGCCCTCTTTCTTGGACTGGGACTACTTGGTTTATCAGTGCTTGCTGGTGGTCGTTCAACTCTGTCTGCCCTATCTGGTACCACCGTTGGCTACCTTGTAGGATACTTGGTTGCCGCGTTCGTAGCTGGTTTGATCGCCTACCTTGCACCACGAGGTGACAAGACAAAGACCATTACTTTCTTAATTATTGGCAGCATCGTGGCCTTATGTTTGCAGTACTTATTCGGCTCTATTGGGCTAATGATCCGCTCTGACATGGCTTTCCCTGCTGCCCTAGCTGCAAATATCCCCTACATCATCCCTGACCTAGTGGAACTCATTGCAGTCATTAGCATTGCCTTTGGTGTTCACCAAGCATTCCCCGACCTTCGGGCAAAGAAGTAACCAGTTAGCTGTTGCAACTAAGCTCAAAGCGAAGGTTTGGCCTTCGCTTTTTGACTTTTCTCGCCTCATTTTACTAAAAGGAAGGTCATGTCCGAGATTCGGTTTGACTCTGTCACCGTCCAATACGATGACCACGTTGTGTTGGATAACATTAACCTCAGGCTGACAGAACAACGTATCGGAATTGTCGGCGCCAACGGTGGCGGCAAATCCACCCTGATTCGACTCATCAATGGTCTTGGTATCGCCAGCGCTGGCACTGTTGAAGTCGATGGCCTCAACGTAGCAGAAAACGGCAAAGAGGTTCGGCGAAAAGTTGGTTTCGTCTTCTCTGATGCCGAAAACCAAATCATTATGCCCACTGTTGAAGACGACGTTGCATTCTCACTGCGACGTCTGAAGATTCCACGAGCAGAACGCAAAACCCGAGCCGCTGCCATGCTCGATCGGTTCGGGCTCGGTTCTCATGCCCAGCATTCGCCACATCTGCTTTCTGGTGGACAAAAACAGCTACTCGCGCTAGCGGCAGTTTTAATTATGGAACCAGATATCATCATTGCTGACGAACCCACGACGTTGTTGGATATGCGCAATCGGCAGAAAATCCGCCGAGTTTTTGACACCTTGGAGCAACAACTGATAGTCGTTACTCACGACCTTGACTTCCTCACTGGCTTTGAGCGGGTATTGTGCATTGACAACCATAAAATCGCCGCCGATGGCCCAGCAAACGAAGTCATCTCCTTCTACCAAGATCTGATGGAGCGGCATCCTCTATGATTCGCAACATTCCCCTCGGCGTCTATGTCCCTGGAACCACCATCATTCACCAAGCTCCGCCGCTATTGAAGTTTGTCATTCTCATCATTTTTATTATTGGCACCGGAATCGGAATCGAAACTCCCATTGCTGCTTTAGGGTGTGTTGGGATCGTCGCTGTTTTGTTTATAATTGCGCGCATTCCGCTGCGCATCGCTATAGGACAACTGTGGCCCCCGCTGCCAGTTCTGCTGCTGCTTGGGGCTTTTCAATGGTGGCAGCTTGGTTTTTCGCGTGCAGCAACCATTGTCATGGTTATTTTTTCCGCATTGATGCTGGCCACTTTGCTAACACTGACGACTACAGTTGAGGAAATGATGGAAGCAATGGAAAAAGCACTCGCTCCCACTGCTCGTATTGGCGTGCCAGTCGAAATCATTGTACTTGCATTTTCACTAACTATTCGGTTGTTGCCACTCATGTTCAGCACAGTCTATGAAGTGCTCGACGCCCGTAAAGCCCGTGGAGCAACGTTTTCCATTACTGCTTTTGGCACGCCTGTGCTCATTCGCTCTATCCGACGTGCCCGCAACATTGCTGACGCGCTCCTCGCCCGCGGTGCTGGCGACTAACCCAACAATAATTAAAGTCAACCCTCCATCTTCGGTACGAATAGTGGAGAATTGACTTTACTATGGTGCACAGAGTTTAGAGTTCGCCGCGTAATTCCCGCATCCGACGTGCAACCGCATCATCTGCGGCAGATGGTGCGGCGGTGCCTGCTTCGATAGAAGGTTGTTGGGCTGAACTACCAGCATTCAGCTCCCCTGCCATCTGTGCACGAATCTGCTCGAGGCGAGAATGACCGGCCAATTGGACACCGGCTTGTTCGATTTCTGCCATCCGACCCTGAACAGAATTCTCGGCGAGCTCGGCAGAGCCTAAGGCGTTTGCGTATCGACGCTCGATCTTCTCCCGCACCTGGTCGAGGTTTGGGGTGTCACGAGAGGTGATAGCATTCATAGACTGAATGGACTCTGCCACCTTCTCCTGCATCTTGGCCTGCTCCAGCTGGCTGAGCAGTTTGGTCCGCTCTGCCACCTTCTGCTGTAACGCCATGGAGTTACGCTCAACTGCCTTCTTGGCAGCCGATGCTTGCTGTAGGGCCTGGTCGTGGAGTTGTTTGGTATCTTCCACCGATTGTTCAGCGGTCACCAGTTGCGCCGCAAAGGCCTCTGCTGCGTTTTCATACTCAGTGGCCTTCTGAAGATTACCCTCCGCCCGAGCTTTATCCGCCAACTGGATAGCTTGACGGGTATTGGCCTGGAGCTTCTCAATATCAGCCAACCGACGGTTCAGTTGCATCTCTAGCTGACGCTGATTACCGATAACAGCAGCTGCCTGTTGCGAAAGCTCCTGGTGCTGGCGCTGAGCATCTTCAATGGCCTGTTGGATCTGGACCTTAGGATCAGCATGCTCGTCAATCTTGCTGTCAAACAGAGCCATCAAATACTTCCATGCCCTAGCGAAGGGATTTGCCATCGTCTACAGCGCCTTTCTACTTGGATTATTTCTTAACCTGTGACCATCTTAATAGGTTTAGGTACAGTTGCTAGTTTAAGCAGCAATGGAGTCCCCCTATCTGGGAGAACCTGTTCATTCACTAAACATGAACGAACTCCCGCTCCACATTATGCAATGCCATCGACCCTGCCGCCTCAATCAAGACATCAGAGACATTGGTACCTAAAGCATGACATACGCTTGCGAGTAATTCGGATGATACTTCTTTACGTCCACGTTCTAACTCGGACAGGTATCCTGGGGACACCCGAGAAGTCTCTGCTAGTTCGCGCAACGTTATGCCCTTATCGGCCCGGAAAGAACGCAGTGCCGCACCGAGAGCCTCACGAAGCAATGGTTCTGGAGTCTTTTTTGTTACTGAGACTGGCTTTTCTAAAACTGCGGTGTATTTCATCATCACTTACCCTAACGCACACCATCCTCATTTTGTTCCCAGAGGATGTTTCTTGAGTCTACCTGACTCAATTAAATGTTTAAAGCGGGCCTATACCTTGGCGAATGGAACTAATCTACCGTAGATCCCTAAAGCTGTTACCCCAGCTCCGAGTTGATAAGCTCTAAGGCCGCTTGAACTGCTAAAGTTCGTATCTCCGCCCGATCCCCTAGCAGTACCTCACCCAACTTGAGTACCTTTGCTGCTAGTACCGCTGTTGCAGTCCCGTCTGGTCGGGCAAGGCCCAACCAGACTTCACCCACTGGATGCCCGTCTTGTGAATCTGGCCCTGCCACCCCAGTCAAGGCGAGCCCCCAATCTGCACTACATACTGTCCTGGTCCCCACTGCCATTGCAATGGCAGTTTTTTCACTGACTGGGCCATACCTAGCTAATAGATCCTTTGGGACCCCAGCAAGTGAGTGCTTAAGTTCGGTGGCATAAGTAATTAATCCGCCGCGTAGCACGGCACTGGCACCGGGGACGTCGGCAAATGTGGCGGCACACAACCCAGCTGTGAGTGATTCACAAGTTGCGATGGTTTGTTTACGCTCGACCAACCGCGTAATGACCTCTTTAGCAATGACAAACTGCACCGGCATCAGCTTCGCTTGATCTTATATGCGTCGTAAATGTACTGCACACCAGTGACAATGGTAAAAATCACCGCAACCACCATAACCAAGTAGGCAATAAAGCTAAATGCTGCAGGCAATGGCACCAGATAAAGTACAACTGCCACTGTCTGTAGCACGGTTTTCAGTTTGCCACCTTTGGACGCAGGAACAACGTTGCCATTGCGCAGCTCAATCATTCGCCAAATCGTGATGCCAATTTCACGAACCAAGATCACCACAGTGACCCATACTGGTAATACCCCAGTGATATTAAGACAAATGAAAGCCGTGGACATCAGTGCTTTATCCGCGATTGGATCGGCTATTTTTCCAAAATCGGTAACGATCCCACGGGCCCGGGCAATGTCGCCGTCAAGTTTGTCAGTAATCATCAACAGCACAAAACAGATCAGCGATGCCCACATCCACGGCAAGTGAGTACTTTCGCTTCGAAGAACGAGCCACGCAAAAAGCGGGATCGCAATGATCCGTATGCTGGTAAGCACATTGGGCAGGTTAAAGTTCGATGGTGCTCCCTGCGTCGTGCTGGCGTTGGCGTTGTTCATAACCTAATACACTACCGCAGTCCAGCGAACCTACCCGATAACCCCCACGCCAAAACCGGCTACTATCGAGGTCATGACAGTTTTTGCAATTGAGTATCGTTATGCACCCGACAGTGAAAAAATCACCGAAATCCGGCCAGCACACCGCGAGTTTCTCGCCCAACTCAAAGAAGAAGGCAAACTCATTGGCTCCGGCCCCTTTACCGACGGTGATGGCGGTGCGCTGATCGTGATCCGACTAAAAGACGCCACCTTAGCCGACGCACAATCACTGATGGACGCTGATCCCTTCCATACCCAAGGCGCGTTGGATGGTCGGGTATTCCACACGTGGAACCCTGTGCTCAACGTATTTGGGGAATAACAGATCCTATAAACCAATCCTTAGCGTGACGGGTAATAGTTACCCGTCACTTCGCTAGTTAACTACGGTTTGTATCACCATTTGGATCGGGGTAGACCACCTTTTTGATGGATTGCATCCGGCGTTCATCGGAAGCAATATCGTGGTCGCTGTACTCCTTGTTCCACTTTGGTGGAACAGCACCTTGGACTTCGTCTCGCTTGTTCTTCCACAGCGAGGCAACCACCGCAATGACTAGAATACTCACGATCACAAGCAAGGAGACCAAAGTCGGTACTTCTGGGACGTGAACTGATTCGCCACCATTGATAAAAGCCAGTTTGTTTTCGTGCAAAGCATGCAAAATCAACTTCACCCCAATAAAGCCAAGGATTGCCCCTAAGCCATAGGGCAAGTAAACCAATCGATCCAACAGCCCATCCAGCAAGAAGTACATCTGACGTAGACCCAACAACGCGAAGGCATTGGTAGTAAACACAATATATGGTTCAGAGGTGATGCCATAGATTGCCGGAATGGAATCCAGCGCAAACATGATGTCAATCATGCCAATCGCCACCAATGCAACAAACAAAGGCGTCAATGCAAATTGACCCTTTTTATGCACGTATAGATGATCCTTTTCATAACCGGCAGTCACCGGGATGACTCGACGCAGCGTTTTAATGATCCACATATCATTCGGATCGGTTTCAGGCACTTCTCGAATTTCATCGACCACCAACTTCACCGCGGTGTAGATCAAGAAAATACCGAAGATGTAGAACACATCTGACCAAGCTTCAATCATTGCTGCACCAGCAAGAATAAATATCAGCCTAAATACCAACGCCAAGGCGATACCAATCAGCAAAACCTTTTGCTGATACTTGCGAGGGATCTTAAAGCTACCCATAATCAACGCAAAAACAAAGAGGTTATCGACACTGAGCGCTTTTTCAGTGATATAACCGGTCATAAATTCCAACCCGTGTTTATGCGGGTCTTCGGGCGTTCCCCAGGTAAACCACAAGAAGATACCAAAACCAAACGCGAGCACCACATAAAACAGCGACCACAGAGCCGACTCCTGCAAACTCGGTTCGTGAGGGGTTCTTACATGCGAGAAAAAATCAAAGATAAAAAACCCAACCACCACTGCAATGGTGATTGCCCATGTTATTGCTGTTACTTCCATAAAATGAACAGACCTCCGGTCTCTTTCGTAGTTTGCTGTACAAATAGAGCCGGAGGTCTCCCCCGCCTTAAGGCAAAGTGAACAGGCCAGCGAAACCGGATTCACCTTCACAAATATAAAGGTGTGCACGTGTTGACGATTCACGCTGTTTCGGGGTACTCCCCTCCAACGAATTACGATGCTAGCACGAATTTTTTCACTTACTGATATTCACAATTCCTGATCGCTACCAGCACCCACAACCTACTATCAGACGACATGTAGGCGGGGCGCACGAAGATATGACTAAAACGCCCCTTGGGTGGGATTATAGGTTGCTTCTACCACCTTGGTTTCGGGATCCACGGATGCCTCGCTAGGTTCTGCCTTGGGGGCTTCGCGTGGGTCTGCGCCTTTGAGCATCCAGATCATGGTGTCAAGTTCTTCCGGCTTAACCAGAACCTCACGGGCTTTGGAACCTTCCGACGGGCCCACAATCTGCCGAGACTCCATCAGATCCATCAACCGACCCGCCTTAGCGAACCCAATGCGCATTTTGCGTTGCAGCATCGAGGTCGAACCTAACTGGGAGGTAACCACCAACTCAACAGCCTGCAACAGGTCTTCTAGATCACCACCGATGTCATCATCAATGTCTTTCTTCTTCTCAGAGGCCTTATCCTCAGTCACACCCTCGGTATACTCTGGTTCACCTTGAGCCTTAGCTGCATCAACTACAGCTTGGATTTCTTCATCGGTAACAAACGCCCCCTGAATCCGCTGTGGCCTACCACCTTGAGGAATAAACAACCCATCACCCATACCAATGAGTTTCTCTGCACCACCTTGGTCCAGAATAACTCGCGAGTCTGTGAGTGATGAAGTAGCAAACGCCAACCGAGACGGAACGTTGGTCTTAATCAAACCAGTGACTACATCCACCGACGGACGCTGGGTAGCCAACACCAAGTGGATACCAGCGGCCCGAGCTTTCTGAGTAATCCGCACAATGGAGTCCTCAATCTCCTTCGGGGCAGTCATCATTAGGTCTGCCAACTCATCGACAATACACACGATATAGGGATAAGCCTTATATTCGCGTTGCGAACCTGCTGGCGTTTCAATCTCGCCGGTGTGAATCTTGCGATTGAAGTCCTTAATGTGGCGAACCCGAGCAGATTTCATATCCATATATCGCTGCTCCATCTCCTCCACCAGCCACTGCAATGCTGCAGCGGCCTTCTTTGGCTGAGTGATGATCGGCGTAATCAGATGCGGAATCCCCTCATACGGAGTCAATTCCACCATCTTCGGATCCACCAAAATCAACCGCACATCCTCTGGGGTGGCACGGGTAAGCAACGATATTAATAGGGAGTTCACAAAAGCTGACTTACCAGAACCAGTAGAACCCGCTACCAACAGGTGCGGCATCTTCTGCACTGAATGGGCAACGAACTCACCCTCAATATCCTTCCCCAAACCAACCAGCATGGGATCAGCATCCTCGTGAATCTCAGGATCATTAAGCACATCCGCCAATCGGACCATTTCCCGATCTGTGTTAGGCACCTCAATACCAACCGCTGACTTACCTGGAATTGGGGTTAGCAATCGAACATTATCGGTTGCCACCGCATATGCGAGGTTCGACTGTAAGTTGGTGATCTTCGAAACCTTAACACCAGGCCCCAGCTCCACCTCATAGCGGGTCACTGTCGGACCACGGCTAAAGCCCACAACCCGAGCATCAACCTTAAACTCAGCAAACACATCGGTAATTGCCTCAATCATCCGATCATTCGCTGCGGAGTGAGTCTTTGGAGCCGCGCCGGGAGTCAGCAAAGACGTACTGGGAACTTGGTAGGTCTCTGCGGTCAAGGGAACATTGGTTGCCTTTGCTGCCTGAGCAACAGGCACCGCCGGAGCCGGTGACGCTGCTTGGGCTGTTTGGGCTTGGCTGAGCTGTCGAGCCTGCTGAATATCTCGGCGCGCGTTTTCTACTGGATCAGTACTAGCACTGGTGGGACTGACTGCCTGTTGCACCACACCTGCGGCTGTACCCATCTGCTGTACCGCCGCGCCCGCTGCCGCAAGGTTGTCGGTTACAGCTCCTGCGGCTTGGCCTGCAGCCATTCCTGCTGCGCTACCAGCAGCTGTTCCCGCTGCGCTACCAGCAGCCCCCAGCGCTGAGCTTAAGCCAGTGACAACCTTGTTCGGCACCGATTCTTGGGTGCACTGCCGTGGTGGTTGTGGTTGATTGACTACCGCTGTTGGTTCAATAGCGGCAAATTCTTCGGTGTCGGGAACTGCCGATTGCGCCGAACGACGCCCATGTGATTGTTCTGTCGAATAATGCGGATCATACTTGGAACCACGAGCCGTTTCACCAATAACTGAGGTGGTGTAATCATTGACGTACTCAGATTCAGCCCTGGTGGGTTCGTCGAAAAGTGCTGGCTGTTCTACCTGGTTATGGCGGGAGCGGCGGGACCGAGAGTCGTAATCCGCTTCACTTCGCTGTGACCTGCGACTTGGACGATCCCGCTCACGTGGGGGCGCATAGCTTCGTCCAGCTGCCCGAGCTTCCAGCTCAGCATCGACGTGGTCATAGTCATCGTCATACTCATCGTAGTCGGCATCTAGGTCATCATCGAAGCCACCAAAATGATCGGCGACATATTCCTTTGCTGCGTCGACTAGTTCGCGGACGCTGATACCGGTGGTCCGTAGTGCACCGTAAACGATCAATAGAATGAGCAGTGGCACAGCCAGATACGGAGTAAAACCAGCTGCCAAAGGCGTACCAATAACAAAGCCAATGACTCCACCGGCTTGTAGCATGGTACCGGAACCAAAACTGGGAGTATTGGCGAAGATATGCAGTAATCCCAGCATAGAGCCGATAATCAAGCCGGTTCCAATCACTACCCGTAGCCAGTTTTCTGGTTCTGGTCGGTACCCTAACATTCCAGCTATAGCTATTCCTACCAAGGCTAACGGCAGCACAAAAGCACCGGCGCCCACTACAAACATGGCCGCATGGGCCACAAGGTAACCTACCGGTCCAGTGATGTCGAGCCACAAGGAAGCACCCAGCACCACTGCTACGGCAATGAGAATCAAGCCCACACTGTCGGCATTGATTGAGTACTTCGCTCCAGACTGTGCTGGTAGCTCTTGCTTTGCCATATCCTCCACGCTATCGGGGTCATTTTTGTTTTTTCTGCCAATGGTTCGGGTCATTGTTCCTAGCCCCTTGGCGGTGGCGCCAAAGATCGCACCGAATCCGGCACCCACCGCACGAAAGGCACTACCGGTTCGTTCTTCGTTCAGCCCAGCCGCCCGATTAGCAGAATTACCGCCGGTTAGTGACCGAGTACCTTGAGAGCTGTCTCGTCGGGAAAAAGAGGTGGTTTGCGCGTTCGAACGGGCGCTGGGTCCACGTGATCCCTTGCTTCCGCGATTGCTGCGGGATTTTCCCGATGAGGTGCTCTTGACAGTCATGCACCAAATATTAGTCGTTAAATTAACATCTTTCACACATGCAACACTGCAAAGCGGTGAAAAAGTTGGTCAAGTTTACAAGCTAGACCTGCGGATTCCTTCCTGGGGATCCTCCACATCGACGTCAGCACTCGCGCGACCAAATAACCACATCGCCAACTCTTCAATTGGACCGCGGACCGTGGCTACTCCATCACCAGCCTCAGTTACTCCCCTGTGGTCATAAGCGACAAACCGTGGTGCCGAGTCAGGCTCGAACACGACTGGCACTTCGGAGTTTTTTAGAATTAGTGGTGCAAAGAATCTCACCCTATGTAGCAATTCAGCTTGTTGCTGTTTAGCGAGCCTTCGTTGTGGTGCACTTGGTTGTGCGCGCCGCACATCTTCATGGTGGATGAAATACTCCATGCCATTAAGCCACCGATCTACCCACCGCACTGGTGGTATTCGAGATCCGGTTTCCAGCCGCTCCAACAACACTTCGATGTCAGCGGCCGATAACTCGTTAACTTTGTCCGATAACCAGTTTTTTGCTGGTGGATACATCACCCCCAATGCCGCCTTAGGGTGATTTTCTCTCACAACTAAATGAACAGCAAGATCTTTGACTGTCCACCCATCACATAAGGTGGGGGCGTCAGGTCCAACCTTGCGCATTAAGGCGACAAGCTTTTGACGTTCGGTGCGCGATAAAGTCATGCCCTAAACACTACACGGGAGTCACCATGCAGTTTTAGGGCATATGACCTGTTCGACTAGGCGAAGCGGGTGAGATTTACATTACAGACTAGGTCGTGAGCGAAGAACCTCTTCCTCTTCGACTGGTGAATGAACATCGGAGCTCATGGGTACCACCGTTGGGATAATCATTGGCTTGCGGCGCCATGTTTGCTCAACATACCGAGACACTTTGCGACGCACTTGCTGCACCATGCGGTACGGGTCGTTTTCGCCCTCAGCTGCCAGATCATTCATGGTGTTTTCCACCAACTCGTTGACTTCTGGCATCATAGCAACCGCATCTTCTGAGAAGCCCTTGGCTACCACGGTGGGATGCTCCAACAAGCGTCCAGAACGGTTATCAATCACAGCAGTGATATTAATCAAGCCGCCTTCACCCATTGAGGTCCGATCGTCAAGCACTTCTTGATCGATATCACCCATAGTCACGCCATCAACGTAGAGATTACCGACCGGGATCTGGCCAACAACCTGCGCGCGACCATCAACAAGATCGACAACCACGCCGTTTTGTGCCAGCACCACACGATCACGTTCTACACCGGTAGCAATCGCGAGTTCCTTATTAGCCCGCAGATGCCGCCATTCCCCATGCACTGGCATGGCATGCTTGGGACGAGCTGCATTGTAGAGGAATAGTAGCTCACCGGAGTACCCATGACCTGAGGTGTGCACCTTAGCATCTTTACCAGTAATCACGGTGGCACCGATTTGGGCCAGCATGTTAACGACACCGAACACGGCTTCTTCATTGCCAGGTACCAAGGAAGAACTCAATACAATTACATCACCATCACGAACAGTGATCTGCCGGTGTTCTCGACGTGCCATCCGCGACAGGGCTGCCATCGGTTCACCTTGAGTTCCGGTGGTAATCAGCATGATTTTGTGTGGTGCCATGCGTGCTGCATCATCCATGCTGATAATGGTGCCGCGTGGCGCTCGCAGGTGGCCGAGTTTCTCGGCAATTTCCATATTGCGAATCATGGAACGACCGTTGAATGCCACCTTCCGCCCAGCGGCAACAGCAGCATCAATAGCCGCTTGGACTCGGTAAACATTGGATGCGAAACAAGCAAGGATCACTCGTTGCTTGGCATCAGCAACAATGCGCTTGAGAGTTGGAGCGATTTCAGATTCTGAGCCAGACACACCAGGGGTGGTGGCATTGGTGGAATCGCATAGGAACAAATCAATGCCTTCATCACCAAAACGCGATAGCGCTGGTAAGTCGGTGGGTCGACCATCTGGCGGGGTCTGATCAAGTTTGACGTCACCGGTCATTACAACAAGACCAGCACCAGTCTTAATGGCCACCCCAAGACAATCTGGGATGGAGTGATTGACATCCCAGAACCGCAGGTTAAAGGGGCCGCGGTTTTCCACGGATTGAGAGTTGACTTCGATTAGTTTTGGTCGTTGCCGGTGTTCTCGAGTTTTGGCGGCGATCAGTGCAAGGGTGAATTTTGAGGCAATGATCGGCAGGTCAGGCCGAAGTTTGAGTAGCCACGGGATGGCACCGATATGATCTTCGTGTCCATGGGTGACTACCAATGCTTCAACTTTATTAATTTTTTCTTCGATCGGGCCAAAGTCCGGCAAGATCAAGTCCACACCAGGTTCACCTGAGGATGGGAACAATACACCACAATCCACGATGAGTAGACGGTTATTGTATTCGAAAACGGTCATATTGCGACCGATTTCGGAAATGCCACCAAGTGCGTAGATCCGCAATCCATTACGTGGTGGTTTTGGTGGTTGTGGCAAGCGCTCAGTTAGATCGGCGCCTTGCATGGATTTGACCACGTTGCGTCGTCGTTGATTATTGCGGTTATCAAATTGCGTGCTCTTTCGCCCTCTATGTGGGTTGCCGTCTTTACTTGAGGCTTTATGTGGGGCAGAGCTGCCGCGAGTGGTGCCACGGGAACGTCCACCAGCTTTGGTGGACGTGGAATCTTCCTTTGAGCTTAGTTGTGGCTTGCTCTCAGAAACGGGTGCCTGAAATACAGGACTTTCTGCAGTCTCCGGGGGACCCGCTTTGCGGGTCACCTTACGGGATCGACTACGAGGTTCAGTCATATTTATAAAACTCCAGCTTTTTCCATGTCGTGGCGGAGTGCTTCCAGTTCTTGGGCATTGGGACCGACGACAGGAAGTCGAGGTGTACCCACGTCTAAACCTTGAAGTCCGAGACCGGCCTTTGCCATTGATGCGCCACCGATGCGAGCTTGGGCTGCAATCAGTGGTGCCAAGGAAGCATTGACCTCGCGTGCTGCTACGAGATCGCCACTATCAAATAGTTCGTGTAATTTCTTCAACTTTGCCGGGGCGAGATGACCGATAACTGAGATAAAGCCGGTGGCTCCGACACTCAGCCAAGGAAGATTCAGCGGGTCATCTCCCGAATACCACGCTAGACCGGTTTCTTGAATCAAAGGGGTGGCCTGAGCGATATCTCCCTTAGCATCCTTGACTGCTTGCACATTATCTAATTCTGCGAGTCGACGCAAAGTGTCGGCTGCAATGGCTACTGCGGATCGACCGGGAATATCATAGGCGCAGATGGGCAAATCAGTTGCTTGGGCAATAGTTGCGAAATGCTGGTAAATACCCTCCTGGCTCGGTTTCGAGTAATAGGGAGTAACAACCAATAAGGCATTTGCACCGGCATTGGCGGATGCAATTGCCATTTCTACCGACGCGGCGGTGTTATTGGTACCGGCACCAGCAATCAGCTTGATGTCGTCGCCAACTTCCGCACGAACGGCTTTGAGCAGGTTTATCTTCTCGGCGAGCGTGGTTGTTGGTGATTCGCCTGTGGTACCAGCCAGTACCAAGGAATCGACGCCACCATCTACAAGGTGACGTGCAAGTTTGATGCCTCGATCTATGTCGAGTTCACCTGCCGAATTGAAAGGGGTAACCATAGCGACGCAGATTGTTCCGAAGGAGTCTGCACCTGTCTTCGCTGCCAAACCTGTGCTCATGAGAAACAAGGTTACCCCGTAACAGGCGTTTCAGTTGAATTCTTAGCTGTGATTGTGACTATGCACCGGCTATGACCCCTATTATCTTCTGGTTTTAAAAGTCGGTGACATACGGACTGGTCGCCATTTCTGAGCCATCAGCTAACGTAGCAACTTCAAAATCGCCGAACACCACTGGGGCTTGGGTAGTGAGAAGTTTCAAGCATTCAACCGCCAGTTGACGAATCTCCACATCCGCGTGTTCAGTAGCGCGCATGGCGATAAAATGCCGCCATGTACGAAAATTGCCAGTGACCACAATGCGGGATTCGGTAGCGTTGGGCAAGATGGCACGCGCTGCTTGGCGTGCTTGTTTACGACGTAATAAGGCATTTGGCTCATCAGCCAGTCGAGATTCCAACGCGGCGAGCAGTTCCGCGTAGGCAAACCGCGTTTCATCCACTGCCTGCAGGAAAATTGCAGAAAGTTCTTCATCTTCTGCGATGAGGGGTGGAACAATGACGTGGGAGTCATTGTCATGGACATATCGCTGTGACAATTGTGAAAAACTGAAATGCCGATGCCGAACCAGTTCATGTGTTGCTGCCCGAGAAATTCCTCGGATGTATAGCGTCGCAGTGGGGTGCTCCAGCAGCGCTAAATGCCCTACCTCTTTGATATGGCGAATATATGCCGCGTTGGTGGCGGTACGGGGATTGGGTTTATTAAAGGTCTCATAACACGCTCGCCCCGCAAATTCAACGAGTGCCTCTGGCCCGGTAGCATCCGTAGTCCAGTCAATATCTTTGGGTGGGTCAAAGGAAGAGCACGCAATGAGCTCCACCTTCAGATGAGATGCTTGCGCCACGGTCTATATCTCCAGGTAGTTTTCCAAGCCAACAACCAGTCCAGGATGCCGAGCGATTTCTCGAATCCCTACTAAGACACCTGGAACAAATGACATACGATCATAAGAATCTTGCCGAATAATCAAGCTTTGACCTTGCGCACCAAAAATCACCTCTTCGTGTGCGACCATGCCGGTCATGCGGACCGCGTGGACTTTGACCCCATCTACATCTGCCCCGCGTGCCCCATCAAGGGATTGAGTTGTAGCATCTGGCATTGGTGGTAGTTGAGCTTCTCGACGTGCTGCTGCGATTCCTTCAGCAGTATGGATTGCTGTGCCAGAGGGAGCATCTAGTTTGTTGGGGTGGTGGTATTCCACAACCTCTGCTGAGTCAAAAAACCGGGCAGCTTGCTTAGCAAACTGCATGGTTAAAACCGCAGAAATAGCAAAGTTCGGTGCAATCAGGCAATTTGCTTGACCTTGCGTACACCATTGCTTCACTTCAGCGAGTCGCTCTGGGGTAAAACCTGTGGTGCCTACCACTGCATGAATTCCATTGCTTAGGCAGAATTCCAGATTATCCATAACCACATCTGGAGTGGTGAAATCGACAACCACCTCTGCTTTTGATTCGACGAGTAACTGCAGTGAGTTATCCCGATCGATCTTTGCAACTAGATCCAGATCGCTTTGGGCATCAACCCCCGCACAGATGGCTTGACCGACTCGACCCTGGGCACCGAGGACACCGACTTTGATGGTCATGATTGCTCCTTTTGGGCTTATAGAAAAAAGAATACGACTACCGTATGTAGTCTAGATCAGCTTGCACCACAACTAGCTTTTTACCGTCGCAATAAGTAAAGCGCTGTTTATCTGGGTGTATGCATACCCGATTGGGACCAACCCACACCAGCATTTCCCAACAACCGAATAAACTTCTTTGATGCAGCTGCTATGTGTCACAATTATTTTCGAGACGCCACCGAGTACGAAAAAGTTTGTGCTTCGCCCAATTTGCGCGTCAAAAAGCTCCTTTTCCTCTGACTATGGCGATAATCGATGAGGCGCAGGTTCGAAGCTAACCCACAATACGCTGACAGAAAATATTTACTAATGGTTTTGTTTTCGTTCCCCCATTCATGCACTCTGTGGTGGCAGGGATGTTTTGTGAAAACACCCTGCCATCGCCATCAGTATTAGCGACTCACGTGTTAAAACTGGGTCGTCGTTTTCTTCGCCCGCTTTGACAGCAGGTAAGCCACAAATAACACCAAGGCGCCTAATGCAATCACAGCAGCAACAATCATCATCCACCACACCATGCTCATGTCAGTCTGTTTTTCCTCCTGCGCCTGTGGCTGTGACGCCTCTGTTTGTTTAGTCGAAGACTTAGCACTGTTCTTATTATCGAAACGGGGACCTGCAACTTCTTTACCTACCGGAGTAAATGTAATCCGATACTTCACCGGCTGTTGCTCAGCAGTAGCTGTAACTTCCTCGCTAATATTAGAGAAAGTCACTTGGACAAAGTGCTTACCACCAAGCCAGGAAGAACTATTCTCAGAATTTGCAAAAGAAACTGGCTGCTCTGTCCCAAACACCACAGGCTCATCAAATTCACCTGTATTTATTTCCTTCTTCCCGATAAGATTTTGATCCTGCTGGAACAAGTTTTGCACCGAAAAATTCAGTTTCCGCGTATGCAAATCAAAAACAGACACTTCCACCGGATCTTCTAGTACTTCCACTGTCACATCAAGTGCTTGTCCCCAACCAATATCAGTCGGAAAATACTGCGTTTCACCTTCAACAATGTCAGTGACTACAGTGCCGCTAACTGAGGCAGCTGTTGGATCCGGCTGGGATAATGGCGTTGTTTCATTCATCTCCCCTGCCTGCGCTACAGCAAGATCACTGTCTAGCCGATCAGAAGATGCTTCCTCCATACTTGGATCACCAAAATCACTAGGTTCTGGAATCACCGCCAACGTCATATCAAGATCATCAAAATTCGCATCTTTGTCAATGGCAAGATAATAATAATCTTCGCTACAGCTATAATTCTCACCTTGAATTCCGCTGATCAAATGACTCGCCTTAGGCTGACCTCCAAATGGATCCATGGCATTGGTGCTATAACTAGCTTCGCATTCACTATCATCTTCTGTTTTTAAAGATGGCATAAAATGATAGTCATTTTCAAAAACCCCAGGTGCACTGATTTCAGGCACTACATTGTAGCCAACGTGGAGCCGGTAGCCTTCTGGGATCGAAACCTTGGCATAAGATTCCCGCTCTGCTGGATCAGGCACCTTAGCGTGAATTCGCTTTGGATTATCAAAAGTTCCCGGCTCAATAACAGGTGCTGTTTCTTTGTTTCTTCCAAATTTCACTGTTTCTGATGGAAATTGATACCCCGCAGCGGTACGAGTCGTTGCTTGCTTCAACGTAGCTGATAATGAATCCGCAGTCGACGCATCCGCATACGTTCCCCCAGTAACCTGCGCTACACACTCCAACTCCGCACGCGCAGCCTCATCCACCATAAACCCAATCGTATGCACC
>JBHACV010000075.1:0-13815 GCA_041854705.1 Corynebacterium sp.
ATGCGCCCGCGCATTAGACAGCACTACCTGCCCATCACGATCCACTACCGTAATCCCAGCAGGTGAGCCTTGGATTGCCAGATGTAGCATCTGGCTAATAGTGGTCACCTGGTTAGTTTCTGCGGTACCGCGTCGCATTCGGCTGCGGAGGTCCAGAAAGACAGCTAGGGCGAGGCCCATAAGGACCGCGCCCAAAAGGAATGCTGCTAGCTGCGAATTCATCCGCTATCTAGCCAAACCTCATGCTATTTCCCACCCTGTGCAGCAACAGCTGCAGCTCCAGCAGCCGCTGCCTCGGGGTCGAGGTAGGTGCCACCTGGATTGACAACACCACCATCAGGGTCAATCTCATAGACCAATGGGATACCGGTTGGGATATTCAAAGCAGCAATGTCCGCATCGGAAATCTTATCCAGATGCTTGACCAATGCGCGCAATGAGTTGCCGTGGGCAGCAATCAGCACAACTTCGCCAGCCTTGACCCGAGGCATAATCTCTTCCTCAAAGTACGGAACGAAACGAGTGACCACGTCTTTCAAGCACTCGGTGGCAGGTACCACATCAAGATCTGCATAGCGTGGATCATGAGCCTGGGAGTACTCAGCATCTTCTTCGATTGGTGGTGGTGGGGTGTCATAGGAACGACGCCATGCCATGAACTGCTCTTCGCCGTACTTTTCCTTAGTCTCGGCCTTGTTCAGTCCCTGAAGAGCACCGTAGTGACGCTCATTCAGCCGCCAATCACGCACCACTGGAATCCAGTGCCGATCGGCCTCATTGAGGGCAAGGTTCGCGGTGCGGATCGCACGACGCTGCAATGAGGTGTAGACCACCTCAGGCAGAATCCCAGCTTCTTTCATAAGCTCGCCGCCGCGCTTTGCTTCTTCTTCACCCTTTTCGGTGAGATTTACATCCACCCAACCAGTGAACTGGTTGGACGCATTCCACTCACTCTGTCCATGACGGAGGAGGATTAGTTTTCCATTAGCCATGCCTCTAGTCTGCCACGGATTTTTCCTTTGCGTCAGACTAATCACCTTCAGGGGCAGAATTGTGGAGTGGCTAACACCCAAAGTGCCGCCAAACCCTACCGCAACGTCGAATTTATGTTTCCTTATTCAGCGCTCGGCATGTTTGTTCGTGTTGGCGGATCGAATTCTTCACCATGAAGATGCGCAACTTGTATGCCAAGCTGCGAAATGCTGTCTTCTAGATAACACAATGGTGCTATGAGACTTTTTACCAATTCTCGGGTGGGGATTGGTTCACCATTTTCCTCGTAGTATTTATAAACATTGACGACGAGGTCCAACCAGGAATGAGTAACGGTATAACGCTCTTGGTCGAGCAAATTCAGCAGGTGTTCCAGTTCCTGCGATTCACGTTCTTTAGCCACAGGCCAGCCTTTTCTCAAAGTATGTGGGTGATTTTATAGATACTACTCGCCGATTCTTTTAGCTGCCCGCCTTTGCTTGGCCAGTACCCAAATATGACGGATGCTGGGGCGTCGAAAAGCACTAAAACCGTATTACAGTCATCCATACTGGCAGTTTGTAGCCCCAGAAGGTATTTCGTCCAACCAACACCAAGTAGTCAAAACCACAGGGGAATACCCACCGATGAATTGGGTCACAGTTCGCCTTTTCGACGGCCTCTGTGCGGCTGAGCAGTCTCTATCTAGAAGTCGTCCAGATAAACGCAGAGCATCGCTACTTCTTCCGCCCCTACCCCAACACAAAATGATTTGCATTGTGGTTTGATTGGCCATCTTATAGGGCTATAGGCGGTTACGAATCGAAAGCAGCGCGGTCAAAAACCACAATAGATTTGACGATTTTTTCGTCCTCGACAACAAAGTATTCTCCGGCAGCGGTGTCGTCAGTTGTGGCGGTTTGTGGGTAGTAAAAAAGTGCTGCCTGATTCCCATCAGCAAATTGAGCAATGTCGATCACGCCAGTGAGATTGGCGCTGAAATCAGCAAGAAACTCTCGGTAGGCCGATTTGTCCCGGATTTCTTCCCCAGGGGCAGAGCAGTGAATCTCTTCGGCAATAAAATCCAAAGCTTTTTCCAGATCACCAGACGTCCAAGCCTGATGATATTGCTGCACGATATCGATTGCTAGAGTCAAGGCTTTTCCTTATCTCTCGACTACAGATTCCGAATGAGACATCATCAATACCCATAAACAGACAATGATTTGTCTCCCGAGCGGCTTAGACTACTCCGTGTGTGGACGATTTCCACCAAGACAGACAGAAAAACTTTCGTGACTCCTATTACAAAACGCCACACCCTGCACAGTTACCACAAAAATCACGATACTTACTTGGGTTTTATGCACCGACACGCATCACATTAGCACCGCTGAAGCTATTGAATAGGTTGGGTTAGCACCGAATCACTAGAATGCTTTGCGCGCTAACTAAAAAACATCAACTTAATGCACATCACCACAACCATCACCAATAAAGCGATGCGTACAAATCGCGCTCCACCACCAAGGACGGTTCGCGCCCCCAACTGAGCACCAATAATTGTGCCCATTGCCAGTAGTAGTCCTAATCCCCACAGCACATGACCACCCACGGCGAAGACCACCAGTGCTCCTAAATTTGTGGCGAAATTAATGATTTTGGTCCACACAGTGGACTCTAAAAAGTTCCCAGTGAGCAACGCAGTGAATGCAAGAATCAAAAACATCCCGGTCCCCGGACCAAAGATGCCGTCATAAAACGCAATCGGCGCGGTCGTTAGTAATGCCGCGACTCGACGGGGTTGGATGGATTTTTCGGCCACGCCAAAAGATGGTTTGAATGCCACAAATAATCCAGCTGCCACCAGCATCACAATGACCATTGGCCGCATAACTTCTTTGCTCAGCGCACTGGCGAGCAGTGCACCTGCTCCCGAACAAAGAAACGCCACCACTACAAATCGCCATAACCCCGTTGGCAATCCAAGCTTTCGGGCTAATAGCATAGCTGCGGAACCGGTACCAAGACTGCCCGCAAGTTTATTGGTAGCCAACGCTTGGACTGGCGCCAAGCCAGAGCTGAGCAGCAAAGGTACCAGGACCAATCCCCCACCACCGATCACAGCATCGATCCAACCAGCAGCTATTGCACCAATGAACAGCCATATCATTGTGCTCACCTCCTAGCCCAACCCTACCGGCCATAGGAATAACTGCGACACCATCTGGCGTAGTCCACGCCAAGTCCGGCGTGGCCCTACGCCAATTCCGGCGTTTCACCAGCACCACTATGGGTATCGATCTTTTTTAACGGCGACGTACTACCAAAAATTTGTGGGCACTTAACCTGGCACTTCTTTGATCGATCTTTCTACACACCAAATAGCGGCAATCAGGCTTCACAACCTAATTGCCGCATTTGAGGTTTATTAAGGCAGTTTTTATCTTAACTGCCCTCATTAAGGGGGAAGCTAAAAGTCTGCTGGGACTGCTTCCTCTTCAATAATGTTTTGATCGATGGCTCGCTCAATGACCGCTTTAGCTAAATCGGGATACCATTCGCCAGCTGCGGGCCCACCGGACCCACAGTCACCATCGGAATTTCCAGCTTGTTTTATCCACAGATAGGCGTCCGCGTGCGGTGCGGTAGTTGATGCTGTAGGTCGGGGTCCTACAGCCGCATTGAAGTTATTACAACTTGCAAAGCTATTACTGGTAGCTGGCGGGTCACCCACGCCATTGCGGGAGGTATCCACCACGTAGTACTTGTCTTTAATCCCTAGGGCTTCAAGCTCGGTTACCACCTCTTCTGCCCATGCTTGTTCCACCTCAGTAGCACCATGACCAGCGACATTAACCGCAAAGCCGCGTAAGTGCTCAATGCCGGAGTCAGCGATAGCTGCGGCAGCATGGTTAGCCTGCATCCCCTCACCACCAGCATGCAAATAGGCAGCCGTGTTGGGATTATTCCGTTTTAGGGTCTGAGCAGTGTAATTTAACAAAGCCTTTCGCTCGTGCCGCTGAGTAGATTCCTCGGGCTGACCACAGAAATTGATTGCGTCGGGTTCGATAACGACCACTGTTTTGGCATCGCCAATGGTGGCGCTGACCTTGTCAATCCATTGTTTGTAACTCGCGCCATTGCTGTGTCCACCAGCTGACCAGCCACTGCAATCACGGTTTGGAATTCCATAAATGACAAACTGCGGGGTTTCACCTGCAGCCTGAGCATTGTCAAGAATCTTCTTCAGCCGCGCATCCTCATTACCATGAGACCCATCAAGCCACGTCGCTGAAGGTGTGCCACCAATTTGGTAATAAAGTTTCTTCAGCTCGGGATTAGTTTCAGTTTTAGTTGCACCATAAGCAGGAGTATTAGTAGGTAGGAAAAATGGCTGCGAATAAGCCACAGGTTTTCCCGCCGAAACCGGTGCGGCGACTGGTTGGTCAGCATTTCCACTGTTCGGTTTTTGTTCTGCTGCTGCGCCGTCAGATCCCGCTGATGATCCCCAATCAGACGACTGTGCCCACGCTGTTCCCGGTACCGACACCGCAATAGCCGAAACCATAATAAGTCCTACCACCATATGACGAATTGGTTTGGTTCTGCCCACGTATTCCCTTTCCCGCAGATTCTGTCCAGTACAAAAATGGACCCTAGCACAGCGAAAAACCGGCCAACCCCCACCAAAAATACCAACCTGAAATTCCACCACGCTTCATATTTATCTAAATTTCAGCGTGATAACCCCATAATCGGTCAAGGCTGGAGACTTAATTCGGTTATTTTTCCGCAAACCCCATAAAAGCGCAGCAAGCAAATTCAATAAAACCTAAATAGCCGAATTGTGTCGGTAGTCATAATCCAGAAGCTTTTCGACGCCTTCCGCACCCCTCCCGCCTCACCAATCTAGTGGTCCTACTACAAAATTCGTTTCCCGGCGCGTAGCAGGGTACTCATTACTGCGGCATAGGTCTTTTTGGGTAACCGATCTGGTCCTGCGATGGGAATTAGTCGCTGTTGTGCAATGGTCCGAGCCTCGGTGTACTTCAGTAAGCCTTCATCCCCATGTCGGCGCCCAATGCCCGATGCTTTCCACCCACCCATCGGGGCATCAATAGAACCGAAGGCAGCTGCGAAACCTTCATTGATATTGACTGTGCCTGCGTGTAATTGCTTTGCGATTCGCCATGCACTATTGCCGCCAAACACTGCAGCATTAAGGCCGTAACTAGTGTCATTCGCACGTGTCACGGCTTCTGCTTCCGAAGTGAAAGTTTCTACTGCTACCACCGGCCCAAACGCTTCTTCTCGGTAGAGTGTTGCAGATTCTGGCACATCGACTAAGACAAATGGTTCGACAAAAGCGGGACCCAAATCTTCCCGCAATCCGCCGGTGAGTTTGCGGGCGCCGCGGGTGCAGGCGTCGTCGACAAGTGACACAATGTGTTGGGCTTGGGCTGCTGAGATCATTGAGCCGACTTGTTCTGACCAGCCACCGGTACCAATGCGTAGTGCTTTAACTGCGGCAACGAGTTGGTCAAGGTATTTCGCCGCGATCTTTTCGTGTACGTAGATGCGCTCGATGGAGATGCACAGTTGGCCTGTGTTAGAAAATGCCCCAGCGATGGTACCGCGTACTGCTTTTTCGATTGATGCATCCTCCGTGATAATCATGGGGTTTTTGCCACCGAGTTCCGCGGAGAAGCCAATTAGCTGACGACCTGCGATCTCGGCTAGGGTACGACCGGTAGCGGTTGAGCCGGTGAACATGAGGTAGTCCGCATTCTCAGCAATTGTGGTACCGACTACTGCCCCAGTGCCGGTCATTACTTGGTAGATGTTTGTCGGGATGCCTGCGGCATGGGCGATTTTCTGGGCGGCTAGTGCGGTGAGTGGAGTTTGGGAATCAGGTTTGAGTACCACTGCATTACCCGCGATCAGTGCAGGTAATGCATCAGAAATAGTCAAGGTCAGGGGATAGTTCCAGGGTGAGATAATGCCCACTACACCTTTAGGTACGTGATCGACCCGAGTTTTGGTCAGGATTGGTAGGGCGCCCTTTTTTGCTTGTGTTGTAAGTAGTTTCGGGGCCCGCCGAGCGTAATACCTTGCGGTAATCGCAGCTTCCATAATTTCATCAAAGGCTGAGGCACGGTTTTTGCCAGTTTCGGCTTGGATAATGTCGAGCAATGTGCCTTGCTCTTTCAAGATGGCATCATGAATCTTCATGGCGATTGCCGCTCGCTCTGCCACTGGTTTTAGGGCCCAGTCTTTTTGTATTTGGCGAGCTCGATCGATCGCTTGCTTGGTTTCTTCTATGGTGTGGGCAGGTACCGAGGCGATTGTAGTTCCGGTGCGGGGATCAATAACATCAATACTCATTTCAGACTCCTATGTCCACCATTCAATCAGAAAGCCCTAAGCAGTATCTGCCTGCTATTGGGCAAAGCCTTTTTCCACCAGAAACGCTTTAGGATCTGTCACTCTGTACAAGTGCATAAAAATCGCTTCAGTTTCTGATACTTGATTCAACACAGTTACTACACTGCTGGTTTCTTGCACTACGCTAAGCATGTGTCCTGGTACTGGATTAAACCCAAGGCCAATTGGTTGGTCTACGCTCATGGAGCGTTGCGCTTCCCTAATATCCTCGACTGTACCAAGATAGCTGTACTTGGGTGAGTGCAGCGGATCCATCCCCTTTTCAGTGCAGTTATACCCATAAATATTGCCAGCGACACCGTCAATCCCAAAGCTGATCACGATGTTTTTGTCGCGGCATTGCAGATCAAGCTCGCGGACTGGCTGTGGGGCAATCACCAGAAATGCTTCTGGGGTGGGTATTTCCGCTCCGATTAACTCCTCAAGGCCCCTAATATCAGCTGATGGTGGCGGTAGAGTTGGCGGAATGTAATTTCCTGCTGGACCAAGATAAGGATTGCTCATTGTGCACCACACTACACCAGCAGGTTTGGCCTGCTCGTGCCTGCTGGCAAACTGAAACAAGCTTAAGCTTTTCAGTACTCCTACCAAGCCAGCACAACTAACCCACCATGGACATGTCAATATACTGTCAACATGGTGCAAAAGCCGCCAAACCGCACTCCTGCCTAAACTAGAGATATGCCTTCCATTTTTATTTCTGGAGCCGCTGCTGGCATTGGCAAGGCGGTGGCTGAACGCTTTTTGCTTGAAAACTGGACTGTTGGTGCCTATGACATCGCCGAGGTGGATTACGATCATCCCAATCTTATTAAAGGACACCTTGATGTCACTGATGCTGCATCTTGGGAGGCGGCGCTGGCAGATTTCGCCAGTCACACTGACGGCACTATCGATATTGTGGATAATAACGCTGGAGTACTGATCGCTGGTGCTCTTGCTGGGTTGGCCCCAGCAGATGTGGCAACCCAAATCAATGTCAATTGCCTTGGTATTACCCTCGGGGCACAAGCCGCTAAAAAGTACCTCCGTCAAGGCTCTACTCTAGTGAATATGGCCTCGGCCTCGGCGATTTATGGTCAACCTGGAATTGCTACCTACTCTGCCTCAAAGTTTTATGTTGTTGGCCTGAGTGAGTCGCTGAGCTTGGAGTGGCGTAAAGACAAGATTCGGGTAATCGCAATGTGGCCGTTATGGGCGAAAACCACCTTGGCGCAAAACGATGCTGTCTCTGTTAAACGTCTTGGGGTGCGTATTACTCCAGAACAAGTCGCTGATACAATCTGGCGGGCGACTCATCCTGACAATCGCTGGCAACGGGGCCGAGTGCATTATGGGGTCTCCCCTACTGATAAACTCTTATACTTCTCCCGCAAGTTAGTACCGTCACGGGTGGCACGACGCATCACCCAGCTCATCGCTGGTTAATTTTAGGATTACGGTACTAAGTTACTGACTTGGCCTAACCTGCTGCTCGGCGCAGTGGGCAATCGATCAGGGGTTTGCTCAATACTTCTGAATAAATTTCTGCCAATCGATTCGCTGAAGAAGCCCAGGAAAATCGGGCTGCGTGGGATACTGCATCTTGGGACATGCGCATGCGGGTGTCATCGTCGTCAAGTAATTGTGCTAGTGCATCTGCCCACTCATTGGGGTCGTGGGTATCCACCAAAATACCGGTGTCGCCTTCGGCTACCGCTATGGGCAAGCCGCCGGTTCGCGCTGCGATCACTGGGGTCCCAGCGGCTTGGGCTTCAATGGCCACCAAGCCAAAGGATTCATTGAAGCTGGGAACAGCCACAATATCGGCGGCACGATAGATGCTGACTAATTCCGAGGGTGGTCGCGGTTCCAAGAACCGAATCCGACGTTCCGCCCCGACTTGTTTGGCTAGGGTGCGGTAGCTTTCCATAGAAGTTGCCGCGCCTGACGCGCCACCACACATGAGCACATAAAGATTGCGCTGGGGATCACGTTTAAATAGCTCACCAACTGCACGAATGAGCACCTGCGGTCCCTTGAATTCCTGCATTCGTCCGACAAAAGCCACTACCTGCGCGTTGAGTGGTATGCCTAATTCCCGGCGCGCTTTTTCGGTATTACGTTCGGTACCAGGGGTGAATAATTCAATGTCGGTTCCGGGTGCCATCACCATGATTTTCTCTTCGATGGCGTCATAGTACTGAACTAGGTCTTTGGTTTCTTCTAGGGTATTGACCACTAAAATGTCGGCGTTATCAACTAGTTGTTGTTCGCAGATGCGTCGGGCCTCAGTTTCTGGGGTATCTGTCGGAGCAAGGTGGTGATTTTTTACCGCTGCGAGGGTATGCGCGGTGTGTACTAAGGGGATTTCCCAAATATCGCGTAGTAACCACCCGATTTGCCCGGATAACCAGTAGTGGGAGTGAATAATGTCGTAGGTGATCTGGTTGCATTTCACGAATTGAATTACGCCTCCGGCAAAGGCAGCCAGCTGGGTAGAGAGTTCTTCTTTGACTAGTCCCTCGTAGGGGCCAGCAACAATATTGATAACTCTGAGTCCTGGAGTGACCTCAACAATGTCACCTTGGCTGGGTCGAGTTGCTCGGGTGAAGACATCGACCACGATTCCTTGTTTCGCAAGATGTTTTGCCACATTGAGGATGTAGACGTTCATTCCACCCGCGTCGCCAATGCCTGGTTGTTGCAGTGGGGAGGTGTGCATAGAGATCATGGCAATCCGCATAGCGATAATCTTAACAACATTGAGGAAACCCTCATGTTTTTGCGGTATGCTCAACTAATATCCTGTGTCTTTAAAGACGCTCACAAGACGAAAAAAAGGAATCATGCATGTCGGCATCGGAAACCAAAGCTTGGTTGGATTACTACGGCGAGTGGACCCCACATAGTTTGGACTACGGCGACACCACGCTCTTGGATGTTTATGACAATAACCTTGCTATTAATGCTGATAAAGTTGCCACTTACTTTTTTGGCCGTACTCAAACTTATGGTGACCTAGACAAACAGGTACGCTCTGCTGCCGCGGGCTTGCGGGCACTTGGTGTGCGTCCAGGCGATCGGGTGGCCATCATTTTGCCGAACTGCCCACAACATGTAGCTGCTTATTTCGCGGT
The DNA here is from genome assembly GCA_041854705.1 of Corynebacterium sp. Classification (GTDB taxonomy): domain Bacteria; phylum Actinomycetota; class Actinomycetes; order Mycobacteriales; family Mycobacteriaceae; genus Corynebacterium. The sequence goes on from JBHACV010000075.1 coordinate 9,540, forward strand.
GCTCAAGTTGGGTGCCATTGTGGTCGAGCATAATCCGCTCTACACCGCCCATGAGCTGGAAGGCCCCTTCAAAGATCATGCTGCTCGGGTGGCTATTGTGTGGAACAAGGCTGCCAGCACTTTGGAGAAATTACGGCGTACCACCCCATTGGAAACCATTGTGTCGGTAAATATGATTGACGCAATGCCGCGCTCTAAGCAGTTCTTACTGTCCTTGCCGCTGCCCATGATTGCTAAGCGGCGTGAGGCGCTAACTGGTCCGGCGCCGCATTCTATTCCATGGGATGTGCTCATCGGTTCCGCCTTGGGTGGTAATGGTGATGATGTTGTGTCCTGTATTGAGGTAACCAAGGAATCGGTGGCGGTAATTCTTTATACCTCTGGCACCACTGGTGCTCCAAAGGGAGCCCAGTTAACCCATGGTGGGTTGTTCGCCAATCTTCTTCAAGGTAAGGCATGGGTCAAAGGCCTTGGTGACCAGGAAGAGCGTATGCTTGGCGCACTGCCGTTTTTCCATGCCTATGGTTTGACTATTGTGCTTAATCTTGCGGTCTTTGTGGGCGCAGAGATCACGTTGCTGCCAGCGCCGCAGATTCCATTGGTTATGCAGATCATGAAAAAACGTACTCCTACTTGGGTTCCAGGTGTGCCAACGTTGTACCAAAAGATTGTCGAGGCGGCACAGAAAGATGGTATTTCCATTGGTGGGGCCCGTAATTCCTTCTCTGGCGCCTCCACCCTACCGGTGCCCACGGTCGAACAGTGGGAAAAGCTCACGGGTGGTTTATTGGTGGAAGGCTACGGCTTGACTGAGACCTCACCAATCATTGTGGGTAATCCCATGAATGCTAATCGACGCCCAGGTTATGTTGGTGTTCCATTCCCCGACACTGAGGTACGCATTGGCAATCCTGAGAACCTTGACGAGACTGTCCCTGATGGGCATGAAGGCGAAGTTCTGGTCCGTGGCCCACAGGTTTTCGCTGGTTACCTCAATAATCCTGAGGCAACCGAGGCTAGTTTCCATAAGGACTGGTATCGCACTGGCGATGTGGGAGTCATGGAAGAAGATGGCTTCATTCGGCTAGTCGCCCGCATCAAAGAGGTCATTATTACTGGCGGGTTCAATGTCTACCCAGTAGAGGTCGAAGAAGTGTTGCAGTCTCACCGGGATGTGCAGGGCTGTGCTGTGGTTGGCCTTCCCCGAGGTGATGGCTCTGAGTCTGTTGTTGCCGCCATCACCCTTACCCAAGGCGCTGCGCTTGATCCTGAAGGATTGAAAAATTACTGTCGGGAGCGTCTGACCCGATACAAGGTTCCACGTACCTTCTATCACTTCGAAGATTTGCCTCGCGATCAGCTAGGCAAGATTCGCCGCCGTGAGGTGCAGGAGATTTTAATGGAGCAGAAAGGAAAATAGTCTTGCCTGCTCACGAGTCACTGCTTGTTCAGGCAGAGACCGATTTGGGATTCGTCTTTCCCCCAAGTTATCGGGAGTTTTTGCTGCGCACCAATGGTGGTTTAGTAGAAATTCCCGCTGATACGGAGCAGATGTTTGAATTCTCCTTCTTCTCACTTTTCGACGACCCCACCGCGCAAACCACGACGAACAGCCTGCTTGTGGCCAGTCAGCTAGATGCCCACGACTGGCCAAGCTTTCCACATGAGGCATTAGCCATTGGTGCAGATGGTGAAGGCAATTATTTTATTTTGCTGCCCGGGAAAGAAACCATTTACTTCTGGGAACACGATGGGAATAATGATCCATTATTGGAATTTGCTCCATCGATGGCCGCCTTTGAAGCCTTGGAGCAGTTTCCTGAGGGGTGGTAACGAGTAAGCTTGTGGGACGCTAATCTGCAGCCGGTAAGCTTACTCGTCAATGCTCACCCCAATCCACACAGGCTCAGGTACCAGTGTGACCCCAAACTTTGCGCGCACTCCATCGCGAATATCACGGGCGAGTGCCACCAAATCATCGGTGGTTGCCCCGCCGCGATTGGTCAGCGCAAGGGTGTGTTTGGTTGATAACCGAGCTGGACCATCCCCTGGATAGCCTTTGCTGTAACCTGCACGATCAATCAGCCAAGCAGCTGAAAGTTTCTTCTTGCCATCACCTGCATCAAAGCAAGGCATGGCTGCTGCTTCTTCACTGCCTCCGAGCTGTTCTACAACTGCTCGCACAGTATCTGCTACTGCGGTATCCACAATCGGATTAGTAAAGAAGCTACCTGCGGACCACGTGTCATGATCGGTTTCGTCGTATACCATGCCTTTACCACGACGGAGCTCTAGAACTGCTTCTCGGACCTGTGCAACTGGTTGCCGACCTGCGCCACCAAGTTTATGGGCTAGTTCTCCAAATCGTAGTGGTGCGGAGAGACCATCGGTTGTCAGCTGTAACCTGATTGCTAGTACCACTGCCCGGTTAGTAAATTTCAGATTAGAGTGCCGATAGGCCAAATCTAATGTGCTCACATTAACCCATTCCCGCTGGCCGGAATCACGGTGATACAGTTCAACTTCTTGCAAGACATCAGCGATTTCTGCACCATAAGCCCCCACGTTTTGCACTGGGGTGGCACCGGCAGAACCAGGGATACCTGATAAGCACTCGATCCCCCCTAGTTTGGCATCAACGGTAAGCGCAACCACATCGTCCCAAACGGCACCGGCTTCAGCTTCGACCGCGCCATCAATGGAAAGGGTCACTTCGTCACAATCGATGACCACAGCCACTACGTCAACTGGACCATCGGCGATTACAAGGTTGGATCCACCACCGACGATGAGCAGCGGAATGCTGTGGGCGTCGAGAAGCTTAACGGCTTCACAAACAGCGTCGCGACTTTGACAACGCAGTGTTGCTAAAGGAGTTCCGCCGAGGTGGAGGGTGGTCATGCTGGCGAAATCAGCAGAGTCGGTAATTATGTCTTCGCGCTCGGCAAGGCGTGCAATTAATTCAGCAATGGGCATACTCACCCTCTTAAGGGTAGTCTGTATGCATGACTTCACGTAGCGCAAACACCGTAACCATTAACCACCCTGTTGAGAAGGTACACTCTGCCCTGACCAATCAAGACTACTGGGCTCACATCACCGCCACGTTGTCACCTGAACCGGGCCAAGTCCACGAGTTCACTGCTGCTGATGGTGGTGCGGTTGCCACTTTATATGAAGTACTACCACTGGACATCCTGCCTGAGGCAGTTCGCGCTATGATTTCTCAATCGCTAAAGGTCAAGCGTGTAGTCACTGTGGGCGCTCTTGCTGATAATGCTGCTCAGCTGTCCTACACTGCCGACGTCAAAGGTACTCCCGTGGATTTCAAGGGAAATATCGTCCTCGGCTCTGCTGGTGATACCACTACTTTGAGCTACGACAACGAGGTCAAAGTAGATATTCCCTTCATGGGTCCAGCCATTGAACCTAAGGTTGCCGAGGCACTTGGAGAGCTTTTCGCCAATGAAGGTAAACTCACCGAAGAATGGATCACTGCCAACCTCTAAATGCGGGAGCATAATAAACGCGCTGATTTTCGCTCACTAGGCACTAAACCCATCGGAATCATCACTCGCGGCACCACTGGTCACAACCGGCTGCGACGCTGCGACCGGTGGGTTTTTCACAACCCCACATTACGACGTATCATCACCACTTCAACCCCCTTGGCGATCGATGTTGGCTATGGTGCTAGCCACACCACCACCTGCGAATGGGCTTGGTGGCTGCGCCAAATTAATCCACATGTGGAGGTAGTGGGATTAGAAATCGACCCAGCACGGGTGCTGCCGCCTCGTGAAGGCGTGCGGTTTGAAATGGGGGGCTTCGAACTCGCAGGTTACCGCCCACACTTAGTGCGCGCTTTCAATGTACTGCGTCAATACGATGTTTCCCAAGTCTTAGATGCCTGGGAATTAGTGTGCTCCCGGTTGGCCCCTGGTGGGTTTTTCATCGAAGGCACCTGCGATGAAATCGGCAGACTAGCTACGTGGATTCTGCTCGACGCTACTGGACCCCAGTCCTTGACTTTAACGTGGCACCCTTTTGCCATTGACCGCCCCTCAGAGATCGCTGAACGTCTGCCGAAGGTGCTAATCCACCGAAATATTCCCGGTGAAAAAATCTACGACCTGCTGACAGAATTGGATGCTTGTTGGGATCGAGCTGCCGGTTTTGCCTCTTTCGGACCGAAAGCTCGGTGGCGAGAAACAAGAAAACTTGCCGCAGCTACCATTCCAATGACTCGACTCCGATCGATTCGAGAGAACCAAAT
>JBHACV010000076.1:0-53630 GCA_041854705.1 Corynebacterium sp.
AAACCTTGTCAGCCACCAAACAAAAACCAAAAAACAAAAAACAACACACTATCGAGTTCTCAAACAACACCCACCACAACAACAAACACAAGCACAAACCCATGCCCCCGCCGCAGCAGCCCACATAACACTACACACCCCCACACAAACACACAAACCCACAGGTCAAGCCATAAAAATATCCATAGCTACAGATACCTGCTAACGCCAAGCAGAGCATGCATAGCGCATTCTATATATTCCTGCGATTCATGACAGTACTTAGATCTCTGGATACTTTGGTGTCATGGTTTTCGATCGTTGATAAAAGTCCAGCGCCCATAATCCAAAGATGGTCATCCCCAATAGGACTTGCATGCCAAAAAACACCACACGAGCGATGGCAAGCATAATCGCAATAACCACAACGCATAGGTAAGTGATTGGCAGATACCACGTGTGTTTGGTTGAGGCAGTCCAAATCTCTTTCAGCGGCAATAACAACCACACCATCATGATATAAAACCAGTTTGCCTCCATAAGACCTAGCACACCCCAAGGATTGAAATCTTTTGCTATTAATATGCGGAGGAAACTCCAGACAAATACCACGCCCCATGCGGTAAATAAGATACCGGGAAGTGCATAACTAAGGATTGTTGCCCACGCCCAAGTTTTCCGCTTGCCACCATAAAGTAGCCACTTTCCCAGCACTCGGTTTGGTGATTCAGCCCCGATTAAGATTCCGGAAACTGTAGCACCAACTATGGCTCCGGAAGATCCACCCACGATGACAAAATCAACCCATACGTCATTGTTTACTACTGCCATAATTCCAGCGCATAGCCAAAACAAGAGCCAAAAGATCAGAATGGCGAGGACAGCGATTCGTGCATGAGACCAAAGCACTGCTCCTTTGGCATTGCTACTTCGTGGGGCAAACTTTTCCCAAGACCAGCCAGAGTGATGTTCTTTTTTGGCAAAGCTATCCATTCGACGCTTTTCAAATTTGCCGCGTTGCGTCATATATATAACAGTGACTATGGCTATAAAGACCTGAACTAACCAAGCGCCAATATTCAATTCGCTTTTTAAAAGCCAGCCAAGTCCTAGGACACTTACTTGTGCCGCGATGATGAGTACCAATTTGATATACCCATGTCGTCGCCATTGCTTAAAATCTGCGCCATAGGTCTGATAGCGACTGATGTCTGGCATCATGCTTGTAGTCAGAACCGCAGTTGACACGGTACAAAATATGCCTAAAATCCAACTGCCTGATGTTGCACTAGCGCAGAAGATCACAATGATAAATGCTATATCTGCACGCTTATATGCAATGCTTGGAGAAATGTGGGAAGCAGTCCTAGGTTTTTCTGCCATAATGGTCATGTCTTTGATCTCCTTAACGTTTTGTTTTTATCGTGAGCCACGCTTTTAACCTGCTACTGAGAATCGATCACCCAAACCTTGTGGTTAATTGGCTGGGCAATCCTTGGCAATCATGACCGCCGTACCCGTGATGAACACCGCTGTACCTATGATGAAAAGGAAGCGTTATTACCGAATCGACCAGACACTGATTGTTTTAAGGTGGGCTGTTATGTGGTCCTACAACTTCGGTACAAACAGAAGCAGATAAAAATGCCGACCTACTGCATGGCTATTTTCCTCGTCCAGTCACTGCCAGCACAGCATTTTCCAGAGTGCTTTCTTTCGCCTTGACTCCACAGACTGGGGCTGTTTGGAACACCTCGTCGATAAGATCGCGGTGCTGACGCAGATCCACAATGACTTTGAGAACTCCAGCTTGGTCTTCACGAAAAACCACTGCATTGTCTAGTTGTAGTTTGCTCAATACTTGCTGAACAGATTCCACCGAACCAATGAGTTCGAGAATGGTTTCTGTAATATCATCAATATCTCCAGCTAGCACGGTGTTGGGGCCGTCGATAAGCAAAATGGTATCCAGTAAGTTCGAGACCTCATTAAGGTGGTGGGTGGAGATTACGATGGTCTGACTGGTTACTGCAGCGATGAGTCGATAGAACTCTTTGCGCTTTTCCACATCAAGGCCAAGGTAGGGCACATCAAGGAGGACGAGTTGGCAGCCAGAAGCCAACGCCACAATGATCCCCACAGCAGAACGTTGCCCCCTAGAAAGTTTGCCATAGCGCTTATCAGGATCAATGCTGAAAGTGCGAAGTAATTCATCAGCTTGGTGCTGATCCCAAGTTTCCCACCTAGAGGCCGCGATTTTCAGGATCTTTTTCACTGACCAACTCGCTGGAAATGGAGAATCGATTCCCATCAAGATGGTGTGGTCCATCACGGCAAGATTGTCGAACGGATCGTGACCAAACACTGTGAGATCACCGCTATAAGGCAGTTGACCTGCAATAGTCCTTAGTAGAGTGGTCTTACCGGTACCGTTTGTTCCAACCAGTCCGTGTATCTGTCCTGCGCCAAGTTCGAAGGAAATTCGCTCGATCACTTTGGTTTCTGGTCCGTACCCAACCGAAAAATTGGTAGCAGATACCACTGTTGACATGTTTGTATTCCTTTTCAGATTGTTCTTTCAAGAGTTTGAGCTAAGGGCACATGGAGAAAACGCGACTACAGTAGGGCAAAATGCCAATCATGTGTAGAGCCCTCGACTCTCGGCAACTTTTTCCAGCAAGTCATGCAATTCATTCCGGCTAAGGTCGAGTTTGACTGCTTCATCTATCAGCGGAGCTAGGTAGTTAGCCGCGAAGTCATCTCGGCGTCGTTTGAGAATGGTTTCACGCGCCGACTCAGTGACAAACATTCCCAACCCCCTTCGCTTTTCCAAGATTCCAGCTTCCACCAGCAAAGCCAAGCCTTTACGTGCTGTGGCGGGGTTAATGGCATGGAAGGCAGCGAGCTCATTCGTCGAGGGCGCCCGCTCGCCAATCTTTAAGGAGCCATCGACGATGGAATCTTCTAGCAGTGCAGCGATTTGTCGAAATAATGGTGCAGTTGTGTCATCCATTCCCGGCCTCCTTCCCGCCTCTCAATCTTAGTTAGTTGGTTACCTGTGTAACTAACCATATAACTAACTTTAATATCATGCAACATGAAAGTCACAATCACTAGGCCCGTCTATGCCCGTAAGCAGCACCTTTGGCGTTAAAATCGACTTAGGTCCGGTTTTCGGGCATCCTTGAAAGTAGTAATAACCTTTAGAAAAATTAGAAATGAAAGAAATAACAGGGGCCATGCTTGAACGCACACATATTTTCGTCGATACTTCTTACCTATTGGCAAGCTTCTATAACTCTTGGGAAATTGGCGCTCGCGCACAGTTAGAAATTGATCTACCAGAAGTTGTCCATGTGCTGGAAAAAATGGTGGAATCCCAATTTGGCCAGCCCGTACATCGCCAGTTTTGGTATGACGGCATTCCAGAAACCGGCCCACATCGCTACCAACGGGCGCTTCGTACCTGCAATGGAGTCCAATTACGAGCTGGTCAGTTAATTGAATGGGGGGAACGCCGCACGCAAAAAGCCGTTGACACACGACTAGTCGCAGACATGGTATTGGCTGGAGTACGCCGCGATTGCACCGATATCGTCCTTGTTTCTGGCGACGCCGATATGATTCCAGGTGTCCAAGAAGCAGTTAACGCTGGCATCCGAGTACATCTCTACGGCTTTGGCTGGGACTCTATGTCCTCAGCTTTGCGACATGCTTGCGATTCCACCATTATTTTGGATCCACGTGAAGACTTTACCGATTGCATGCAACTTCAGGTATTGGAGGGGCCAATACCCACAGTGGCTAGTGGTAACGGTGAAGAAACTGTTGCCCCCGAACGCTCGATTCGACCTGGCGAACCAGCACTAAGTGAAGATGAACGTGATGACGATGTGATCGCTCAATGTAATGAAACGCAGGAGTCAGCAGCCACAAAGTCGGCACCAGCAGAACAGGCAGAGGGCACACAACCTGCACCATCAGAAAAGCATTCGACCAAACCCACACCATCACCAGCAGATGCACCGCTAAAGCGTCCGGCACCCAATCCTTCTATGATGGCTCCGCGCCGTAAACTCCGTTCACGCTATGTTCCCCTACCAAATGAGGTATGGACTTCTGCTGGATTCTTAACCCCTTTTGATGTTGGGCAACAATATGCCATTTGGTGGTACGAAAATGCAGCCAACTCCGATCAACGCGATTCGGCCCACCTACTATCCGGTGGCGGCTTACCGCCGGAGATCGACCGGCCACTGCTGCAATTTGCTTGCGAAACTTTGCACGAATACACCTTGACGGAGATTCAACGAGTAAATCTCCGTGATGGTTTCCATTCTGGAATCCGAGGAATCCTGCTTAATAATTTCGATTAAGGACTGGTAGCACCAAAACAAGGGTAAGCACCAAAAGCACAGCCATTCCACTAGCAGGGACTGCCACTCCCACAAAGGTACCTGTAAAGGTACCTATCAGTCCGGCTACCACAGCACCACAGATAGAAGCAATATTCATAATCATGTCAGAGCGGCCTTGAACGGCTATACGATCTTCCATAGGTGCCGAATCAACTACTAGAACACTAGAAGCCACTATTGCCGCAGACCAACCCAGTCCAAGCAATATCAAGCAAACAACTATAATTTGATAACTATCTGCGGCAATGACAAGCAATACAATAGAAGCAAGAACTAGTCCATAGCCCAACTTAAGTACTGGGATACGACCAATACGGTCAGACACAATACCAAACAATGGTGCAAGGATATACATGCTTACTGAATAAAAAGAAAATACAATTATCGGAAAATCTGATAAAATCTCAACATTGCCCAGCCTTATCCAAACTATAGACATTAGAGGCGCCACTGCCATATGGATTACCGCAAGAGAACTAATCGAGGCGCCAGCCCGCGGCGGTACCCTTATATACTGCTTACGTCGAGTTTGCTGTCGCTCTGTAATTGTTATTTCAGGCATCCCCACCGAAATCACAATGGCAGCAAACAACTGCACAACTAAGACACTTACGCACACACCGAAATCATTATCCAGCCTCAGTAAAAGAACGAAACCAGCGACTACACCGATTGCAGTTGTCCACATCACCAGTGATAGATCCCTGCCACGAAATTCTGACGGGCCAAAATCTATAATCGCAAACCGAGATTGCAGACCAACAGCTGCTCCAGCACCTAACAAGACAAATCCTATTAGCGATAATAGATTCATCCATAGTTGTGTATATAGTATTGTTGCCCCAACTAGTTGTGCTAATAGTATTGCCCCAACACCTGCTGCTCCTACTAACATGCCAAATGACAATGCAGATCGACGCCCTCGACGTTCGGCAAGCCGAGCGAGAGGTATTGCAAAAATCGCAGCCCCAATGGTGGCTAAAGCCTCCGCTGATCCAGCCCACATTACACTTGATTGCTCGGCCATTAGCAATCCTCCTATAATGGGGACTGCCGAAACCGTGAAACCGATAGCAACCTGAACAAGCATCAATGTCAAAAGCACACGGTTTCTCGCTGACAAAGAATTGTTCATTATGGCTTAAAGGGATTCTCTTGAACTTCAGCATCTTCGATGTTGACATCTTCAATATCAACATCCACTTTCTCATGGGCATTCGAATTTGATGAAGACACATCGGTTTCTACATCTGCTGCACCATGTCGCGAGTGGGTGGTTGGTGCGCTATCAGCAGCTTGATCGGTAGCATCACTTACACTCGGTGCAGGTTCTGCAGTTGGAAGCTCAGCTGGCGTCTCCTGCTTAGCTTCTAGCTGATTGCCACTTCGCATTTGGGCCCGAATCTCTTCCAGTCGAGCCGAGGCCTTCATGTCGACACCAGCCGACTCAATCTCTGCAAGTCGATCCCCAACCGAGTTTTCCATCAGCTCTTGGGCACCCATCGCATTGGCGTAACGGGACTCAATCTTGGCACGGACATCATCAAGAGTTGGGACGTTTCGATCTGGGGTGATCTCACTCATGTGATCCATTGCCCTAGTCGCAGTTTCCTGCATCTTCGCTTGATTAGCCTGCTGTAGCAGCTGATCCGCTTCTGCTAGTTGTTGTTTCAGTCGAGCTTCAGACTGTTGCACTTGAGTCTTGGCCTGTTGCGCATTCTGCGATGCTTGCGCATACAAGGTTTTAGTTTCTTCTAGCTCTTGCTCGATGGCCACCAACTGAGTCGCATAGATCTCTGCAGTGGAGCTAAATTCCTGCGATTTGGTGGTCTCACCCTGAGCAGCTGCTTTGTCGGCGAGAAGCAGTGCTTGACGCGCCTTATCCGATAAGGATTCTTGGTCTTTAAGTAGGCGATTCAGCTTCATCTCTAATTGATTTTTATTACCAATTACAGCCGCTGCTTGAGTATTGATCTCCTGGTGTTGCCGTTTTGCACTTTCCACAGCTTGGTGGATAAGGACCTTGGGATCGGCATTTTCGTCAATTTGCTGATCTACTGCAGCAGTCAGATACTTCCAACCCTTGACAAAAGGATTCTTTGACATTGTGTTACTACCTTTCGCTTAAAGTAACAATGCAGGAGTTTCCCACTCCACCTTAGTCCATAATAAAGACAGAACACTCGCTAGACGCTGCGGGGATTATTAATCACCACAGAAAAACCCCCAATCTTTCGACTGGGGGTTTAGAGGTTATTTCTGCTTCTCTGCTACCTGTTGGCGAACCTCATCCATATCCAAACCTTTGACTTGGGTAAGTAGATCCTCGAGCGCCGCTGCGGGTAGAGCGGCAGATTCCCGGAAAACTAGGATGCCATCTCGGAAGACCATGATTGTAGGGATCGACATGATCTGAAGTGCAGCAGCTAAGCCTTGATTTGCTTCAGTATCAACTTTGGCAAAAACAATATCGGTATGTTTCTCTGAGGCCTTTTCAAAGACTGGGGCAAACCGCTTACATGGCCCGCACCAGTCTGCCCAGAAATCAACGATAACGATGCCATCCTGAGTAACAGTGCTTTCAAAGGTATCTTCGGTCAGGTCCACATATGCCATCTAGTCAAGCTCCTTCAAGATTTTTCGACTTACTTATTCTTTAACACTAATCGGTACCGGTATTATTCCCAACGGCTTAAGTAAGGTTTTTACGATTGCGCTTACCTCAAAGATGAGTATTATCAACACCATCAATATCCCTTAGATGACTTAAGGATCACCATGACCAAGACTTATACCGTCGAAGGAATGAGCTGTCAGCACTGCGTGCAATCGGTTACCAACGAAATCAATAAGGTACCTGGCACTCAGGGGGTAGAAGTCGATCTGCAAGCTGGGACCGTCACCGTGACTGGTGAGGGTTTTAGCGATGCTGAGATCGCTGCTGCTATCGACGAGGCTGGATTCCAACTCGTAGGCTAGCCTATGAAAACCACTACCTTTGGAGTTACAGGAATGACCTGTACCTCTTGCTCTGGCCGAGTTGAGCGCAAGCTCAACAAGTCAGAAGGTGTTGAAGCCACGGTCAATTTCGCTACCGAAACTGCGAACGTCAGTTTTGATCCAGCGCTAATTAGTTCTGAGAAAATCATTCAGATTATTCGAGATACTGGCTACGACGCTTTTGAGCTCAAACCCACTAACGAGACCGACCCCGCCACCACAGCTAGCGCTCGGGATGAACATGCTGACGATTTGCGACACCGACTGATCCTCTCTGCTTTCTTGGCGATTCCAGTCTTTGTACTGTCCATGTTCTACCAGTTGCAATTTAATAATTGGCAATGGTTGTGTTTTGCCTTGACCAGCCCAGTATTTTTCTGGGGCGGCTGGCCATTCCATAAAGCGGCGTGGGCCAATCTCAAGCATGGCTCTTTCACCATGGATACCCTCATTAGCCTGGGTACTGGTGCCGCCTATTTCTGGAGTGTGTGGGCATTATTTTTTGGCAATGCTGGTGCTAATGACATGCGTATGCATATGAGTTTCACTGGACATGCTGAGCACGGTATGGATCAGATTTATTTAGAATCCGCCGCAATGGTCACAGTCTTCTTATTGCTTGGGCGCTGGTTTGAAACTCGGGCAAAAGGTCGCAGTTCAGCTGCATTGCAAGCATTATTAGACATGGGTGCCAAAGATGTGACCCTCCTACGCAATGGCACTGAACAGCGGGTCCCCATTGAACAGCTTACAGTGGGCGATACTTTTGTAGTTCGGCCTGGGGAAAAAGTCGCCACTGATGGTGAAGTTATAGAGGGTGCTTCCGCCATTGATGAATCCATGCTGACCGGTGAATCATTACCGGTAGAGGTGGTTGCTGGCTGCATGGTCACTGGTGCAACACTAAACACTTCGGGTCGGCTAATCGTTCGCGCTACCCGAACTGGTACTAATACTACCTTGGCGCAAATAGCCACATTAGTCAGTGATGCCCAAACCAAAAAGGCCCCTGTACAGAAACTAGCTGATCGAATTTCGCAGTTTTTTGTGCCAACAGTAATTATATTGTCGCTGATTACCTTGGGTATTCATCTAGTTACTGGCACCACAGCTGATGCCTTTACCGCGGCTGTCGCAGTATTAATTATCGCTTGTCCTTGTGCACTTGGCTTGGCGACGCCCACCGCCTTATTAGTCGGCACTGGCCGCGGTGCCCAGCTAGGTTTGCTCATCAAGGGCCCAGAGGTTTTGGAGAATACCCGGAAAATCACCACGGTGGTCCTCGATAAAACAGGCACTTTAACCACTGGAGTAATGTCACTAGACCAGGTCATACCTTATGGTGATTATGCAGAGGCGGAAGTATTGCAACTTGCTGCAGCGGTTGAATCTGCTTCAGAACATCCAATTGCGCAGGCAATCGCCACAGCCATTGAGGACATTCCAGAAGTCACAGAGTTCCGCAATAATGCTGGTTGGGGTGTTTCTGGCACAGTTAACAACCATGAGGTCACAGTCGGCCGATTGCATGGTAATGAACCAGCAGATTTCCAGGCATTAGTCACCGCAGCCGAAACCCAAGGCAAGACCGCTGTTTGTGTTCGGATTGATTCCCAGCTGGCTGGAATGATTACGGTTTCGGATTCGGTAAAAGATTCTTCTCCTGCAGCCATTAACAAGCTGAAGGGTATGGGACTTACACCGATCCTGCTCAGTGGCGATAATGCTGGGGCAGCCCAGACAGTCGGCCAAGCTGTGGGCATTGAAAAAGAACATGTCATTGCAGGTGTACTACCTGCGGATAAAATTAATAAAATTGCCGAGCTTCAAGCAGCTGGTGAAGTGGTAGCAATGGTTGGCGATGGCATTAATGACGCCGCCGCTTTGGCTCAAGCTGATCTGGGCATAGCAATGGGAGCTGGTACTGATGTAGCCATCGAAGCTTCGGATATCACATTGATGCATGATGACCCCCGCGGCATAGTAGATGCTTTACAACTATCACGCCGAACATTGGCAACCATCAAGGGCAATCTTTTTTGGGCCTTTGCCTATAATGTGCTGTTAATTCCGGTGGCAGCTGCTGGTTTACTTAACCCTATGCTAGCGGGGGCCGCAATGGCCTTTTCCTCGGTCTTTGTAGTTTCTAACTCACTACGACTCCGGAGTTTTCGCCCCATGTAGAATTAACTCACCACTTGGTGTATTCTCCACACTAAGAGTGAGGAGACGTTATGACCACCCTTAGCCGCAATGAACGACTCGATCAACTACCACTGACTAGCAAACACAAGCGCATGCTTTTTGGTTCCGGTATCGGCTGGGCATTGGACGCTATGGATGTAGGGCTCATTTCCTTCATCATGGCAGCTTTGATTTCCCATTGGGGACTATCAGACCACCAAGTTTCTTGGTTGGCCTCAGCCGGTTTTATTGGCATGGCGGTGGGCGCTACCTTCGGCGGTTTATTGGCAGATCGCTTTGGGCGTCGTCAAGTATTTGCTGCCACTTTATTGGTATATGGCATAGCCACTGGCGCATCAGCATTGGCTGGTGGACTTGCAGTACTCATGATCCTGCGATTTATTGTCGGTCTTGGGTTGGGAGCGGAACTGCCAGTAGCTTCTACGCTTATTTCGGAATTTTCCCCACGAGCTATCCGAGGGCGAATGGTGGTAGCTCTGGAGGCTTTCTGGGCACTTGGGTGGATTGCAGCGGCATTCATTGGCCGCTTTGTGGTCTCGGCTGGTGATAATGGTTGGCGCTGGGCGCTGGTCCTTGGTTGTGTGCCTGCGGTTTATGCCCTGTATGTGCGACTCGGATTGCCAGAATCAGTACGGTTCTTGGAATCAAAGGGACGCCATAAGGAAGCCGAAAGCATTGTAGCTGCATTTGAAGCCGAGGTTAATACCACGCACTTTGACCCTACTCCTGCACCAGTTGAACACCTCAGCGGTGAGACCTCATTATGGTCGCCTGCGTTACGACGCCGCACTGTCGCACTGTGGATCATGTGGTTTTGCATTAATTTGAGCTACTACGGTGCTTTCATTTGGATCCCCTCCTTACTAGTTGCCGATGGTTTCACCCTAGTAAAAAGTTTCCAGTTCACTTTGATTATTACCCTCGCTCAGTTGCCGGGTTATGCCACAGCCGCGTGGCTCATTGAGGTGTGGGGTAGAAAGAAAACCCTCGCGGTTTTCCTCATTGGTTCTGCCTTTGCCGCCGCAGCTTTTGGCTTTGCTAACAACGAAGCTTTGATTATTACCGCAGGTTGCTTGCTGTCATTTTTTAACCTTGGAGCGTGGGGCGCACTCTATGCCATTGGGCCAGAACTGTATCCCACGGCAATCCGCGGTCGAGGAACTGGCGCGGCCGCTGGTTTTGGTCGTCTTGCCTCGATTATGGCGCCACTGATTGTGCCGCCAATTGTGGCTGCTGCTGGCGCTTCTACCTTGTTTGTGCTTTTCGGTGCCGCTTTTGCCCTAGCTGCAGCAGCCACCCTACTATTACCTGAACAGCGCGGTAAGGTGCTTTCTTAACCACTACATCTGGCGGGCCATATCTTTAAACCGAGAGAAGTGCAGCTGATGCGCGACTTGCACGGTGTCAATCGGCCCACCACGGTGTTTTGCCAAAATAATGTCAGCTTCACCAGCACGGGTGTCATCTTTATCTTGGCTGTCGGGCCGATACAACAACATAACCATGTCAGCATCCTGTTCCAGTGAACCTGACTCACGAAGGTCGGCAACCTGTGGCCGTTTATCGGTGCGAGATTCTGGTCCACGGTTGAGCTGCGAAATCGCAACCAAGGGCACATCTAGCTCTTTGGCCAATAGCTTGAGTTGGCGCGAAAATTCCGAGACCTCCTGCTGCCGTGATTCGGTTTTCTTACCTGAACTCATTAACTGCAAATAATCCACTACAACCAGTTGTAGATCGTGTTTTTGCTTTAATTTTCGCGCTTTGGAACGAATTTCCATCATGGTTAGTGTCGCTGAATCGTCAATGAAGATCGGAGCCTGTTCAATCTGACCGATGGTGGTCACTAATTTGCCCCAGTCTTGTTCGGTCAGCCGACCTGAACGCATATCCGATAATCGTACTTCTGCTTCGGCAGACAGCATGCGCATGACAATTTCGCTTTTCGACATTTCTAGGGAAAAAATCACTGCGGCCTTATTATGTGCAATGCTGCAGGAGCGAACAAAATCTAATGCCAAGGTGGATTTACCCACGCCTGGGCGAGCCGCAACAATAATCATCTGTCCACCGTGGAGCCCATTAGTCAAGGCATCAAGATCTTGAAAACCAGTGGGAACCCCTTGGGCTAAACCACCATGGACCGCTATGGCATCCAATTCATCCATAGTCGGTTTGATGAGATCAGCCAGAACAGAGTAATCCTCGACATTATTTTTCTGCGCAATGCCGAATACTTCTTGTTGCGCCATGTCGATTAGTGCATCAACTTCCGCACCTTCGGTACCTTCGTAGCCGAGTTGGACCACCCTAGTGCCAGCGTCGACAAGCTTGCGGAGAATCGCCTTTTCGGCGACGATCTCCGCATAATAACGCGCATTTGCGGCAGTGGGGACCGAAGAAATAAGCGTGTGTAGATAGGGAGCCCCGCCGACTCGCTCTAAATCATTATTCCGATCTAACCGAGCAGCCACGATCACAGGGTCAATCTCTTTATTATCAGAGAATAGATCAATAATCGCGGTATAGATTAATTGGTGCGCTGGACGATAGAAATCATCGGGAGCTAGGGTTTCGATGATCTCAATCACCGTGTTGGGGCTGAGCAGCATCGCTCCGAGTACCCCTTGTTCAGCTTCATTATCATGTGGGGGCTGACGGAAGTCGTCGTACCGCCCACGGTTACGGCTGTCATCGTATCGTCTACGGCTACGGTTATCGGTGAAATCCTGCGGAGGCTCGGGCTCGTAAGACGGCTCAGGCACGGGCAGATCGTCGGAATCATCAAAGCTTGCCGTAGAAAAACCCGTGCTCATAACCCATTACCCCACTTTCTAATCAGCACAATCTTTGTATTTTAACCCACAAGGCTAGGCTTCAGCCAAGGCTGAGGCTGCTCGAATCGCACCGATATGGGAGAAAGCTTGTGGGAAATTTCCAGCCAGACGTTGCTGCTCTGGATCGTATTCTTCGGCCAATAACCCCAGATCAGTGGCGTAGCTAGTCAACTTCTCCATGAGATTCTGGGCATCATCATAGCGGCCGCTACGTGCCCACTGCTCCACTAGCCAGAAGTTACAAATAAGGAAAGGATATTCCGTACCAGATAGCCCGTCCACTCCATGATGGGTCCGGTAGCGGTACACCAATCCGTGTTCACCCATCAATTGTTCTTCAATAGCCTCGGTGGTGCGTATCATTGCAGGATCATTGGCTGCCACCAATCCAATTTGCGGCAGTTGCAGCAATGCAGCATCAACCTCGGTGGTCTCATAGGTCTGGGTGAAGTATCCCAGCTCTCCATTAAAGCCTTGCTCGAAAATCTCCGTGCGGAGTTGCTCACGGTATCCACGCCACCGATCCAGATCACCATCAAGTTCTGGTTGCGTTTCGACGGCCACAATAGCCTCATTGAACACCGCCCACATCATGGCGCGACCATGGGTGAAGAAGTGCCGTTCCCCACGCATTTCCCAGATTCCATGATCGCGCCGCAGCAAATTGGCAATACAATAATTAACCAACCCCAGTTGGAAATTCCAAGTTTCCTCGGTCTCTGGGACACCTAACTGTCGCATCTGAGCAAAAGTCAGCATTAACTCACCGACCACATCGGCTTGGTATTGCATAGCAGCACCATTACCTACCCGTACCGGCATAGAGCGTTCATAGCCGGGTAAGTGGGCTAGGATCCGTTCAGTAAGGTCGCCACCCCCATCGACGCTATACATGATTTGGAGGCGCTCGGCATTGCTACCACAACTTTTGTGCAGCCATTCACGCCAACGAGTGGCTATATCAATAGCTTCTTCGATTGCTATACCCCAACCGTGCTCTGCTGCAAGCAATAATGCCTCAATAGTGAAGGCAGAATCACGCAACCAACAGAACCGGTAGTCCCAATTGCGCACACCACCAAAGTCTTCCGGCAATGAGGCAGTAGGCGCGGCTAAGATCGCACCGTGTGGCATACTCAATGCGGCCAACACGCTAGTGGAACGACGAACCAAGTCATCCCACGGTTGTGGGTCCTGACTAGATTGGGGACGCGGTGCCCGCCCCAATTGTTTGGTGGTATCGATGTACGCTGGTAACTCACCACAGTCAAGTTCCCAACGTAACTCTTGCCCTTCGCTAAGGTCATAGCTTCCCCAATAATCGCCGGGGCTAATTCGCGCTAAATGTGGCCCCTTCAATACAAGATCGCCCCCAATACACAGACCCCCACCAGCCTCCTCGATATACGGGATGGTGGCACCATATTGGGCCCTAGGCCGGAAATCTAATGCAACCTTGGCAAGACCTGCCACACAGCGAGCTTTTCGCTGCAGAATAGAATGATTATCGCGAATAACTAGTTCGTCCTCGATTTCTACTACACCATTCGGGGCGTGCCAAATGGTGCGCAGCCGAAAGTCTTCCCCGTCATACCAACGCTTATCAACCAAGCCTTCCACCACACTTAGCTGCCAGCGGCCATGCTTTTTCTGGCCAAGGATTGCGGTGAAAAGTGCATCCCCATCTACGACAGGGCAAAACCAGTCCACACTGCCGTCTCTGGATACCAAGGCGGCAGTGATCCGATTGCTTAAGAAGCCGTAATCCTCTAACGGGATACTGATATCTGTTAAGAGGGAATCGGCAAGATCCGAATCATGCTGCATAACAATTTAATATACTTTCCTTTTACCTAAAATTACTAACCCCACTCTGTTAGACATGCAGGAAAGTTTTTCACCATAAACAATAACCTCAATCTGTCACTTGAGCACCGAAAATGAATTACAAAAGCGTAACTTACTCAGCCTTGTTAGCTAATGCCCAACCCTAGAGAAGCAGATCTTGCTACTGCCTTAATTCATAAGTTTTTCCCTAGAAACCCCCTTAAGCTGGGCGGCAACTTGATGACTCAGCCCCAATTTCCACAGTGATGGCCAAAATTTACTAGACGCTTCAACAATTGCTCAAAAACGGGTGTTATTTCCATAAATTTTTACCCCGTACAAAGAGTTATCCACAGGCCCTGTGGATAAACCCCAACAGTTTTCCCCACACCTGTGGATAACTCTGTTTCAATTGCCCTATTTTAGCCTAAAATTTTAGCAAAAGTGCAGGTCAAAAGCGTTTAAACCACTGTGAATAACTTCTGTCACAACCGTGGATAACTACATTACCAGCTGGTTTGACAGGACTATTTTCACCACTTTTTAGCAAAACTAGCCCCCACCTGCGAGAGTTATTCCACACGTTATCCACAGATAGGGGCAAACATGCCCATCGACCACAATTGAGGGGCAACATAACTGCTAAAACTGTTGGTTTTAGCACCCAGCCTAATGGAGTCGAGCTTAGAAAAATCTCAGATACTTTTTGGTAGATGATTCAAGTTCATCTTGATGTTGGGCGTTCGACTGCTGGTTTAATTCTCAGTTGTGTCCGGTTGGTCCAGCTTGTTTGGAGCAGCTGGCGGGCAATTAAAAAGGCACAACCAAAATTGGTTGTGCCAAATGCTGTTGTCGTTGGGTCTGTAATAGACCGTCGTTGCTTTACTTATTTAAGCGGCAACGACCTCAAAGTTCACCGTTCCTGCAATATCAGAGTGCAGCTTCACATTCACCGAATAAGAGCCAGTGGACTTAACCAAGCCCTTCTTCAGTTCAATGCTCCGCTTGTCCAAATTCGGGCCGCCGACAGTCTTAACAGCTGCGACGATATCTTCGGCAGAAACCGAACCGAAGATCTTGCCTTTCTCTGAGGTGCGCACCGCAATGGTGACGCCTTCCAGCGCCTCCAGCTGTGCCTTGACCTCACGAGCATGGTCGAGGTCGCGGATCTCGCGAGCCTGTTGGGCACGCTTGATGCCTTCAATCTGCTTCTCAGCGCCGCGAGTGGCAACAATGGCCAGACCGCGAGGAAGCAGGAAATTACGTCCGTAACCGTTCTTAACCTCAACAATGTCGCCAGCGACACCGAGGTTCTCAACGGCAGCGGTGAGGATCAGCTTCATGATCCCTGCCTTTCGTGGTTTTTCATACCGGGAATTATCCCAGAAAGTTTGATATCTGTGTTAAAGGCTGTAGGGCACTTGTATTAGAACGGTGGCTCATCGTCTGCGCCGCCAAATCCACCTGCTGGTGGGGCGCTACTCCACGGGTCGTTAGCAGGTTGTTGCTGCTGTTGCTGACCGCCAGCTTGTTGTTGCTGGCCGCCGCCAAATCCGCCCCGATTGGCATTACCGCTAAATCCGCCACCGGGATTTCCGCCACTAAAACCGCCGCTAGCTCCGCCGCCTTGGAAACCACCTTCCCGAGGATTGCGATTGACCTGGGCCGTCGCATAGCGGAGAGACGGACCAACCTCATCAACCTCAAGTTCCATCACGGTTCGCCTTTCCCCCTCACGGGTTTCGTACGAACGTTGACGCAACCTGCCTGTGACGATCACTCGCATACCTTTGGTAAGGGTTTCAGCGACGTTTTCTGCGGCTTGCCGCCAGATATTGCAGGAAAGGAACATTGCCTCACCATCGACCCACTGATTTGTCTGGGAATCGTAACGACGGGGAGTGGATGCAACTCGAAATGTTGCCACTGCTGCACCAGTTTGGGTGAAGCGTAGCTCGGGATCGGCAACGATATTGCCGACGATTGTGATGTTGACATCGCCTTGTGCCATGTTCTTTAGCCTTTCATCTCTGCCGGGTTAGCGCGAATTGTTCTAATCCATTAACGCTTATGGTTGTGCTTACTACAAGCCACCTTAGTCATCGCCCCCGACATCGTGGGCGAAAACTTTGGATTACTTATCGTCGCGCAGAACCTTGGTACGCAGAACACCGTCGTTCAGGTTCAGAACACGGTCAAGCTCTTGAACGGTGGCAGATTCGCAGTTGAGATTGACGACAGCATAGATGCCTTCGTCCTTCTTGGCGATTGGGTAAGCGAGACGACGCTTCCCCCAGATGTCAACCTTTTCCACAATGCCGTTTTCCTTGCGGACAATTTCGAGGAACTTGTCCAGGGACGGGGCAACAGTGCGTTCATCCTGGGTAGGATCCAGAATGATCATGACTTCGTAGTGACGCACGGACCTCATCACCTCCTATGGTCTTTGTTTTCGTAGTTTCGGCCGCACCCCGATTGGGTGTGGCAGGAGGGTCGTTGCGTCAGCAACCTGTCAAACATACCCCAATGCCTTGGAAAAGTCGATTTATGGGTTCGTGGCTACCGTCACCGCTAATATCACTGGGATCACCGTGATAAAGACCAAGGCCACACAAAATAGACTCCATGTCAGCTTTGGTGGGCGCTGATACATATAGCTGGCAAATGCTCCACCAAAAAATAGAAATCCAATAAAAACACTGCCCATGGTGACCAGCATGTTGATACTCATGCTGTGATCCTTTTTCTCACTTCAATTCTCTTTTCTCATTTCACACACAAACGGCCACCAGAAGCAGGTGGCCGTTGAAACTAGCCGAAGAATCCGGCTGGAACTCCTAGGTCTTCTAGCAGGTCTATTCCATCTTGGATCGGATCCGTAGGCATGGGAACCTGCTGCAGAGGATCTTGTGGGGCGGCAGGAGACTCAGGTGTCTCCGCTTCTGGTGCCGGTGCGGTGGTCTGTGGGATCACCGGTCCGATGGTACCTCGTCCCCTGCTGAATCCCATGGGTTCTGGCGTTGGGAACTGCAGGTATTCCTTACCCTCTAGCGCGCCATCTTGAATGCCTTTCCACACAGTAGCCGGTAGGTTAGCACCATACATGCTGGCACCCCATTGGTTGAGCAGTGGTTGATTGTCGTCAGTGCCAACCCACACCGCGGTGGCTAGCTGTGGTGTGGCACCAATCATCCAAGCGTCCTTGTTCAAGCCGGTATCACCGAGCTGGGTGGTACCCGTCTTAGCAGCTGATTGACGGCCTCCAGCTAAGTCGTTGTATCCCGACCAGTTAGCAATCGGCAGCATTGCATCAATCACTGTGTTTGCAACATTAGCTGCTACCCGACGCTCGCCTGGATCGTCACCATGCTGGTAGAGGATTTCGCCATCAGCACTTTCAACTCGTTCCACGAAGTGAGCCTTGTGATAGACGCCTTCATTGGCCAAAGTGGATAGCGCTTGAGCCATGTCTAATGGCCGGGAAAGATACTGGCCAAGAATAATGCCTTCGAAAGGTTGCTCACCATCTTCGGTCAATGTTTCAGGAATGCCCGGTAGTGATTTTGCCATACCCAAAGCATGCGCCATATCAGCGGTGTCTTGGGTCGTATTGGCTAGTTCTTCTTGCAGCCGCAAAAATGGCGTGTTCAGAGATTGCTTTAGGGCCTCAGCAACAGTACAAGCACCATTACAACCAGAACCAGGAATCGTGATACCGCCAGGTAGCTGGTATGGTGCCGTGGAAATCATCTGGGTGGTGGGAATACCCTGTTGGACCGCCGCAGCGACGCCAAAGATCTTGAAGGTCGACCCAGTCTGTAATGGCGCATTGGCATAATCCCAACCATTAGCATCTTCACCACCATAGTAGGCACGAACCGCACCGGTTCCGGGTTCGATGGAAACCGTCGCCATCCGAACATTATCCATCTGTCCTTCTAGATTTTGGCTCACAGTTTCGATGGTGGCATTTTGAGCCTGCATATCAATGGTAGTGGTTACCCGCAGCCCCTTGGTTTGGACGTCCTCTTCGGAGATACCGACAGTTTCTAGTTCTGCCATCACTTGATTTTTAATCAAACCATTAGGACCAGTTGCCTCGGTGTATGCCTTATTCAAAGCTGGATCAGTGGTTTCAGGGTACTGGAGCCCAGCGCGTTCCTCGGCACTGAGCCAGCCTTCGGCAACCATGCCATCAAGCACATAGTTCCACCGTTCAGTGGCTTCTTCTGGATTGGTCCATGGATCAAGTTGGCTTGGTCGCTGGATTGAAGCTGCTAAGACTGCAGACTGGGCAGCATTGAGCTCTTGGGCTTCCACCCCGAAATATGCCTTGGCAGCAGCGTCGATACCATATGCATTGCGGCCAAAGTAAATGGTGTTCAGATAGGCCTGTAATACCTCTTCTTTAGACCATTCATTGGCCATCTTGACAGAGTAGACCAGTTCCTTTGCCTTACGGGTGTAGGAGTAGTCATTACCAACCACCATGTTCTTGACGTATTGCTGGGTAATCGTTGAACCACCACCAGCTGAAGTATTGCCGGTGAGCTGTCCAATTATGGCTCGGCCGAAACCAGTAAAGGAGAATCCATTATTGGTATAGAACTGACGGTCTTCGGCTGCCAGTACCGCATAACGGGTTACTTCTGGGATTTGATCCAGCGGGATTTCCTTGCGGTTACCTTCTGGTGGCACGATACGTGCCAACTCGGTAGTGGAATCGGAAGCAAAGATTTGGGCGATTTGCTTGGTTACCAATTCATCCGGTTCCGGTACATCGGTGGCAACATAGGCCACCCCAAACACCAAGAAGGGCGCGGCAAGGACGGCCACTACTGTTGTAATAATGGTGTTGCGAATTACAACGCGACGTGACCGTTTGGCTTTGCCTTCACCTGACCCCTTTTCTGGGGCCTTCCCATTACTCTTGTTATTTGTCTGTGCCACTTAAAAATCTTCCTCAAAAAAGGCCATACAGTACAACCCTGTCGGGTTGATTTTGTCATCAGCCGAATTGTAGCGCGACAAGCCCGAAAGTGATTCACCAGAATGGGACTGCACTGTTGGTGCCGCAATTGTCGTTTGCAAAAGGTGGTTCCATTTACACTCCTCGCACACCTCTACTGTATGAACGGTAAATTCCCGTCCCTCTAAGGTAAAGGCCTCGATTTCTGCCGCAGTGCGAGCACTGCCAGACATTCGCCCTAATTGTTCACCATAGATCCACAACACATGATAGAGACCTTCGGCTTCACAAATGGGGCAACGTTGGGTTGTGCGGGTGCCATGAAAACGCGCTGCAGACACCAATAGAAAATCTGCATCACACACGGCCTGCGTTTCAAGCCTACCCGCCTGCCACTGCGCTAGGGTACGGCTACGCGCAAGTCGGTGCGAAACAGACCCATGAAATTCGACCATTACCCAATTTTAGCCACATTCACTCCTTTTCCTAAAGACCCTTAACGTAAATCGCATATAAGAATGCTTCACTGGATGTTGCAGGCCTTCTCATTGACCATCTCAGGCTATCCCGCCACCATCCCCAAGAATTGACCAATGATTTGTGCCATGAAACCATTCCCGTCCTATCTAAGTAAAAAGAAAGAAATCAATAAGTAAAAACACATTATTACCTTCTAATATGCTGATAAAAATGTGAGAATTGACTCATTTTTGTCGAACGGGTATTTCGAAGTCGTTATTTTTCACCCCAAACAGATAGAATGCAACCTATGAACGAACAGTCCGCATGGGAATTAGCAAAGCAAATCCGGCCAGCACTCACTCGCCTGTATGTCTTGTATTTCCGTATCGCAGACACCTCGGATCTGACCGGTCCGCAGCTGACCATTTTGGCTAACCTCGCAGAATCCGGCCCACTTCGCATTAGTAGTATTGCCAAGGCTGAAGGGATTCGGATGCCTACCGCATCCAATGCACTGCATCAACTCGAAGAACGCGGGATGATCGAACGTATTCGGGAAGAATCAGATCGCCGAGGTGTTAGGGTGCAGATCACCGATTTCGGTCAGACCGAACTAACGCGAGTTGGGGAAGAACGTAATGCTTACTTGGCACAGATGCTGGCCACATTGCCACAGGAACGATTCGAAGATGCCCGCAAACTCGGTGAAGTCATTAATGAACTAGCTGCACTTTACACTGCAGAACTCTTGGAACAAGATGGCGCAAAGTAATCAAAGCAGACTACACTTTTTGCCGGAGGTAATCTCCTTATAAGTTTTAGTCCTTCATAATTTGAGTTCCCATGCCCGACTTCACATCCCAACTTCGCATTCTTATCGCTTGGGAACCACATACTAGTGGCCCAGAAGCAATAGAAGTCGCGGCTTGGCTTAGCCGCAGCACCCCTACGACGCTTCGATGTGTCACCACTATCGCTCGGCCGTGGCTTGCCCCAGCACCATCCAAAAAGTGGCTCAAGTCCGAGAAGAAACGCTATCTCAAATCTGTTACTACAGTGTTTGAGAATTTCGGTATTCCCCATCGTTGTTGGGATGAGACGGTAGCGGTTTTAGCTGAAGGTAGTTCAGAATCGGCCACATTAATTCAAGCGGCGCGTGAGTTTAAAGCTGATATTGTGATCCTTGGTTCCAAGTCAGTTGCGCAAAAACGCCGGTTTTTGCCGACAAGCATGGCGGAATCAATGTTGCATTCCTCACCAATCCCGCTGCTATTAGCCCCCCGTGCCCCGAAGTTAGCTAAACGTGGGGTCACTAGGATTAATTTCGCATTGGTTAGTGAGTCATTTGATCTAGCAGCTTTGCACTATGCAGCAACAATCGCGACAACTTGGTCCATTCCGTTACGGATCATTGCCCTCTCACCAGAGGGTTTTGGAGAATCTCAGGCAATCGAACTACCCGATGATCTCGCCCATCAGTGGCGCGAAAATACCCTTGCTGAGCTTGACCGCTTAAGCGATGAGGTGCATCGGGGTTTTCCTAATGTTCCGGTCATTTCAGAAATCGGCTCCGGTTCGGGTTGGGAGGGAGCCTTAAAATCTTTAAAGTGGAAGAAGGGCGACTTTCTGTGCTTTGG
Source organism: Corynebacterium sp. (assembly GCA_041854705.1). Classification (GTDB taxonomy): domain Bacteria; phylum Actinomycetota; class Actinomycetes; order Mycobacteriales; family Mycobacteriaceae; genus Corynebacterium. The sequence continues at coordinate 21,335 of JBHACV010000076.1, forward strand.
CTCTGCCCCCTTGGGGGCATTCGAACGAGTGTTTATTGGGTCGCAAACCTCTCAAATATTGCCCTTTGTCAAGGTCCCAGTCCTCATGGTTCCTGCTAGGAAGGAGTAGTCCGCAATCATGGAACACCCTGAAAACGATTTACAATCTGATGCTGACTTCACCAACCGATTTCGACCTGCACCACAGACTTTTGAGGACCTAGCCAATTCCCCAGACCCACTGGCTGAGGCTGCTGCTAATCGACGCTCCACCAAGCAAGCGATTGCCTGGGGGCTTGGTATTCCTCTGGTTACTGGGGTGGTCGCTATTTTACTGGCATTTCTAGCGCGCAGTTTTGGTGGTCCGTTATGTGATGCGGGTACCGCAACATGGATCTGCTCTCGTAGTGCGGAAATCTGGTGGCCAATTGCCACCAGCATAGTTCCGATCGTAGGCGTGCTTGGATGCGCGGTTATCATGTACCGGAAATACTTAGGCTACAAGCGGTGGCGTCCGTGGATGGGTACCTTTTGGTTCCTCATCCCATTTTGCATGTTGTGGATGACCACTGTCTTTCAGATGGCCATTGTTGGACACTAGGCAGCAGCAACCGCCTGTGCCACTTCAACGCATACTGGTCGACCGCAATGGCGGGTAGCTGGATTGGCATAACAGTCGGCACACATGAGTACTAGATCACGGCAGTCATCTTCATTGATGCAGTGCTCAAACTTATTCGTCGGTTTGCCGCATTTGCAGTAACCAAGTTGAACAAAACCTGGATCCTGTACCCCATCACCAAATTCCATGTGCATCCGTTTGTCAAAGACGTAGAGGGAACCTTCCCACAATCCATCATTGCCATACTTCTCGCCGTAGCGAACGATGCCACCGTCAATCTGGTAAACCTCTTGGAAACCGCGATTAATCATTAATGCGGAAAGAATTTCGCACCGGATCCCACCAGTGCAGTAGGAGATCACTGGCTTATCTTTCATCCAGTCATATTTGCCAGATTCTAATTCTCGAATGAAATCATGAGTGGTACGCACATCAGGTACCACGGCGTTTTTGAACTTGCCAATCTCGGCTTCCATCGCATTGCGACCGTCGAAAAATACAATGTCGTCTCCGCGTTCTGCAACCAGTTTGTTCACCTGTGCTGGTTTGAGGTGCACACCACCACCAATGACACCTTTTTCATCAACCTTCAACTCTTCTGGTGCACCGAATGCGACAATCTCGTCTCGGACTTTCACCGAGAGTTTGGGAAAGTCCTCAGCACTACCGTCAGACCACTTAAATTCTGTGCCTTTGAAGCCAGGGTATTCCCGGAATTTACGCACATAGCGCTTACAGGCATCCATATCGCCACCAACAGTACCATTGATACCATGTGGCGAAATGAGGATGCGGCCTTTCAGACCCAAGAGTTCGCAGAGCTCTCGCTGCCACAGCATAACTGCTTTAGGGTCGGCAATAGGAGTGAATTTGTAGTAGAGAAGAATCTTACCGATGGTCACAATAGACAAGCGTACCGCATCAGGAAGCCGTTACTGTAGCGTGAATCTGACCCGAATGGGGCGCCAAACCATAGTTATCAATGCTATCGCCAAGATTCACCACTGCTTCACCACCAGTAAATTCTCTACGGAAGGTGTCACCGTCTCGTTCCACCTCTCCAATCGGGTCACCGAGGTCAATATCTGCAATCAGCGGCACACCATTGTATTTGTCATGCCCAGTAGCAGTAACCGCAATATCACTCGTTGGTAGAAATACCCATGCTGCTGCAAGTGCGAAAGAAAGATGATGCTCATAGTTACGAGTCGAACCAGGCACTCGGGCAATGATGAGCTTGTCATTACTCATCTCTGCTACCTGCTCCAAGCAGGTTTCTGGCGAGAGCCAGCCCTCTCCCGCGGAGCCCCAGCCCAACCAACATTCTTCAAAACCACCACCGTAATATGAGTGTTTTTCCCAGCGGCCTGGGTCGCGGCGCGACTCTGCAATATTGGGTACCAGCAGCTTATTAGCGTCGTTAAGTGCTTCACCAGCAGCTACCACGAGTTTTTCCAATGCAGCGCGGGTGCACTCCATATCTAAGCCGTGGTTGTAGTAGTCATCGAATACATCATTATCGGCCATGACCCCGTCAAAGGGGCCAGGGATAATTTCTTCGCAGACTTCCTCCACCCACGCCTGTTGATATGTCGGTTCCCAAACCTGTTGTTGGATGTGCCCATGGTAACCAGCCCACTCTGGTACACCAGCGGCAGTACCAAGGCGTTTAGCGGTTTCAGGCTTGATACCAGACGAGTATATGGGGCCTTGTTCATAGTCTCTGATGGAAGAAAGACACTTATAGGCCAGCACCGTCATGGTGGGGTCGGTTGCTTTGAGGTATCTCGCGGCATCCAACTCCCAAGGTTGAAGGATGGCTGCTCGGTATTTCCCTGCGGCTTTTTTGATTTGCCATGGGGAAAGGGGGTTTCCGTAGCGCACCCATGCGAGTCGGGGACGGGCTTTAAACTCGGTGATATCCGACACCTCCTGTGTAATATGTGAAGTCCGTTTGCCGGGGGTATTTCTCCCAGCCACCTACCTGAATGTCGTCTGGCCCTCGGCCGAGATCGGCGGTTCGCACTACGCCTTCCCCAGCGCCAAGTCGACGATAGATGGCGTTATAACGGGCCATGACTTGTGGCATCAAGAAGATGGTCTTGATCCGTGCCAAGGAATTGTAGTGCCATTCCATGTAGGTGTCGAGGTTTTGGGTCAATCGGATCATCATGTCAGCGAGACCTTCGCTATCGCCAGGTTCGACGAGTTCACCGCAGGGACCAATTTGTTCGCCGGTTTCATCCTCTTCCAAAATATCGGTGACCAGCTGATCCATGCCACCGACGAGGGTCCCGAGTACTGGCAAGCCAATCACCATTGATTCCAACACCACAATGGGTTGGCCTTCATTGAAGCTAGATAGCACTAGCGCATCATAGTCATGTAGCACGTCGCGAACATTAACGGTACCGCGCAACACTATTTGGTCTTCAAGACCGAGATCTTTGATGTGTTGCATACAACGCTCGTAGTACTGCGGCATGTGTTCTGTTGGCCCAAGTACATCGACTTTAATATTGCTATATCCGCGTTTAACAAGGATCTCTACTGAGTCAATGAGTTCGATAATGCCTTTGATTGGTACGACACGAGCGATGCAGGCTAGCCGCCATACCCCATCAGAGGTAAGCCGTGCATTTGCTTCACGACGCCGTCTGCGTGGGTAGTCAAATTCTTCCCAGACAATGCCATTGGGCAAGATCTCAGATTTAGATTGATCACCAGCTAAGTCTTGCGCTTCAATAATCGCCTGTGGATAAAGATAGGTAATGTGTGCAGCCTCAGTGTATAGAAGTGCTCCGAGTTCTACCCACCACCTAGTCCAGAATCGTTCGAAGGTATTCTTCGCTAGTTCGCGATGCGAGTTCATGGTTACTGGTAGGTTCATGTCCCGTTTGAGCAAGTCATTGACAGTATCGCGAACATAAAGGTTGTGCTCAGTGAGGAAAAATTGTCCGTCGTTTTGGATCGCGGCAGTAGCACCAACCAACGAGGCATAGCCGGTGGTGTGGGCATGGTACACCTTCGCTGGGGGGTTAATCCGTTCCAACAGGGTGAAAGCAAGCGAGAAAAAGTCACGTACCAGCCAGAATAATTCCCCTAACGTGATGTCATCAACATTGCCAGCAGCGCGAACTGCAGCATCCATAAAATCATGGTGGGTAATTACCGACCAGATCCGCCATGTGCGGGTTTGGGGGTTGATCGCCTCATAGTAGAGATCCATAATGGGCTTGTGATTACCTGCCATAGTTTGTTCTAAGGCAGAAACAACCCGAGCCACCCGCTGAGCATCAACTGGGTCTTCAATCGCTACTTTGAAGTCATCTATTGTTTCTTCCAACGAAAGATACATCATATCCACCCACTTAACATTGCTAGGTACCCCATACAGGTCCTTTGCGGGCGCTTTAGAGTCCCAAGCAATGTGTAAGATCCCGAAGGTGAGATCAGGGTTGTGGGTGATAATGTCATGCACCACCGCCGATACCCCACCTTTGAGGTAGGGGTAGGTAGATTCCATGACGATGGCAACATCAACTTCTTCTAATTCAATGTCATCGCCGGGGAAACGATAGATGGGTGAATTCACCAGGCCACCGCCTTCTGCCAGAATAATTCGTAGGGCGCGTCTGCCACGCTGGCCCGGACTTTCTGAGTAGCAACGATAGCGAACCCGATGGCTGCTAGTAAAGTAGCGAGCAGGCCGATAGCTTGGGCAATAAATGCATCAAGCGGCAATAAGCTAGTAACAATAAAAGCCACCGCCACGCATAAAGCGTAGCCACCAGAGCAGAAGGCTGCCTGTAGATGGTTTTGCATTTGCGACAGTTGCATGACCGCTAGGAAGAAGAACAGCAATACTGGCGGCAGGATAAACAGCAACAGACTCAAGATATTGTGCTGGATACCGAACCACGGACTCATGGCTACAATGCCTAACCCCGTGAAGGTAGCCACACTGACAGTTCCTACAGCAGAACGCACCAATGACACCCGAGCAACATTGATGTCTTTGCCTAGTTGGTTCAGTGGGGTTTCGTTGACACCTTCAATCAAACGCTGGAAGCTGTACTGCAAAACTGGAAACTGGCTGGTGTAATAAACCGCAAGCGCAGCAACAATAGGCACCAACGCCACATATACCATGAGTACATCGACATCTTGAGGATGCAAAGCAATGAGGAAGAACTTATCAGCCCACAGCACCGAGCCGGTAAAAAACCCATACCCGGTTTGAGTCAGGGCAGTTTTCATTTCAATACTGGCGGGACGGAATAGCCCTTTCAAACTGCTACCTAGGAGCACCAATTGCGGGATTACGCCCAACAGGGGCGTAATAAACCACAGGTTAGGTAACAACAACAGCCCAACTGCGTAGAACACCCACCCAGCAAAGACAAAGGTGTATCTGCGGGTTTCCTGTGCCGGAACCAGTGAGTGCGCGAAAATTAGATTGGAAAATAGACCGACAACATAAAGCCCGATCTGTTCGATGCTCCAGTTACCGGTCAGGGTGTACATGATGACAGTAAAGAAAATCAAAGGCAATAGCGCAAAAACTGTCACGATCGGCCAGATTCGGCAGAAAGCAAGATAAAACGCAGGTCGATCAGTTCTTGATTGCAGTGCAAGTGGTGCATATACCGGCATTACTGCGGCACTGGAAGCCCACGGAACGGTGATAGCTACCATGAGCACCATATAGGTTTGTTGTCCTAAGGTGTCGAGGATAATGGGGAAAATAATCATCAACAAGGCAGTTGGTGCCATGTTGACCACCATTTGCCACGCCTTGCCTTGGAGCAATAGGACAAGAGCGATTGCTATAAGTAGGAATAGTCCACCAAAATAGGCGACTAGCGATCGCGTATCGGTGGCAGCATACCACCACCACAGCAAAATCATGCCAACCAGCGATACTGCTGTTATGGCCACGAAAACGCCTAGGGGCAAGCGTCGGTAAGTCAGACCCTGGGCGCTAGCGTGGGCTTCGGACATAGGGGTGCCTCCTTGCGATTAAGGTGGTTTTGGGCTGACGCAATATACACGTCTGTGTGATATTTTTTATCCATTTAATGGCAGCTGTTCGGAAAGTTTTTGCTGAACCGAGACAATCATTAAATGAATATATCAGTCTTGACCCAAGGTCAATTCCGGAGATAATAAAACTCTATTGTAAGACCCAAAAAAGGGCAAGCCCTAGATAAGTATTAGCTGAAAATTCCCTCTTTCAATAAAGCGGTTCAGACGCAGCACTACCACCAAAAGTCCGTATTTACCACAGGGGTTACACCCGAAATGGAGCTATGCCTAAAAAAACTAGCTACCAGCTAAAATAGAAATTTAACCCTAACACTCAACCTAGAATGCCCAGTTTAAACCCTTTAACCAAGCCCGAAACCACCAGATTTCCCAATTTTAGCAATCGTTATACAAACTAAGATTAGGTGATCCCAAATCGTATCGCATTTAGGAAAATCAAAGGTGCGTTTCCCGATTTAAAAATGCAACCAATTTGTGAATTACAACACACCCAAAATTAGTTATCCTCACACTAGCGCTAGACTGCTAGGACATGCCTGAAGGACACGTCATCCATCGACTCGCTGGTGAACTCAATTCCGCCTTCGCTGATACCACCCCAGATGTTAGTTCACCCCAAGGACGCTTCGCCGCAGAGGCTGCCATGATTACCAGAACTGAATTTATTAATGCTACCGCGGTAGGCAAACATCTTTTTCTCCATTTCGATGCCCCACAAGCAGAAAATATCATCCATATCCACCTCGGACTCATCGGCACTCTGCGCTTTGAACCCCCTACTGAAACCACAGGGGTAATCCGGCTACGCATCGCCAATGACCAGATCGCCGCCCAACTGCGCGGACCTCAATGGTGCCGACTTATCACCCAAGCCCAAGAGGCCAAAGCAATTTCCCGGTTGGGCGCCGATCCCCTACTTTCCGATGCTGATCCGAAACTGACCAACCAAAAAGTCGCCCGCTCTCGTCGGAGCATCGCATCATTGCTCATGGACCAAAAACTCTATGCCGGGGTGGGCAATATTTATCGCGCAGAAACCCTATTCCGACTTGGCATCAACCCCTTCACCCCAGGAAACGAGCTGACCCAAATCGACGAAATCTGGGTTGACCTGACTCATCTCATGGCTGATGGCGTCGCCAACGGTCGCATCGATACTGTACGGCCTGAACATACCCCTGAAGCAATGGAACGACCACCGCGCGTCGATGACCACGGTGGTGAAGTGTACGTTTATCGACGCGCTGGGCAGCCCTGTCTCATTTGTGGAACCACAATTGAGGAAGTTTCTTTCGAAGGAAGAAACCTCTTCTACTGCCCTACCTGCCAACATACTAGCTAAAATTAGCTAGTATGCACTCTGAATCCGAGATCCTGTTCAGCGCCTACTCGGCCGCGGTGATTCGCGCTGCGGAAGAACCAGTGATTAAAGAAGCAGAAAAACACGAACCGGATGGACTGATGCGCACCGCCGCCGCAGCTGTCACCAGTGCGGCTCGTGCCATGTTGGCAGATGAAGGCCGCGTGCTACTCCTTGTTGGTTCCGGTGGTAATGGGGGCGACGCCCTTTATGCCGGAGCTAATCTATTGCAACTTGGATACGTAGTCCACGCCTTTGGCAATGAAACCCAACCCCTAGCCACTGCAGCATTCTTAGCAGCCGGTGGCAGTTTTGTCCACGAGGCAGACCGTCACTACGACCTACTTATCGACGGCTTGATCGGTCTCGGGGCACGCACTGGTTTGCGCCCAGCAGCAGCGGCGATCGTCGAAAAGTTAGCACAGGATCAGGTACCAGTCTTGGCGGTGGACATTCCCTCGGGCATCCACCCCGATACTGGCAAGGCACTTGGCGCACATGTTACTGCAGATGTGACCGTGACCTTTGGTGCACTACGACTAGCCCATACCACCTCTAATGCCTGTGGCGAGGTAGTAGTAGCAGATATTGGCATTGCCGAGCATCTCCCCTCCCCTCAGGTGACCGCATTTCGGGTGGTCTCCTCACAACGCCGCTGGCAAGAACCAGTCCGCCCCCTACCTCAGATCTCGGCACCAGCATCGTTAGAACCAGGTGCTGACGATCACAAATACTCCTCTGGTGTGCTCGGTCTAGTCGCTGGAAGTGAGCTTTATCCCGGCGCGGGAATATTGTGTGCAATCGGAGCTGTGCGGGCGACCCCAGCAATGGTCCGCTACTGCGGTGCGGTACGTAATTTCGTACTTTTGCACACTCCAGAGGTGGTAGCTTCCACTGTTGCCACCGCTGGTTCTGTCGCTGCGTGGGTGGCTGGTCCTGGTGGGGTGCCACTTGATGATTTGCGACTCGTACTCGCCAGCGAGGTGCCGGTACTTATTGACGCTGACGGTTTGCGGTTAGTTGCTGAAACTCCTGAGTTGCTGGCGACAGTGAAAGAGCGAGAAGCCATCACGGTTCTTACGCCTCATGAGGGGGAATTTCGGGCGCTGGCGGAAGCTTGTGGCATTGATCGCTCGGATCGTCTGTCAGACTGTCGGGCTTTGGCTACCGAATTAGATGTGGTGGTGCTATTGAAGGGGCGGCGGACATTGATTGCTGATGCTTCTGCTGCACCAGTTATTTCCATTGATGCTGGTCATTCCTGGTCGGCCACTCCTGGTAGCGGTGATGTATTATCTGGGGTTTTAGGTGCGTGGCTGGCTAGGCTTCCGCATGATCCGACCCGTGCCTGCGAAATTGCGGTGCATATTTGCCAGTCTGCGGCGTATTTAGCAGCTCAAACGTCTTTTGGGCCAGCACCGGTTTCGGCGTTGATGATTGCCGAGCAGATTTCGGCGGCTACTGGGTTGCTAGTCTCGGGCCGAGAATCACGAGGGCGATAAAGACTGGGAAGCTTAGGAGCACTATCGTCGTCCAGAATTTGTAGGTCCGTTCTCCCCCTGCGATTGCGAGGAGCGCACCAATAGTTGCTCCAAGCGTATTGCACCATAGATCGTCAATGTCGCTGCGCCCAACGATGAAAATATATTGTGCGATTTCCAGCGATAGGCTCAGCAGCAAGCCGATACCAGAAACCGCAGCTACGAGCCGCCAACTGGTGAGATTATGCACCCCTAAGATAACTAGCATCAAACCTAGTGGGATAAAAAAGGCAATATTACCGACGGTTTCAAAGACTGGGATAAAGAGGTTTTGGGGGTTACGGAGCATATCGAAGGGTACGAGTTCTAATACCCGCACCCGTTGCCGTTCTGGCTTCCACAGTTTTCCGATTTGGTAAAAGGGTTTGAGTGTGGTTAAAGCAATGATTTCTGCTAAGGCGCCGCCGAGGGCGAGTTGTTGCCATTTTTGTTGTTGCATAGGAGTCTCATTGTAATGAAGTAGCAAAAGAAAACCCCAGCCCTAGCAGCATATTTAATAATTATGATACTGCTCACGAAAAGTTGTTATTATCGACATCATCACTATACTGATTGTTAATCATTACGGATTGTAACCCACTAGATGGGGCAAGACCTGAGACACACAAATTTGTGTGCGCTCGGGTCTTTTTTCATTTCTTGGGTACTAACTTTTGGGCGTAACAAGGAAAGGAAAGGTCATGTCCTTTAAGGCCTTGGAGTGCCGAGATTATTAAGGATCTCGGCGGAGCGGATAATATCCGTTCGGTCTCCCACTGCGCGACTAGATTGCGTTTTCAAATCAAAGATCCCGCGCAGGTGCAAGAAAAAGCGTTAGAAAATATCGACGGTGTAATCGCACTGGTCAAAGCTGGTGGCCAACACCAAGTGGTGATTGGTAATGAAGTCCCCAATGTGTATGCGGAAATTGTCGCCCAGCCGGGCATGGCCAGCAAGGATGTCAAAGGAAAGGGTGCGGTTCAAGAAGAGGGCCCTGTAGAAAAGAAAAATATTTTCAATGCGTTTGTGGATCTGATTTCCTCAATCTTCTCCCCTATCTTGTGGCCGTTGGCTGGTATAGCACTGCTCAAGGCAGTGCTATCAATGGGAAACACCTTGGGTTGGTTCAGCACCGAATCAACTAACTACATCGTTATGAATGCAGCTGCGGATGGTTTGTTCTTCTTCTTGCCGCTGTTCCTTGCGATTACTGCAGCTCGGAAGTTCAAGGTCAATGAGTTTATTGCTATGGCGACCGTTGCTCCCTTGGTCTATCCCAGCATTATTGCGCTGACGGAAGTTGAAGAACCTCTCAAACTTTTTGGCATTCCATTGGTGACTATGGATTATAGCTCTTCGGTGATCCCAGCAATCGTAACGGTATGGGTTGCTGGATATCTACAGCGCTTCTTTGAAAAAGTATTGCCTGCTGCCCTGCGCAACTTTATGACTCCAGTGTTAGTGGTTGTCATTATGGTGCCACTGGTTCTGCTCACCATTGGCCCAGCTACCATGCTGCTAGCTAATGGTATTTCCGCTGCTGTGATGTGGATCTTTGACTTTGCGCCGTGGTTAGCTGGTGGTCTCATGGGTGCATTCTGGCAGGTACTGGTTATCTTTGGATTGCATTGGGGATTCGTGCCGGTGTTCCTCAACGATATTTCCAACATTGGTACCAGCCAGATTATGGCACCGTTGCAGGCTGCCGTATTGGCACAAGCCGCAGCAGTGCTTGCTGTGGCAATCCGTACCCAAGTGGACAAACGTCGCAAACTAGCAGGTCCAGCAGCAGTTTCTGGCCTATTAGCTGGTGTGACTGAACCTGCTATTTACGGTGTGAATCTACCATTAAAGGTGCCGTTCTACTCTGGTATTGCTGGTGGTGCGGTCGGTGGTATCATCATCGGACTTTCCGATACTGCTTTCAATTCCTTCGTCTTCCCCTCCATTCTGGCTTTCCCTGCTGCTCTTGGTACTGGAAACTTTTCTCTCTTTGTCATTGGCACAGTAGTCGCCATGATTATTGGCTTTATTGGTACGTGGATTCTGTTGCCCAAGGTGGAACGCGATGAGGCCGCTGCCAGCGAGGTCGCCGCTACCCCTGAGTTCTCGGTTCCTTCTGGCACGCTCATCTCCCCAGCACCAGGGCAGGTAATTCCAGTTGCTGAGATCGAAGATAAGGTTTTTGCTTCTGGCAATATGGGTGAGACTTTCGCTGTGGAGCCAACAGATGGTCGTATTCTTGCCCCAATCGCTGGCAAGATCATCGCCGCTCCAAAATCCGGCCACGCCTATGGCATCAAAGGTGACAATGGTATGGAGGTATTGGTTCATGTCGGGATTGACACCGTGCAGCTCGATGGCAAAGGTTTCACCCCCCAAGTCACCGTGGGTGAAACAGTTACCCTTGGCCAGCCACTTGTCGACGTCGATCTAGCTGCCATCACTGAAGCTGGTTATAAAACAACCACTATTGTGATCGTCACCAACAGCAAGAAGCTCGCTGGGCTACACCGCCTAGGTGTTGGAACCGAAGTGGTGGCGGGTGAACCGGCTCTCACCCTCGAAGCCTAATTTCACTACACTCAAATTCAATTCATTCAAAGGAGTTTCACGTTCATGTTTCCTAAAGATTTCCTCTGGGGTGGCGCTACTGCTGCCAATCAAATTGAGGGCGCTTATAACGAAGGTGGCAAGGGGTTAAGCGTTCAAGATGTCTTGCCCAAGGGTTTCCAAACCCCACCAACCCAAGAGCCCACCCCAGATAATCTCAAGCAAGTTGCGATCGACTTCTACCACCGTTACCCAGAAGACATTGCCTTGCTCGCTGAAATGGGCTTCAAGACCTTCCGAATTTCTATCGCTTGGTCTCGTATCTTCCCCCGTGGGGATGAGCTTGAGCCCAATGAAGAAGGTCTAGCTTTCTATGATGCAGTGTTCGACGAGATGGCTAAGCACGGCATCGAACCATTGGTAACCATCAGCCACTACGAAACCCCACTCGCTCTGACCAGGGAGTATGGCGGATGGACGAACCGCAAGCTCATCGAATTCTACGAGCGTTTTGCCCGCACCCTTTTTGAGCGCTACAAGGGCAAGGTCACCTACTGGCTGACCTTCAATGAAATCAACTCCATCCTGCATTTCCCCATGTTCTCTGGGATTGAGGGCACCCCTGAAGAGATTGGCCCCCAGAAACTGTATCAGGCTATCCACCACGAGCTGGTGGCTTCTGCACGGGTGACCAGAATCGCCCACGAGATCGACCCAAACAACAAGGTCGGCTGCATGATTATCGCGGTGCCCCGCTACCCACTCACCCCGCACCCAGATGATTCTCTACAAGCCATGCACGCCGCCCACGAGGATTTCGCCTTTGGCGACGTACACTGCCGCGGCTACTACCCCGGTTATTTCTTACGCACCTTAAAAGAAAAGGGTATTGAGCTAGACATCACGGATCAGGACCGTGAGGACCTCAAGAACACAGTGGATTTTGTGTCCTTCTCCTACTACATGTCGGTCTGTGAATCGGCCACCGAGACCGAGAGGGGTGAAGGCAACGTGATTGGTGGTGTGGTCAACCCTACTTTGGAAGCCTCCGAGTGGGGTTGGCAAATCGACCCAGTTGGGCTGCGAATCATCCTCAACACCTACTGGGATCGTTGGCAAAAGCCACTGTTTATCGTAGAGAATGGCCTAGGCGCCAAGGATGTCCTAGTAGATGGCCCTGACGGCCCCACCGTAGAAGACGACTATCGCATCGCCTACCTGAATGACCACCTAGTGCAAGTCAGCGAGGCCATTGCCGATGGGGTGAACCTGCTGGGCTATACCACATGGGGCCCCATTGACCTAGTGTCTGCTGGTACCGCACAGCTATCTAAGCGCTACGGTTTCATTTATGTTGATCGTAATGACGATGGCACTGGCACCCTGAACCGGTACCGGAAGAAGTCCTTCAACTGGTACAAAAATGTGATTGCCACTAATGGAGAATCACTGGAACGCTAGCCATGAAGGTAGTGCAGGTTTTTAACAATAATGTGGTGCTCGCCGTCACCAAGACTGGTGATGAGGTAATCCTCACTGGCTGGGGCATTGGCTTCGGTCAAAAGCCCGGCCGGGAGGTGGACAAAACCAAGATTGTCCGCACGTTTGTTCCGGAAAAGGATCGCGATCCAGACGAACTTGCAGCACAACTTGCAAGCATCGATCCTGCCTACCTTAGTACAGTTGCCGATGCCCTTCAGGCGGAGACAGCTTCAACCAACATCACATATGGTTCGGCAACTGTGCTTGCCCTCGCTGACCACATACACACTGCTCGCCTTCGATTTGATAAAGACCCGACCGACCATTCCCATCCACTCACCGCAGAGGTAGTCAATCTTTATCCAGAAGAATATGCGATGGCGATTCGGTTACTGCAGGCAATCAATACTCGATTAGCACTCAACCTGCCAGATTCCGAAGCAACTGCCATTGCTCTGCATCTAGTCAATGCGAATTTCATGACTGGCGATCTAACCGAAACTTACCTGATGACTGGAGTCTTCCAGCAACTTTTCGACATTATTAGCGTAAGTTTTGATATAAAGATCGATCCAAAATCTTTATCAGCAGCGCGGTTTATTACCCACCTCCGATATTTCTTCGTCCGCGCTAGAAAAAACCAACAGCTCAATGAGGGATTGAAGGTTCTGCAAGCAAGCCTAGAAACCAGTCATCCAGAAGCACTGGAATGCGCTACCCGCCTAGCCGCTGTACTAGAACTTCGATTGGGTACTGCAATAAACGAAGATGAAGTTGCTTACCTAGCTTTGCATGTGGCTAGGCTCGCGACTGAGGCAATAGACAGCTGACTAACACTGTCACAATGGCAGGCACTATAAATCGTAAGGAAAAGGAAACATCACCCTCAACCACGTACCGAGCGCAACAGCATCCAAACAAGATCGATCATACCGGTGATACTTGGTGACATTATTGGGGGAGTGACCTTGAGCTTTATCAGCAACACTCACCGCAATGCATTGCTGAGCTGGTGTGTCTATATTGTTCTTGCTAAACGCACCACTGTCGGGAACAAACATAGCCAAAGATTTTTCTACAGTTTCTCCACCACTTTTGGTCAGCTACTACCACCTAGATTCATCCCATTACCCTTTTCCCAGCAGCTAACTTTGAACATGTGGACAACATTCGGACTGGAATATCTTGCACGCAGTGGATTACACAAATCAAAGAACGATCTGCCAATATTTACGACATCAATAATTCACATTTGTAATGAGCATGTAGGTACATTGATGCCCCTAACTGACTAAAAAGCTCACCATAATACCTTCCAGCACCATCCCGGCAGTTTTACTACCGACGTTTTTGGCACATGCAATATCCCCACCATTCGTTTTCCCAAGGATGCCAACAGTCACCAACTAACTTGCATAGCACACTATTTGCTTTAACTCCCAGAAACCCAAGACTTGTCGATGTTGAAGTTTATTCAGGTCATTTTTCTGGTTCCAAGCTACTGAGGCATCTCACCTTGGAGTATGAATGGACGTGAGATCCATATGTATTAAAGTTTTCCCAGCACCTGAATAAGCTTCCATTAAAATCATGAAAAATCTATTTCTGCCGTACTACATCTCAACCACAAAAAGTTTGATGAGAAAACCTCATTAGACTAACGTTGACTTTCATTATCTTTTCTTTGAAATTTTAATATGTCCAATCAGGAGAATGTGAATGTCTTATTTTAAGTATAATAGAAGGGAATTTTGCTCAATTGTATGGAATTTAATCAAGCGAAATAAAGAAGAAAGGGATTGTGATGCATATTTATGCATCCCGCTTTTCCACCCTGCAGTTGCTGAAAAATTTGAGCAGATTCAAGGCATAGAGCATCAATGGAGTGATTGTTATATCCCTGACGAGAAAAGAAACTATTACCCACCTAAATTGCGCTATGGTCTAACTGGGGTTTTCAAAATCACTACCACATGTAACAGTCCAGAAACGCTTGAAGATGTACTTTTTTCATTCTACACAGATGATAGCTATTTTGTAGTCACCGATGATTTAGCATTCGCTGAGAAAGTTAAACAACCACTTGTTGAAAAATTTCTATCAAGTCCCCCCATTGAAGATTTCTATGAACGTCTTCTAGAGTCGCCAAATAGTTTGTTTTTTTAGCTATAGTACAGATGAACAAGACTATGATTTAATTGAAGGGTATATCCATGCCCACTCACCTGTAATGTTGATTTTTTGGAATGAGGGTATTGATTAGACATAAAGAAGCTTATTCAGGCGCTGAGTACCTTCAGCATTATCACCGTTTTATTCAACATATATTGCCCACATGTACCTATAATCAGATATTCCGAAATTGAGTTTGCAATGCATTTATAGTTCAAAGATTTGGAGGTATACAGCATGTCAAACAAAGAGAAAGTTTTCTCTGCCTGTGGCTATATAGCGCTCATCATTGCCGGTGTTTGGAGTGCTACCAAGAGTGAGTATGGCATTGCTGCCTTGATATTTTTTGGATTTGCAGTATTAACCTTATCCTCACTGTTAGCAAATATTGGTGAGGTGGATCCACGTGCAAAGGAAGAAATGCCAGATGCTGCGGAAATCAAACACTACCGTGAGCAAAATCCAGGCACCTCGATTACAGACGCAATTAACCATATCGTTAAACAACGACACACCCATTAGCTTTTCTTCTGTTCGATTAGGGATTGGTGGTTCAGCTGTATATCAATTGAGTCACCGGTGTAATCATGAAGAGATTACTGCAGTCGCTACTAGCAATCTTTTATGCTCTCCCACGCTAGCTAGAACTGCTATTCTTTCAAAAGAAATCCGCAAGCATGAAATAATAACGAGTATGTACAAGTTATATTCAGCTGCTGTTTGCTACACCATCCTAGGCTTGGTAGCAGGCGTTTTCTATCGGGAATACACTCGCGCACAGGACTTCGTTGGAGTTACCCGACTATCCACCTTACATACCCACCTGTTGGTCTTGGGAACAGTCGTATTTTTGGTGGCGCTAGTGTTGGCCGCGACCTTCAAAATTCATGAACACAAGCGCTTTATGACCTTTTTCATTGTCTACAACCTTGGTCTGTTATGGACAGTTGCGCTCATGACTATCAAAGGCATCAATCAGGTTCAGAATCCTGATTTCGTCATGCCAGCAGCACTAGCCGGTATTTCTGGAATCGGCCATATCCTGCTCACGGTTGGTTTCTTCCTGCTTTTTATGATCCTAAACAAGCAGGTCAAAGCGCATCAATTCAGCTGATTCCCGCTGGATAGAACCCCATCTGCCGGTTCAGCACTATGAACTGACAGATGGGTTTTGGTTATTTCACCACCAGATTCACCATTCGGCCTGGCACCACAATCTGCTTGACCACAGTCTTGTCTGCGATATGAGATTGGATTGCCTCATTGGCAAGGGCAACTTCGACAATCTTTTCTTGAGTAGCGTCAACTGGAACCATGATCCGACCACGCACTTTGCCATTGATTTGGACTGGCAATTCGATTTCATCATCGACAAGCCATTTCTCTTCGAAAGTGGGGAAGGGCTCGAAAGTGATGGTGTGCTCGTTGCCAAGGCGCTGCCACAGTTCCTCCGCAATATGCGGGGCAACTGGAGCGATCATTTGTACTAGTGGTGCAACCGCTGCTTGTGGTGCGCCAGTAGGGAAGTGCTTGGTCAAGAAATTGACGTATTCGATCGCTTTAGCCACCACGGTATTTAGCCGTAACCCTTGGTAATCCTCACGAATCCCTGCAATAGTACGGTGAAGTGCCTTGGTGGTGGCGTCGTCAAGCTCAGAATTGGTGACCACAAGATCACCAGTTTCTTCATCAATAACCAGACGCCACAGCCGCTGCAAGAAGCGCTGCGCACCCACAACATCTTTGGTTGCCCACGGACGGGAAGTATCGAGCGGACCCATTGCCATTTCATAAACTCGCAAGGTGTCGGCACCGTAGTTATCGCAAATCTCATCAGGGCTAACAGAGTTCTTGAGCGATTTGCCCATCTTGCCGTATTCCTGGGTGACCTCCTGACCTTGGTAGTAGAATTTACCGTCTTTTTCTTCTACTTCGGCGGCAGGCACATACACACCACGGGAATCGGTGTAGGCAAAAGCCTGGATATAGCCCTGGTTATACAGGCGACGATAGGGTTCGCAGGACGTAACATACCCTAAATCAAATAGCACTTTATGCCAGAAACGGGAGTACAACAGGTGTAAAACAGCATGTTCCACGCCACCAACGTACAAGTCCACGCCACCGGAGTCGCCCTCGAATTGTGGCCCAGTCCAATAGCGTTCGTTTTCAATATCACAGAACGCTTCCTCATTTTGCGGATCAATATAGCGCAACTGGTACCATGAGGAACCGGCCCACTGCGGCATCACATTAGTGTCACGCCGGTACGGTTGAAGCCCATCACCAAGATCCAATTCCACCTCAACCCACTCAGTAGCTTTAGCTAAAGGCGGTTGTGGCTCAGAATCGGCATCCTCAGGATCGAATGCAACCGGCTTATAATCTTCTACCTCGGGCAAGCGGATCGGCAGCATAGATTCTGGTAAGCCATGAACTACGCCATTAGCGTCGTAGACCACCGGGAAAGGCTCACCCCAATAACGTTGGCGGGCAAACAACCAGTCCCGCAACTTATATTGAATCTTCTCCTCGCCCAAATTGTGCGCAACCAACCAGTCGATCACTGTATCGATAGCTTCAGCCTTCAGCATGCCATTAATATCCAAACCATCTTCATTGGCGGAATTAATATGCGGGGTATCCTCAAGGAACACTTCTTCGGACACATCACCCTCAACAACCGGAATGATATCCAAACCCAACTCGGTGGCGAACTCGTAGTCACGGCCATCGTGAGCTGGCACCGCCATGATGGCACCAGTGCCATAACCCATCAATACATAATCAGCAATAAACACCGGAATCTGGTCACCATTGACTGGATTAGTGGCATAAGCACCCAAGAACACACCAGTCTTGTCCTTGTTTTCCTGGCGCTCCACATCTGACTTTGCGGCAATCGCTGCCCGATACTTTTCGACGGCCGCAGCAGGGGAGTCCGCCCCAAAAGTCCAACGTGGATCGATGCCGATATACGATCCAGTGCCACCAGCAACTAGAGTATCGACCAACTCATGCTCGGGCGCTAATACCATATACGTAGCACCAAAAAGGGTGTCAGGGCGCGTGGTAAAAACCCGCAACGTGTGACCCTGAGCAGTGAACTCTACCTCAGCACCACGGGACCGGCCAATCCAATTGCGCTGCATGCTCTTGACCTTCTCAGGCCAATCTAGCAATTCCAAGTCATCAACAAGCCGATCCGAGTAAGCGGTAATCCGCATCATCCACTGGCTCAGTTTCTTGCGGAACACTGGAAAATTACCACGTTCTGATTTACCATCCGCAGTAACCTCCTCATTAGCCAAAACAGTACCCAACCCAGGACACCAGTTGACCATTGAGTAGGAGCGATACACCAAGCGGTACTCATCAATAACCTGTGCCTGTTGCACCTTATCCAATGCATTAAAATCACTGGTACCGAACTTTTCAACCAGCTCACTCGGCACGGGGCGGACACCAGATTCCAACAGTGGAATTAATTCCTCAATACGACGAGCCTTATTCTGCTCAGTATCGAACCACGCATTAAATATTTGTAGGAAAATCCACTGCGTCCACCGATAAAAATCCTCATCAGTAGTAGCTACTGCACGACGCTTATCATGCCCCAATCCCAACCGATTCAGCTGACGCTCCATATTATCGATTGACTCTTGGGTCTTGATCCGTGGGTGAGTACCAGTTTGAATCGCATACTGCTCGGCAGGAAGCCCGAAAGCGTCATAGCCCAAAGTGTGCAATACATTTATACCCAGCATTCGATTAAAACGAGCGAAAACATCGGTAGCGATATAACCAAGTGGGTGCCCAACATGCAGGCCTGCGCCCGATGGGAAAGGGAACATATCCTGCACAAAGAGCTTCTGAGCAGGAATTTCATCGGCAGTCGCTAATGTGCCCACAGGATTGGGGGCATTAAAAGTGCCATTCTCCCGCCAGAACTTTTGCCAACTTTGCTCAATCTGCCCCGCCAGCTCGGGGGAATATCGATGCGCTGGTGCCTCACTTGGTTTGGTCATGGCTAAACAGTCTAGTACCTCCAGAGTTATCGGGACTATTTGCCTATCGCCGATTCACCACAGGTAGGGGAACTCACACTAGTGCATGTCAGTACACAACCCAATATTTGAGTATGCCAAAAGCAGTTTTAACCCCATTAAACTGGTGGGTATGACATGGGCAGATACCTTGAACCCACAAACCCGAGCAGTACTGCGACTTGTCTACGCCCAACTTGACCTCACACAGCCACAACGAGTTGTAGAACTTAGGCGACTAGGCGATCCAGATCTTGTCATTAAAGAATCAGGTGGCAGCGTTGAAGATGCTGATAAAAGATTTCTTAAGGCATCATCGTCATGGCCAGTTGATTCTTTTACTATCACTTCAATCCTAGATCCTGAATATCCATACCTCCTGAGTGAAGTTCGGGAGGCACCAGCAGTGATCTTTTCACAGGGCGAATTACATCCGGAAGAAAAAGGTGTGAGCATTGTTGGTTCTCGGAGTGCATCGCATGAACATTTACTGGCAGCTGCAGACAGTGCTCAAATTCTAACCGCTGCTGGATTCCCAGTGATTTCTGGCCTAGCTAAAGGAATTGACACTGCTGTGCATCAGGCTGCTTTAAATGCCGGTGGTCGAACTATCGCTATTATGGGTACCGGAATTGAAACCACCTACCCTAAAGAAAACGAGCAGTTAAAAGCCCGTATTATACGGAATAATGGTTTAGTCTTTACACAGTTTGCCCCTTTTGAGCAAGTGAAGAAATTTAATTTCCCCATGCGCGATGCTGTGATGTCAGGTTATGGGCTCGCTACAGTAGTAATTGCGGCTGAAGAAAATTCTGGCACTCGTCATCAAGTTCAAGCTGCAGTCAAACATGGACGAAGTGTAATTTTTGCTGGTGCGGTAGCCCGTGACGTGCCTTGGGCGCGTGAACTAGTTACCCGCAATTACGCCTATGTTGCAGAATCCCCCAGTGGGGTCCTTGATGCGGTTAACCGAGTTTTTGATAACCGTCGTTCTGCCTTGGCGTTATTCAAATGAATAGCTTTACTAAATATACAAAGGTAATTCACGACATCACCAATGAAACCCTAGATATTGAAGGAAACTTACTCCTGAACAAGTCTGGAGAGCTGGAGTGGATAAGGATCCAACCGATCCCATAAACCGAGGAGATGTTTTCTACTCTGATGCTGTATCCCTTCGCTACAATCATGGACATGTTGGGATTTTTGTAGGAGACCCTAAGGCTCCCGATCACAAAAGAAATGATACTATCGAGGCTTCCGGTGTTATAGAGATAGGTAGTAGTGCTGGCGAAGAAGATCCAGATGCAGGTGTAAAACGGCGGGCAAACTACAATAATGATACAGACCAATGTCCGCGCGATAGTGAACCCCGCCTGCGTAATCCGGTAAATTTAATTGTTAATACAGATCAAGCTACTCGTAACAGGGCGGCATTTGGAAATGCTTCAGGCCTTAAAGTGGACCTTGATAGCAATGGCGGGACTGGTGTGTACCCTATGGATATTTATAAATCAGAGTTAGTTGTGAAATCAGAAGGTAAAGAAGATTAGGCATGAGGTTCCCATTTCGTAAAAAGCGGTGGAAGATCGCATTTACCATCATTGGATTAATCCTTTTGATATCTATGATTTGGCCCACTATTCAATCAATTCGTTATCCCAGTGATCCCTCGGAAGAACTTCTATCGGAATGGGGCAAACCTGGAAACCTCATCGTCTCTTATGGGCCAATCATGGAACCATACCGTTCAACTACAAAGAATAGCTACTCGCTACATTCCCCTGATGGCAAACAGATCGATATGGTTTCTGGTGATGGTGCTTACTCCCCAGATAGTTTTCCCACTCGTGGTGGTAGCTATCTTTACTTCCCTGACCGTCTTCGTCAGGTAGGGGAGCACACCGGCGTACAGACTATCGCAAAATATGATCCAATTTCATTTGGTTCAGAATCTCCAGTCGGAAATTACTCTGTTGCTGTAATCAATGCGTCTGGTGCTGAAAAATTCGTTTATCAGATAGTTCTGCTTAGAGAAGATGGCCAAACGTTTTCCACTAAGACAGAGATACAAATTCATTCCCTAGCCAGCAGCCCTGACTATACTCTTCTTATCGGCGACACCGAAAAGGGACGTCGGCTTCTAGCACTTGATCTAGAAGGAAATTTAAAAGAAATTCCCTTTCCTGCAGAATATGACATATATTCACCAGATTTTGTACAAAAACATGTAAGTTATCTTGGTGGGGACCGATTTGAAATCCTTCAAGGCAATCAAGTAGAAGATTCTGCTGGAAATCTGCATACAGATTTTATTTCTTTTGAAATTGAATATGGTAAAGAACACAGAGACTCTACTACCGCGGTCTCTACTACACACTACTCTAAAGTACTCCCAGCAGACGTTAAAATGCATTACGCACTCAAACATGGTGACTCAGTTTACGTCCGCGAAAATGGGGACGTCTACATACACGAACGGCTCAAAAATTCTGCTTATATTACCGGGAATATCGGGACAAAAACGAAAAAAGAAATGGTGCCTGTTTTTTCTTACAACACTGATCCATTATTCGGTTTGGAGGAAGAAGATGGAAGTATCTCTCTCCGCAAATGGCATGAACCAGAAAAAATCATAACAACCATTCCCAAAAATGATTGGGCCTGCAAACTAGAAGAATGTGGGATTGGATAGATAAGTATCATCAATTAATCGGGCCTGACCCCCGTTTAGTGGGCATCTGGTATCCATCAAACAGGGACCAGATCCCGCTGATATTCTCAAATACTGCCAACAGGGTTTAGATAACCGTCTGTGCTATTGGGAACCTTGTTCGGAGGAAAGTACGGGATCTTCAACCAGGGTGCCATGCACGGCAAAAAGGCCATGATACTACTACCACAGGCGGGTCGGGAGCCTCCTTTGCTGGCGATTCTCCTGATGCCTATGGAGCATTGGATTCCTTTTTATTCCACATTCACCGCGGCATGTTCGAGTTCTGCGGCTACAAAGCCCTTGCCCCAGCGGTCACATTCGAGCCAATCCGACTCGACAACAAAGCCCGGATCAATGCTCTTGAGTCTGTCACCCGTCGCATCACCGCAGCTTTAAATCTCTAATACCCCTAACACCAGGTCCCTAGCGGGTGAGCCCCCACCACCCATCAAAACAGCAACCTAAAACATCAATGCGAACTGCTCACCAACTTCGGTAGTATCTTTGCGCTCGGCGGCTAGTAATCGTCTAGTAATCACTGGTTTGCGGCCAGGTTTGGTGAGAGTAGTTTCCTCCAAAACGCAGTTCAGCTTCAGTGGTCCACCAATGGCGGTGGCAATAAAACCAGCAACTTTCTTCACCAATACATCATCGGCTGCCACTGCATAAGAAGTTCCATCGATCATAAGAAAAATCGTGTCCGAAGAATCCTTAAAACCATCAAAATCGTAAGTCCCTTTGACGGTTTCAACCACAACTTTTTCGGTTTTAAATTCGCTAATTAGTCCCTCAGCATGAGCAACATCCCCAGCATATTCTCGGGAATCAATATCGCGTTGTTGTAATGTGACAGAGAAATTATTGCGTTTTTTGGCCATAATGCGCGCCGCATTCGCCAGTGGCTGTTGTGCGGCGTGGGGGAGTGATTCAAGACTACGGGAGTCGTCGAAAAGCGTATCAATTACTTCACACAAGGCCGCATCATCAATATCACGGACCGCGAAATCCATTTCAATGTCTTGTGGCCGTTTTGGTCGAGGTGCAGCTGCGAGGGTGAAACCACTATCTGTGGCAGTAATTACCAGTGGGCGTCCGCAGGAGCCCAGAGCTCCGGCATCGGCAGCATGAGCCTTAGCAGTAGCAGCAGCGGCATTCGAGATACTGGCAACAAGGATTGCAAATTCCCGAGCATTCATCGGCTTGCCAGTTGGTGTATTGAAAACCGCCTCGGCACGGGCGGTACCTGCCTTGCTATTCTCCGACATACAACAATGAGCCTTTCGCGCTGGGAGGAGGTCCGAACGGCAATAGTTTAAAGCACCCCACGCGCTCCACCATAGATCGACGCTCCCAATGCACATCACAACACATCGGTGACCTAGCACTCGTGATCGATCCCGAACCGCTATCTGAATTCGCCTGTCCTAGCCTCTGACCCACTCATAGCTTCCAAAACCACAGGATTTCTTGCCGGTGCCCTTAAGGCACTGCGTGGCTTCAGTTGTGGCTGTCACCCACAGCCTTATTCTCCCCACCTTGGGGGGAAATACTGGCTCGATGACGGTTTCCCATTGACCAAAAGAATCCCACCAAGTAATAGTGAAAGGGATTCATGATTAACAAAGCCGAACCTAAGGACAAGTCGTGAGCCAAACAAATCTTGCAATCATCATCAATCGCATCATAGCTATGCCACACACCCTCTCAGCTGCAATTCCTTCCAGATATCACGCGCATTTTAATCGTGTGCGATTTACTGTTTCCGAACTATAAAATCGAGGCACAAACAGGAATAATGCTTTATTTCCATAGCTCACAACCTATATCAATCTCATTACTATTGAGGTAATAGTTCTAACCTTTTATAGATTTATGGAAAATAATTATCTGAATAAACATATAAAATAATGAGATATTTTTCTGTTAGCAACAGTATCACTGCTCTAACCAACTCAACCACGTGACTACTGACAAAACGTGGCGGCAAAAGACCACCCCACTAAACCGATCTAGCACACTTGGAAGCAAAAGGAGTTCACTATGACTTCACTCGACCTATCAGCAGCCCAAGCCGAACGAATAGCTGGCCGAGAGGCACTGAAGGAGATTCTTGCACCCATATCAAAACGACTGCTCCTTGGTCGCATACTTGCTGTGATTAGCGGAATCTTAGCGATTGCTCCATATGTCGCCTTGGTGCAACTTTCTGAGCTGCTGTATCGTGCCTATACCGCCAACACGCCGTTGGATACCGACCAAGTCTGGCAAATTGTTTTTGTACTGATCAATGCGTTTTGTCTGCGGCTTTTTATTAATGCAATTGCCCTTGGGGTAACTCACTTTGCTGATGTAAAACTCTCAGCAATTATTCGCACCAATACTATTAACCGCATCGGTCGTGCCCCATTGGGTTGGTTCAGTACCACCAATGCTGGCAATATTCGAAAGTCATTGCATGATGATATTGCCCAGATTCATACCTTGATTGCGCACCAGCCAGTCGATGCCACACAAGCCATCGTTACGCCGATTGCACTGGTAGTTTTCGCTTTTAGTATCGATTGGCGACTTGGTCTTTTGACCATTGCCTCTTTGCCTTTTTATGTTGGGGTTAATCTTTACATGGTCAAAGATATGGGGACAAAGACTGTAGAGATGGACGCTCACCTCGCCCGAGTTTCAGCCACAATGGTGGAGTTTTTCACTGGTATCAACGTAGTCAAGGCTTTTGGAACTGTGGGGAAGGCACACCAGCGCTATCAAAATGCCGCGGATGATTTCTCTCGTTTCTATTTAGCTTGGGTGACTCCACTTTTACGGGCAACAGCTATTGGTAACGCCGCGATTTCAATTCCTGTGCTCTTGGCAATCAATATTGGCGGCGGGATGCTAATGGTCAATGCTGGGTGGGTTAGCCCAACCCAAGTATTAGCAACCGCATTAATTGCGCTGATGGTACCTTCTTCCATCGAAGTGCTCACCAGCATGACCTGGTCTTATCAAATTGCTGGTGCCGCGGCACTGCGCGTAACTCGGGCATTACAAACTCCAGTGCTGGAAAACCCCACTGATGGTCCAACACCAGCTAATGCAACCGTAAACTTCGAAGCAGTCAGCTTTTCTTATGGCGATACCCTAGCGGTAGACAACGTTGATATGACCTTGGCAGAAAATTCGGTGACCGCATTGATTGGTCCATCTGGCTCAGGAAAATCAACGGTTGCAACTTTGCTTGCTCGGTTCAATGACCCTGATTCCGGCACCATTCGCATTGGTGACGTTGATATTAAAACCCTTCCCACCGATATTCTTTACCAGCATGTGGCATTTGTATTACAAGACCCACAACTGCTGCGAATGTCTATCAAAGACAACATTGCTCTAGGAAAACCTGACGCCACTGATAACGAGATTTATGCTGCCGCTCGCAATGCCAACATTCTTGAAACAATTGAAGCCCTCCCTAATGGTTTCGACACAATTTTCGGCGAAAACCAAGGCTTGTCAGGTGGACAAATGCAACGCATTGCCATTGCTCGGGCTCTCCTGATTGATGCCCCAATCCTGATCCTCGACGAGGCCACCGCATTTGCCGACCCTGAATCTGAAGCAGAGATCCAAGCAGCGCTTAATACCTTGGTCCACGGACGCACCGTGCTAGTCATCGCTCATCGTCTTGAATCGATTATCGGAGTCGATCAGATCGTCATCTTAGAAAACGGCAGGGTAGTGGCGGCCGGTACACATGAGGAATTGAGTAACCAACCGCTTTATCAAAATCTCTGGCAGCAACTACCAAATTCTAGGAGTGAGAGCTAAAAATGAAACCCTTTGTTTTCTCTATTGTTCCCTTCTGCCGAGCCCTAATTAGCCAACCTAAGCTGCTCTACATCGCTTTGCGATACAGCATTATTATGGGCGTGATCGAAGGCATATCATTGGTGCTTCTTATTCCGGCGGTTTCAGCTCTCGCACAAAACAAGCCAGTGTGGGGTCTTGACGCTTCAAGTTGGACCATCATCTTGATTGTATGTGCGATTTTGTCCGGTGGTTTTGGCTATATCCAAATGCAAAAGAGCTATGACACTTCCATAGATTTCATTAAAAGCCTACACCGCAAGATCGGGGATCAAATTGCCAGTCTGCCGCTGGGCTGGTTCAATCGACCGGTTTCTGGTCAACTATCGCGCATGGTTTCAACTGAGCTCATGTTAGCCGGTGAGGTCATTGTGCATCTGCTTTACCCTTTGTTTACTCGATTGACCTTTACGGTGGTGATACTGGCGTTTGCGTGGCTATGGGATTTCCGCTTCGGTATTTTACTGACAATCACCCTCCCGCTGTATTTATTTTTTGTCATGGTTTCTACCTCTATTTCAGCCAAGGGTAAAGCAATTGCCGAACCAAGAGAATTAGAGTTATCCGACCGCATTGTTGAGTTCACTCATTGCCAGCCAGCATTGCGTTCCTGTGCCCGCAGCGAAAACTATTCCGAATTAACTAAAGCTGCAGATGATTGGCGCAAAGCTAAGAATAAGGAATTATGGTATGAGGTCGCTGGAAACTTAATTGGTGGGGTTTTCGCCCAAATCGTCGTGATTTCATTGATTATTATCACCGCTTGGCTAACGATTACCGGTTCCTTAGAGCCTATTATTGCCATCGCGTTTATGGGTCTAGCGCTTCGCTATAGTCAAGTGTTAATCCTAATATCTGAATGTGCTCTTGGCATTGAAATGCGCCGCCCACTTTTAGACACCATTACTGAGGTACTCAGTACCAAACCATTGCCGCAACCAGCAAAATCTGAAGAGCTAACCGAACCCGGCGCGATCGAGTTGGTGGATGTCACCTTTGGTTATGATCCTGTTATCCCGGTGCTGCGCGGTGTCAGTTTTAAGGTTGAGCCGCGTTCCATGGTCGCTTTGGTGGGTCCATCTGGGTGTGGTAAAACCACAGTTGCTCGGTTAATCAGTCGATTTTATGAGGTTGATTCTGGCGCGATTAAAGTTAGTGGGGTTAATGTTAAACAACTGCGCACTGAAGATCTCATGCACCAGTTATCTATGGTTTTTCAGGATGTCTTTTTGTTTGATGACACGTTAAAGGCCAATATTGTGATTGGTAATCCGGCTGCTACTGAGGAGGAGATTGCTGAAGCTGCTCGTTTAGCTGGGGTTGATGAGATTGCCCGTCGGTTACCAGCTGGGTGGGATACTCAGGTTGGTGAAGGTGGTAAGGCATTAAGTGGTGGAGAACGTCAGCGGGTGTCTATTGCTCGGGCATTATTGAAACAGGCTCCGATTGTGTTGCTTGATGAGGCGACCTCGGCCTTGGATCCTGAGAATGAGGCGAATGTGGTGGCTGCCGTCGAAAAGTTGCGGGAAACTGCGACGATCCTAGTTATTGCGCACAAGTTAGATACGATTCATCGTGCGGATGCTATCGTACAGTTGTCTGCAGCGGGCGAAGTAGAGGATATTGGGACTCACCAGGAGTTAATGGACCGTGATAATACTTATCGGGAGTTTTGGCAGCGGCGTGCAAATTCTCAGGGCTGGCGATTAACGTAAACCTATGACCACTCGTCGGCTCGGGCGCAAAACTGGCCCCAAACCAAAGTTCTCTCGAAGTGATGTGATTAATGCGGCATTTGCGCTTGGTATGGATCGGTTTACCCTTAGTGGTGTTGCTGCCAAGCTTGGTGTTGCTCCATCAGCGGTGTATCGGCTTTTCGACGGCCGTGATGTGCTAGTTGATGCTTGCCTGGCTACAGTGGCGCAGCGGTTGTCGGTTGATTTTCCGCCGGAGGTGTCATGGCAGGAAATTCTACGATCATGGGCCGATCAGACTTGGCAGCTGTGTGAATCTTATCTTGGTCTGAGTATTACGCTTTATCAATTTCCTGGTGCGTTTTCCCATATTGAGCCGCAGGTTCGACAGTTAATGGAATTATTGGTAATTCGGGGATTCAGTCAGGAATTGGCAATTTTCGCGCTTGATTTCATTGGTGACACGGTGGTTTCGACTCATATCGGTGTCACCACCTATCGGCAAACCGATGAGCAGGGCCGTACTGGCTTGGAGATTGCTTACGAACGGTTCAAAGGCACACCGTTGTTGCAGCCAGAAGTCAGTTGGACGCAACGAGGTTTTTTGGATAAGAAGCTGGAATTCATCATTGAAGGGATTGCTCAACGACTGGGGTGAGTGCTTGCAGTCATTGTGTGCTGTGGTGACCGCCGTTTGCGCCGCAATAGTGGGAGTTTTACTGTAATGCAAAGTTAAAGGCGGGAGCGCAGTACCTGCTCCCGCCGATCTTATAGCCGAACTGTAGGTGGGGTTAGCTCACGGACTTGATCCAATTAATGAAATTGGTGGTGGAGTTACCTTCCAGTTCTGCCATTGTATGGCCCTGACCCCAGATGGTGGCGAAGTCGGTGTTAATTCCTAGGCTTTGTAGTGCCAGTGCAAGGTTGTATTCCACTGTGGTGGCGGTGTCGCCTTGTTTGATGCCGGTGCGGATCCGCCAGTTTTCTGCCACTTTGGAGGTTCCAGAACCGTCATAGTAGCCGCTGAGGTAATACATGGGGTTGTACATGTTCTGCCTGGTTTGGACGTCTACTCCCTGTTCATCGGTGGTGGTGAAATCTTTTTCATAGCCAGAAGCTGCATAATCTTCGTTCCAATTGGAAAGGGCTGCGTAATCTTGCTCATTTGCTTTGATAACGTCTGCTGCAGGTTGAGAGAAGTGCAATGGGTCATCGCCGCCAATACCAAAGACAGTGTTTTCGGTCTGTCCGCGATCAACACCGTCGAGAGCACCGACATCTTTCGAGGCTTCCTTTTGGCTTTGTACAAAACCAGCAAGGTTGAGTACCTTAGCGGTGTTGGTTGACTCGTCGTATTCCACCCAGGTGGTGTCTTGATTCAGGTAGGCGATGTAGTCATGCACTGTTGCATACGTGGTGGATTCTTCTTCTGAACCGCTGGGGCCTCCGTTTGGACCGCCTGAGGGCATTTCACCTGAGGGCATGGCACCGGTTGGTGCTGCTGGGTTGGAGGAATTGGAGGCGCCACCTTGGGCGGCAGCTCCAGACTGTCCCATACCCACACCCATGCCAGCCATCATTTGGTTTGATGAGGTGTAGGGAAACTCTGTGACCTTTAAGAAGTCATTGAGTGAATCATTGACTACTTTCAAAATGGCATCGTAATAGGTGCCGGACTGGTAGATCCCTTCTGCTGATTTGGTTAGGATCAGTTCGTTGCCATTTTCGTCCTTCAGGTTGAGGTCGTTAATGTAGGTGGCAAATTGCTCGGCAAGGTCATTGGAGTATTCTTTGGTCCATGTACCTTCGGCGCGGGTTCCGGTGGTGGCGAATTGTCCCATGTTCCACTCATAGGCGGAGTTTGCCTCATCTAGACTAGTAATAGGACACCAAGACATGACACCTGTGACTGCGTCGGAAAGCTGATTGCCATCACCATCGGTCATTGCTGCCCCCAAAGTGGTCAGATAGGGGGTGTACAGATCGGAATCGCCAGAAGCGCCGACGATTGCAGATTGAGCACCGCCGCCAGAGTGGCCAAAGACGAAGACTTGGTTTTGGTCACCAGCTAGCCCGGAATCGTTGTAGCGTAGGTATCGCACTGCGGCTTTGACGTCAGTGACGCCCCACGGGGCATTACCAACATATTCACTGGTGTTGGAATCCTTGCCGCGAATGCCTGGCCAGACATAAATCATGCCAGCTTTCATGTACTCGGAAATTGCATCGTAACTGTATTCTGTAGGTGGTTTTTGTGCTGCATAACCAGGGGTGTTCAGTGGTAAGACTACTGGTGCGGTCTCGGCGGTGAAATCTCCCAGTTTGGCATCGCTTTTAATGGTTGCGGTATATGTACCATCACCATTATCCTCGGCCTCCATGTATGCACCTGGAACATAAATACCAAGGTTTTCATAATCTGTTGCTTGTGGGTTAGTGACGTAAGTATTGCCTAGTTGGTAGTACACGTCATTATCCGCGTCGTATTTCCAAGCTGCATTGTTTATTTGCAGGGCAGAATAATCCACTGGGGCATTCGCGGAATTCTTGGTAGTCGTATCAGTGCCTGCATTATTACTGCATGCGACGACGGCGAAGCTACCAAGACCAAGGATCGCCAATGTACCAATGAGTTTTTTCATAAACAAGTGATTCATGGGGTAAACCTTTCGAAATAGACGATAATTCCTAATAACCGTTATTATCTATTTAACTAGGTTTCATTGAGCAATATCAGGGGACACCCTGATATTTCACTACTGATAATCTGCAAGCATCCTGTCAAGTATCACCACTAGTGCATGAATACACTGGTTTTAGTTGATTAACCCACAGGCCTACAGCCTACAGTTGCCAACGGATAGACCAATACCCTTAACAAAGATAGGGGCCTGACATTTACCGACACCACAGAATCGTGTTACAGTGAAATCATGATTGACTAATTATCCTCCCAATTCAGCACCCAGTTTTCCTGTTGTTTTAAGGATGACCAGCATGTCACAATTCATTGAATTTTCCACTGTTTCTTTTAGCTACCCACATGCCACGAACCCTGTGCTCACCAGCGTAAGTTTTCGCTGTGGCCCAAATGAACGACTGTGTATTGTTGGGCCTAATGGCGCAGGTAAATCTACTCTCCTCCAACTTGCCGCTGGGCAACTACAGCCTGAATCCGGCCAGATTATTACACCAATGTCACCACCTGCTGGTAAACCTGCGACAACTGTAGGGGAGGCGGTCACCAATGCCACCACCGAAATTCGCCAGCTGCTCACACGTTTCGACCAACTTGGTAGCCTGCTCGCCCAACAGCCAGAAAATCAAGAGGTTGCCGCCGAATACGACACGGTACTCACTCAGCTCAGTCTGTTCGATGCATGGTCCTTGGATACTAGAATTACCAGTACTCTTGCTGGATTAAATCTCAGCACCTTAGAACAATCGCGTGCAATTGATTCTCTATCGCCGGGTCAGCAGGCCCGATTACAGCTCGCGTGCACGATTCTCACCGCTCCACCAGCTCTGATATTGGATGAACCAACAAATCACCTAGACACTGCCGCTATTTCATTTTTATCGCACACAATGAATACGTGGCCCGGTCCAGTCCTTTTCGCTAGCCATGACCGCAGCTTCATCGAGGACACTGCCACCGGATTATTAGACCTTGATCTACAGCCCTGGCTCGCCATTAGCAGTCAAACCCTAACCGGGGTGTATAAAACCAATGGCGGCTACCGAGATTTCTTAATAGAAAAATCCGCCGCTCGTCGCGCCCACATCGAGATCCATGCTCGCCAGCAAGAAGAAAAACGCCAGTTAGAACGCCATCAACGAGATTCTGCCGTAGTCGGGCACAAAAAGTTCACCCCGCGTTCCGAAACGCGAATCAGTAAAAAATTCTATGCAGATCGGGCCCAGCAGGCCTCCACACGACGCATCACCAATGATGCCAAACGCCTCGCCCAACTAGCCGAAATCGAACTACGCAAACCTAGGTACGAGCAATCGCGCATCGAATTGCCCGAGCCCAGCCAACAATCGGAAGGCATTGCACTAACCGAAGTGCAACTGAGTTTTGGCGAGAAACTCCTCATCACCGGTCCCAATGGGGTAGGGAAGTCTACCTTATTGCGTCGACTAGCTACCGCCGAACCCACCGCACTGATGATCCCGCAAGAATTACCCACCACCAATGACCCAATGGTCAGTCCCTATTGGGAATCTGGGGTAGGGGAGTTAGGCAAAGGTTTTATTAGCCCAAAACTGTGGCACACTCCGCTAAGTCAGCTTTCCGACGGCAATCTGCGCCGTGCCCAACTTGCTATAGCAATGTCTCATCGACCATCTGTTTTACTCTACGATGAACCCACCAATTATCTCGACCTTGATACGATCGAATCCTTAGAGGCAGCACTGCTCAACTGGTCAGGCACCCTCGTGGTGGTCAGCCATGACCAATGGCTGATTAACAAATGGGGTAAGCAACGACGATTGGAATTACCAGATATTGGCATATAGTGAGCACAGTTACTCAGACTCGGTTTCCCGAAATCGGGACCGAGCCTTTAAAATTTTATAGCCGCTATCTTCCTCACCGCTTCTGATAAAGCGACTTACGCTGGAACTTCGGATCAGAAGTCACCAGCACCCCAAGATTGCGGAAGATCATCTCATCAACCGAACCGAGGATGGTGGTGGTATGCACATCGCAACCGCGCAGATACTTCAGCTTCTCTAGAGCTAACCGCGCAGCCTCAGAAGTGCTCGCTGAAACCGACAAGGCAATGAGTACCTCATCAGTGTGTAACCGAGGATTACGGCTACCAAGATGCACGGTTTTCAGAGTTTGAATCGGTTCGATGGAGTCGGGGGAGAGAAGGTGAATGGCATCATCGATACCCGCAAGGTATTTCAGGGAATTAAGCAGCATGGCAGCAGAGCATCCCAGTAGAGCAGTGGTGCGACCAGTAATGATTGCGCCATCTGGTAATTCAATGGCACAGGCGGGCCCACTAGTTTCAATTTCCCGCTGCCGAGCTGGTTCGACCACGCGACGCAATTCTGGACTAATCCCAGCCTTAGCCATCACTACCGCTGCTCGGTCGGATTGAGTAGAATCATGTCCATTGCGAGCCTCATCAACTAGTGCTTTGAAATAACGGCGGATAATTTCCTGATTACTTGCCTCTCGACAAGCCTCGTCGTCGAAAATGCAGTTACCAGCCATATTCACCCCCAT
>JBHACV010000077.1:0-7707 GCA_041854705.1 Corynebacterium sp.
GCGGTAACGTCGAAGGTCTCCTCGAACAGCTTCTTGAACTCAGAAGCCTCGATCAGGGTCATTTCCTTGAAAGCCTCGATGAGCTCTTCGGGGGTAAGCTTAGCCATGATTGGCAATCCTTTCAGTGAGCGAGCGCCATAGCGCCCAAAGTTTGGTTATGGAGTGTGGGCGGGTTATTCGCCCTGCAGCTTCTCTTCGAAAGCAGCGAACAGACGAGCCAGCTGAGTTGCGTGTGCAGCAGACAGCTGTGCAGTGCTTGCCAAGCCAGCGTTCATGGCACCAGCAATCTTTGCGAAGGTGGTCTCGCGGTTGTCCATCTCAGCGATGGCATCAACCTGCGCAGCATCCAGCGCATTGCCGTCCATGAAGCCACCCTTGACCACGAAGACCTTGTTATCAGAAGCGAACTTCTTCAGCGCCTTGGCAGCATCCACGGTTTCGCCCTTGATGAAGGCGACGGCGGTGGGGCCAGTCAGCAGGTCGTCGAGGCCCTCGATGCCAGCTTCTTTAGCGGCCAGCTTCAGCAGGGTGTTCTTGGCGACGGAGTATTGGACGTCACTGCCGAGGGACTTACGCAGTTCAGTGGTCTGGGCTACAGACAGGCCACGGTACTCGGTCAGCACGAATGCGTCGACCTCTGCAAAGTGCTGCTTGAGCTCAGCCAATGAAGCGGTGTTCTTCGGGTTAGCCATTACTTCGCCTCCTTCCTCAAAATGTAAAAGGTTCAAATCCGCCGAGGCTTTTCATAACAAAAACCCCGTGCAAGAGCACAGGGCGCAACACTCCTAAAATAAGGAGGATGAACTCTAAAGTGACTCCTGCGTGGGCCGTTCCAGTTTCCTGAAATCCTTCGAGCCATAGTGGCTGACCGACGGTCTACGGTGAAACTTGAGTTATCAGGTAAAACCTAAATCAAACTTCAAGCGGCGATGTTAGCAGGAAGAACCGATCGGAGCAAATTCTGCTAGCAGCACTGTAAAAGTATGGCTCCTGCTGAGCTCAGCAGGAGCCAACACGCATAGAAACAATTAGTCAGAAATTCGGATTTCGTCGCCCGGAGCTAATGCTGGCGAATCAGTATCCTGCTTTTCGACGTTAATCGCTCCCGGCAGGTGCGGTTTGGTTGCACCATTAAAAACCACGGTAAGGTGTCCCAAACCAGCTAGGTTTTTAGCTGCAACATCACCAACTGCTGTGATTGGATAGCGAGTGTTATTGACATAAAAACTTTGGCCCGGCGCGATCTTCCCATTGACAGGATTAACCACAATAAAGTAGCAGAACTCCTTGAGCATATCTGGGGCGTCTTCCCCAAAGAGCACGATCATACCTTGGTCGGCAAATGCACCTGCTTCTGGTCCGGCACCAAGAACTTTGGTGCGATAGATTTCAGTCATGTTTTTCCTTTCTTAGGGTTTAGCTGGAGTACAAGCCGATGCTAGCGAGCCATGCAATGGCTACGCGCGGTGCACCATTGACGAACCGGGAATACAAAACGGAGGGCACACCAACTTGTACGGTTTTGGCTTCGGCTTCTGCTAGGCCCAATCCCACTGGGATGAAGTCGCAGGCATTTTGGGTATTGATGGCGAATAGTGCAGGTAGAGCCATGGAAGGTGGTATGTTTCCTTTGCCGATTTCCACGCCAATAAGGGTACCGATGATTGAGCCGATCACACCTCCTGGGCCAAGCAGTGGGGAAAGGAATGGCAGGGAACAAACAAACCCAAGTAGTATCAAGCCCCAGACGCTTCCAGCTAATGGCGATAGTAGGTTAGAGAACCAAGTACCAAAACCAGAGGCGTTGATGATACCAATCAGCATGGCCACGAATGCCATGAATGGAATCACGGTGGTGAGCATGGTTTGTACGGCGTCACGACCTGCTTGATAGAAGATGCTGACCACGCGACCAGCACCTAGTCCAATGACTTCTAATGGTGATTTTTTGCGTTTTTTGGCAATGGTTTCAGAGATCTTTAGGTCGGTAGACCAGCCACTGTCGTCTGCTTTTACCTCACTGGTGGTTGTGTCTGTATCTGGCGTTATGCTCGTTTCTTCTTCGGCGTGGGCTGCCACTGCTGCGGTAACAGCTGCTACAGGTTCGACGTCGGCAAGTTGGATTTGGTCGATGCCAACGGCAGAGACGTAGATGTCTTCAGTAATGTATTGGGCCAATGGACCGGATTTGCCGGTGGCCATGACATTAATGGTGGGGATGCCTGCTTTGGGGTAGAGTCCGCAGCGTAGAGTGCCGCCACAGTCAATAACAGCAACACATATCTGCTCGTTGGGTACGCTGGTGCCAAATCCATTGACTGATTCGGCTCCGGTTAGTTCCTCGATTTTATCGACGACCTCGGGTTTCATACCGCCGCCTACGATGTAGAGGATTTTATTGCGTTCTTCGGTTGGGGTGATGGTCAAGGGGCCGCCGAAACCACCGCTGCCCCGGCTGACTGTAATGGAACGATAGTTGCTCATGGTTTTCCTTCGGTGCTGTGATTATGCTGTGATCGCGGGGGTCTTGCTTAAGGTCACATTTTGTTGCTTGCTGACGAAGGCGGTTGTTAAGTCGGTAAACCAGCCGCCTAAGAAGTTCAGTACCAAGCCGACAAGCAGATAGCGGATGGCTAGTTCGCCTGTATTCAAGCCAAGAGTTTCAATACCACTGGCGATACCTAACCAGATGAAAAGTTCGCCGGGGTTGATGTGGGGGAACACACCATTGCTGGTGTGGCAGAACTGGGCTGCACTTGCATAGTAGCTGGGTTTGTACCGTTCGGGCATGAACCTACCAAGGGAGTGCACCATCGGGTTGCCTAACATGAAGGATCCGATGAAGGGTAAGAGTAGGTACCTGGACACTGGGTTCCCACCGGCACGGGTGGCAATGGTATTGACTCGGTGTTCGCCGATGAGTTGGATGAGGGAGTTCATGGCAACAAGTAGCATGAGGACGAGGGGAACGATGGAGCCCATCCAGTCGACAAAGGTTTCTGCCCCTGCCTGGAATAGACCGATAAACCATTCGGCTGCGCCGACAATGTAGTCCATTGTTTTTCTTCCTTAACTTGCGGTTTGGACCCGCTGTGGCCGGGAGAATTTCGCGGCCAGACGGGTTAGTGGTCGAGGTGGTTCGTGGGGCACTTGTCCTGAAAGGTGCACCCGATAGTTTTCTGCGGCATTTACGAGTGCGCGCTGTACTGCTTTGGGGAATTGTTTATCGTCGGTATTGATATCGAGAATGTTGACGCCATCGAACCGTGAAAGGGTGCGGAACCTGCTAAATACCGTTACGCCAGTGAGGTAGGAACCTTCGCGGATGTGTCCGTGGTTGTCGATGAGGAACAGGACAATTGCACCGTAGGAGAAGAGATTTTGGTGTTTGCCAATCACCACCAGCCCTTGGGATCGCAGCCTGGTATATGTTCGGGAGAAGTCCTGCATCTGCCACATCGAAAGGGCGAAATGAATGGCATAAAACCCAGCGAAGGCAAGCATGATGGGCCAATAATTCATAGTGGTAGTCCTTTCAAAAAGTGAAGTAAATAATCGTGAAAAGTCTCGGAGCGGCTGATGCGATCAAGGGCGTCTTTGTCGCTAGATAGCCGGATGATTTCTTCATAAAGTTGTGCTAAGAGGTCGTCATATCCTTGTGCTTCTTCTGGCAAGATCAGCAAGAAGATAATGCGTACCCCGGGGTCCTGCGGTTGGCGATGGATGATTGCGACGAAAAATTGCAAATCGGCGACTGCTGCAGTGCTGATATGAGGAAAGGCGAGGTATTCAGTGAACTGCATGGTGCGTTCAGCTTCACGTTCTTCGATGATTCGCCGAACCTGCTCGGTTAGCATGCCAGTTTTAGTTAAGGTGTCTAACAGTATTGTTAGTTGTTCTTGGTAGGTATCAGCTGGTGCAAGTGGGAAGAATCGCCGGGGATCCGCCAGGGTGGCTACTGTGCTATCAAGTCCGGTGAGGTTTGCACCCCAGTGGGTATGGGCGCGGACTCGCTGCACCCAATTGAGGAATTCTTGTTGGTCAAAATCTGCTCGTAACCGTAGCAGTGGCAAATTAGTGGTTACACGGGTATGTGGCAAGGCCACTACCACGTCACTGTCGGATAAAGCTTCAGCGTCCTCAGGTTGGATGACCCGCAGTTCAACGTCCTTAGATACCAATTCAGCCAACCGCATTTGTAGCAGTTTGGTATAAATCGTGGTGGGTCCAGCAACGATGGCAACACGGATGCCTTTGTTACTTGCTGCGCGTTGTTCTCGCAAGAAGATTTCGAAGTAAGCGGCAACGAAGTCTAATTCTTCATCTGCTACTTTCCCACCGCGTTCGGTTTCGATTACTTCCTTGGCTAGTTCCGCCATTCGAAATGCCACCGGATAGGCGTCACGAATGGCTGGTGAGTGGGTAGTTAATCGGATGTTATACCGCATCCGGTTGAGTAGGAAGGCAATATGCTGAACGAATTTTTCCAGCATATTGAGGTCTTTGACCTTTAGGGT
The DNA here is from genome assembly GCA_041854705.1 of Corynebacterium sp. Lineage (GTDB taxonomy): Bacteria > Actinomycetota > Actinomycetes > Mycobacteriales > Mycobacteriaceae > Corynebacterium. Next base: position 4,518 of record JBHACV010000077.1, read on the forward strand.
GAATCCCATTTCACTACGGATGCGGGCAATGATTTTGTCAGCGAGTACCTGATCTTGCGCTGGTAGCCATGAGGTAGGGCTGATTTTCTCACTTAGTGGGGTGCGCATCACTACTAGCGGTAGGGCTAGGAAGAAAGCCTCAGTTGCTGGAATCGCCACTGGTAAATAGGGTTTGGTGGCAGCTATGAGGTCCTGTGCACAGGAATGTGCTTCGGTTGCTACTACTGATTCAGCAGAGTTGGGTAGTTCGGAAAGTAGGTGTCCTGATTGCACCCGATCCACCCATACGGTGTGCCATCGGCCAAGACGTACTGCGGTTTCATCATCTAACTGATACTTCTGGGTAATGTCATGCAACAGTTGCCGTTGCCAGCTTAATCGCTCTCCAACATAAATATCGTCGTAGTACAAGTCCACCAGCACTTGGCGAATAGCCAGTTCGCCGCCTTCAAGCCAGTATCCAATGTGTGGCCGGGCCTTGATCTGGATGTCGAGTTCTTGGATTTCAGTTTTTAGTGCTGCAAGGTCTTTTAATGCGGTGGAACGACCAATGTTCATATCCCCTGCCAAGGATTCCACCGTCACCGGCTCAGTGGCATAGAGCAGTGATTCAAAAATATAAGCTTTCCTGCGGCTGCTGCTATTGAAAGAGCGATCGATGATCGTTAAGTCTGCAGTTCGTGCCTGATATTGTTTTGGGTCGAGAATCACAAGGCGATAGCGAGCTTGATTGTCTAGGGTGATCTGTGCCGCTGGTGCTAGCCTCATATTGAGTGCGCGAATGTCATTTTCAATCGAGCGCACGCTCACTCCTTGAGTGCGAGCGAGACTTTCTCGGGAGACGATGAGGGCTGTTTCCAGATGGTCGAGGATTTTCTCTAATCTGCTCATCTCGCTGACCGCCTTTTATACACTAGCGTTGGCAGTTACCCGCGGGACTTTCCGCCGGTTACGGCATAGGTGGTGGCTGTAATGTACGACGCACGATCAGATAGTAGATACACCACCAGATCTGCGATTTCTGTGAGTTTCCCAGGACGCCCCAACGGAATGACTTTTTTGTAGTCGGTGGATAGCTGTTCTGGCTTTACTCCACGGGTATATGCCAGTGCTTCGTTATACGCCGGTGTGGTCAATCCGGTTGGTTCATTAATGCCAGGTGCGACACCAACCACCCGTATATTATGCGGTGCTAATTCTTTACCCCAAGAACGAGTGAAACCATTGAGCGCGCTTTTCGACGCTGAATAGGCGCTTTGCCCTACCGAACCTTCAGTTCCAGCCTCGGAAGTCACATTAATAATAACACCATGACCTGCAGAAATCATATGTCGAGCAGCAGCTTGCGTCACAAACATGGCACCTTTGACATTGACCCCAAACATGATTTCATACGAGGTATCGTTGAGCTCATACTCTGGGCGTTCACCAGCTACATCCACTAAAAGCCGGGGCAGATTCACACCAGCATTATTGACCAGTCCGTCAATGCGACCAAAGCGAGCTATTACCGCATCAATAGCTGCTTTGACCTCTTCAGCGTTAGTAATATCTACCTTGATTTGAGCATTGGTTGGATCTTCCAAGTCGGTGGTGGCGGCTACGTCCAACACCACTACGGTAGCCCTGACATCGCGCAATGCCTTGGTAATGGCCGCACCAATGCCTGAGCCACCGCCAGTAACCACAATCACATTAGCTGCCAAACTGATCCATGAGTTTTCCATGGTAATTCCTTTCCGAATTGTGTTTAACTCGAAGAGTAATTACGCCCGACAAGGAAAAACAAGGATTTTTATGGTGGTGTTTTTCCATCGCATGGAATCAGCGCAAACTAATCATGTAGCTAACTTAGCCTCAGAGCTTTGAGCTAGGGATTAACAGAAATTCAGGCAGCTTTGACGCAGACAATCTACAGCGAAAGTAAATGTGCCTAGCAGTAGGATAAACGATAGGCATGAGAAAAAATCACTAGCTTAATATCATTGATTTTTACTGCCGCATAGGCACGTAAAAATAAAATATGCAGCATGGGCTAAGGTTTTTTCATCAGGTTTTATTGTGATAGTGACGATAGTTCCTTCCGCATCAAAACCCTAGGCCAAAGCGTTTATACACAATTCCTCTGATAAGAAAACCTCACTATTTTCTGACGAATCACCACCTTAGCCGAAGTGACCTCTGACACACTTCGGTTATTTAGATATTATCGGAAATGCTTGCTGACTTTTTATGGGGTTTGCAGCAAAATAACCGAATTAAGTCTGTAGCCTTGACCGCATATCCGCAGGCCATAACCCAAGCTGAGACACAGACCATTACAACACAAAGCATAGGGCGCGCCCTATGCTGAAATGCCACCGCACCAATCAAAGGACATCAAGAATCTCTCTTGCTGCCTTGTTGAAGGGTGAAATCTTTCCCGATCTTCCGAAACCCAAATTCGATCCTCGAGCTCAGTTAATAATACTCATGAGGTGATTCTTCCAGCATACGAACACGTGCAGAAACAGCCGCATCTGATATACACATTTTATTGCCTTCAGCTCACGGCCCCTTGTTTAGTATGTGCCAATAGCCCATTGGTAGCTTGCTGCTTTCAAAGAAAGGCTGGCAGGATACCCAAAGTATGCACTCACCTAAGCGGACCATCGACATCATCTACTTGAAAATGATTCCATAATCAGATCCTCCTCCCCTTTCCAAATACAACTGAGCACTGACAAACGTAATCGCTAAAGACCTATAACTCTTCAGGGTTCCATTTCACAGAGAAAATAATCAATCATGAGCGCATACTGGTCTTATGAGCAGCAACCCCTTTGAAAAATGGTCTGAACCGCTCCCGCCACGATTGCAGGAATTAGGTTTTTCACACCGCTTTGCCTCCATTAGCCCTGAGGTCATTATTAGTTATGTTCACCGGCCTTCAACTGGCCTACCGTTGGTGCTTTTACCTGCACAAATGGGAATCTGGCACACCTATGAGAAAGTTGCCCCCACACTTAGCCGTCATTTTGAAGTGTTTATTGTAGAGGTGCCAGGGCACGGTTCCTCCAGTTGGATGACTGGTCATTATTCTTGGGATAGTGTTGGGCAACAATTAGGGCTTTTTCTGCAACAAGTGGTTGGTCGTCCAGCCCTAGTTGCTGGTAATTCCTCTGGTGGTATTTTCGCCTTGTGGTTGGCA
>JBHACV010000078.1:0-3318 GCA_041854705.1 Corynebacterium sp.
CCAGCAGCTGTACTGTGGCGGTGATTTGCTGCTCCAATGATTCGGTAGTGCTCGGAAGCACAAAATTCTCATCGGCCTTGATGGCCTCCAGCAGGTGTCGTACATCACCAACAGCAAGTCGCGCTTCTTCGGCAATGGTAATCAGCGATAGCTGGGAGGGCTTGTCCAAGCTGGAAGAAAGGCTCAGTGCCTCAGCGCGCAGGATGATCGAGGATAGTTTAGCTGCTACTGAATCGTGCAGCGCTCGGGTCATAGCTTCACGACGCTCTTTGAGTTCGGCCTTCAAGGTCGCCTGTTTACGTTGCTCTCGTTCGAAGAACGAGCCAATGGCGACAGCAGCGGCAAAAAGCGAGAAGGTTAACGCGATGGGGAGTGGGTCATATGGCAGGAATTCTCCTTCCGTAAGCGAGACTGTGTTGAAGAAAGCGCCAACTACAGCACAGGTCCATGCCAATTTCCGGTGGCCGACTCCGGCGAGAATGCCAATAAAGGCAATGGGCCACAGCGCGGCAGTTTCGTTTCGAAACTCGGGAATTTGCGAGGTCAGAAACAGTGCAATGATAAAAAGAAAAGTTGTTGCGCGCGGATATTTCGGTATGAGAGTGGTGAGTATGGTGATCGTGATGAAGATTGCGGTCGCGCCGGGCCTAAATACCCTATCCGGGCGCAAAATTGCAAATATCAAGTAAACGATGATTGCAATCAACCAAATCCGCTCAGTGAGTCTGGGTGAGCCGTGTTTGGTGAAAATTTCTTTTAAATAGTTCATGGTCAAGTATGGTTTTTTCGTTTATATAAAGTTGAGCTAATTCGCTACTATCCTACCGTGTGGTAGGCCGATTGAGCCAAAAGTATCGCTAAGATCTTCCTAAGTTGATACGAAAGTATCAAGGTGTCGTTTTTGGGCCATTTGAGCTTGCGTTGGGCTTGCAGTGCAGGTTAACTTAGTAAGTGTCCAACACGGAGTTTGTCGGTCTTTGTTTTGGACATGCTCATTTCCAACAGTCGAGTTCCCACGAAAGGTGAAGCGAATGTCAGATGCATCTGGTTAGTTCTAGGTGCAGATGGTGTGTGATAACAACTTATAGATATTCAGACACTACTTGTCACAAGCTTCGCCCTAGTGGGAGCCTTGACTTGTTAGAGGTGGGAATCGCTTAGTGTGACTCCCACCTTTAACATTTTTAGGGGGTACTCGCGTGACGTATCTGGTGGTAATAGGAGAGTCAATCACGGCTCCTGGTGGCTATTGCGCAATCAGATGTGAAGTCGGATCGTTGTTCATCGCTTCAGGAGTAGCGCATGCTCGACCAGAGGATGGCTGCGTCATCGTTGGAACCGAGCAATCAGTTGACAAAGCTCAAGTCGCTGAAAATACAACCCTCATCATGTGGGATCCTGCCGGACATGTTCGGGTGCAAGCTGGAGTGACTGGTCTTCGACCAGTCTATTACGCATCAGCAACCAACTCGATTTATGTCAGCGATGATCCAGCATTACTTGCCCGTATCATTGATGCTCCCATTAATATTGCGGAAGTGGCGGTGCGTCTCTCCACCGGTGCATCCTCCTATCCGCTCAATCAGGGCACAATGTGGCAGGGGGTTACAATGGTGCGCCCTGGTTCATGGTTGTCCATCTACCAAGGCGCACTAACTATTCATCCGTGGTGGCGATGTCCCAATGAAGAATTGGAACTAAAAGAAGCTGCCAGCCATATCCGGCAATCCTTAACCACCACAACCGCAAATCTTCTTCGGAAAAACGAGGAAATGGTCGTCGGCATTTCTGGTGACCTGGAATCTATCACTACCGGTTATACCCTTGCCGAACAGCACCGAGGGTTCCGGGTAGTTACGGTAGTCGATGAGGCGACCCAAGAATCCGATGTCACCCGCGCCCGGCGCGCAGTTGCGGATATGGACTGCGAGCACCACTTGCTCAACATGTCTGGTGTTAGCTTTGCGCAGGAAAAAGACGGGTGGCGTAGCTTTCCGGAAGGTCCGTCCGATGCGGACACTTTTTTGCCATTGATGCGCAGGTTAGAGACGTTTATCGCCAAGGGGCGGCCAACGATTTACCTCAATGGGATTGGTGGCAGTGCGGTGTTTGGTGCTGTTTCATCCCTACCGTGGTCGTTGATGCGGACTTCTCGGCTGCGGGACTTCCTATCCGCGTGGCAATTGACGCAGAAGAAGACCGAATTCTTTGCGATGATGCGTAATTGCGACAACCTGGCCCAAGAACTGCGGGATAATGCCAAAAGTGAGCTGGTGGGTGTCGAAACGCAAGAGCCGGTCCGGTGGATACCGTATGTTGCCTTGCCTACCTTTGCTACTCAGACTGCGGCCGATGCCTTGCGCGGGGAGTTGCTGCGGCATTCCGAATCCGCGGATTTGGCGCTGAGTGAAGATCTCAGTCAGCATCAGATGTACGCTGCGGTTTTGCAGGATGCGGCGATGCTGCGTCGAATGAATCTGATGATGCGGTCACAAGGAATCCTAGAGGTCCATTCGCTATTTTTGGATCGGTCCATAATCGAATCGGGATTAGCGCTGCGTCCCAGGGATCGGTTGTCGCGGTTAGTGGCGAAACCGTTGCTGGCGGCATCGCGTCCGAGGATGATGCCAATGCAGTTTTTTCGCAATGAGCCAGCTCGGCGTCCGTCATTGGTGGCAGCGCAGTCCGCTGAGTTGTCTAGGGCCTTTGCGCAGGGTTCGGTTCTTGCCGATTTAGGGCTGGTTGATATGGGTAAACTGAGGGCCGTGCTCAACCGCTCCGCTCCTTCCGCGGCGTTAATGCGGACATACCGGATGGAAATGTGGTTACGTGCCTATGAGCGGGGCAAAGCCTCAGCTCGGCAAACATGTCTTCTTAGGGCCGATCCGCCCACTGTCGCCAAATAAAAATAGTTGGCCCAATGATTGGCACAAAATACACCAGCGCTAGCCACAGCAACTGCTGTAAACCGGTGTACTTCTCGCGGGTATAAAGCCACGCCACAAACCCCACGATGGCAAATGCAACCGCGACCAAACTAATGACTTCCATGCCCCCTAGGCTACGACGCCTCGCTTTTCGACGCCACACCACCCATTTGATGAGCGGGGGATGTGTAGTTGCTTTCGAATTTCCCAGAAGGATTTACACCAATATAGGGGTAAAAAGGGTGAAAAGCGACATGAACTCCTTTCAAAGTATGGTATTTATTTAATTACTCCTTTCTGATTGAATCGACTGTTGGGAATCGGCTGTCAGGGAATTTTAAGTTCTCTGGCAGCCGATTCCTTTTATCAATCTTTCCGATCCGCAAGCTCA
>JBHACV010000079.1:0-12506 GCA_041854705.1 Corynebacterium sp.
CAAGGTGTAGTGGCGGCTGAAACTATTGGTGGTGCTGAGACCCAAGAACTTGGGGATTACATGATGATGCCGCGTGCGACCTTCTGTAACCCACAGGTTGCTTCCTTTGGTTACACCGAAGCCCAAGCGCGGGAAAAGTATCCAGATCGTGAAATTAAGGTTGCTATCTTCCCGTTCTCGGCGAATGGCAAGGCACAAGGTCTGGCCGAGTCTGCCGGTTTCGTCAAGATTGTCGCTGACGGTGAGTTTGGTGAGCTCATTGGTGCTCATATGGTTGGTGCAGGTGTTTCTGAGCTACTACCTGAACTGACCTTGGCGCAGCGATTTGATCTGACCTGTGAAGAAATTGGACGCAATGTTCATACCCACCCAACTTTGTCGGAGGCAATGAAAGAAGCCGCCGAGGGCATCATGGGGCACATGATTAATCTCTAGGAGTAGGTAGTGCATCACCTGCGCTGATTTTCAGCAGCAGGAGGTTACTGCAAAATCCCACTACGAACCTGCCTAAATCACTACGATTGGGGCGGGTTCTTAGCATTTTAAGCTCGGCGCGCTTTGTGGGTTAATGGTTTTTGGTCGGCCATGATATTAATAACATCATCTGCTGAATCATTAAATATACAGCTGATGAGGCTGCGGGCATCCTCATCATCAGCATTGTCGGAAAGGTGTAGAGCAAGAATAGTATTAATTAGCATGCCTTGGGCAATGAAATCCTTGGCACGCTGCTTCCCAAGGCCAATCTCCTCATGTAATAGTTGGAAGATTTTGAGCATTCCTTCCCGTGCAAGCGGGCCAAAACGGGGATGATGGCCGAGCTGAAAAGCTTGCATGGTGGTAAGCAGTATCGATCGATCTGCCACTAGTTTGACATAGGCTTTACCCAGCTTTTCTTCAACATTTGAGTCAGTGGTGCCTTGGGTGGCTTGGCGGAAAGTGTCCATGATCTGCTCCATTGCGCGGGACACAGCTTCGGCAAAAAGGTTGTCTTTAGAACCGAAAGTCCGAACGATATATGCCTGACTAACACCAGCTACTTGCGCAATTGCATCGGTGGTGGCGCCGCTGTAGCCAAGTTCGCCAAAAACGGTCATGGCTGCGCCTAACATCTGTTCACGTCTTTCGGCGGCGGTAAGGCGGGGGGTGTGTTCCATATTTGACATGTTATCAGCCGATAACTATAAAAAGAAGTAATCATTTGATTACAATAGGGAGTTATTGTGCACACTGCTAAACATCGCCCGTTGTGGTTGATAATGGTTGCGGTTTCGGCACCCATGTTCATGGCATCGTTGGATAACCTAGTGGTTACCAATGCGCTACCTGTGATTGAACAAGAACTTGGAGCTAGCATTGAGGAGCTTTCCTGGGTGATTAACGCCTATACCTTGAGCTTTGCTTCGCTGATTCTCATGTCCTCGGCGCTGGCGGATCGCTTCGGGCGTCGTAACGTGTTTATGGCTGGGCTGGCAATTTTCGTTGCAGCCTCAGCATGGTGTGGTATGAGTGATACTGCTACGGAACTTATTATGGCGCGAGCTGTGCAGGGGATTGGTGGTGCAGCATTACTGCCACTATCGCTGACTTTGTTGAGTACCTCAGTTTCTGAAGAGATGAGACCAGCGGCCATTGGAATTTGGGGTGGAGTTTCGGGATTGGGGGTGGCGCTTGGCCCGCTAGTTGGTGGCGCGGTCGTTGAAGGCGTGAATTGGGAAGCGATCTTCTGGATTAATGTGCCGCTTGGGCTTATGTGCTTGCCGCTCATCTGGTATGCGCTACCTGAATCCTATGGTAGGCGGCAGCCGCTCGACCTTTGTGGGTTACTGTGTGCGGTGCTGGGTATTTTCTCGTTAACTTACGGCATTGTTCGAGGTAATGATGCTGGCTGGGGGAGTAGCGAAATTTTGGGAACGGTTGTGGGTGGTCTCATTTTGCTGGGTATTTTTGTTTGGTGGGAATCTCGAACCGTGGCCTCACTGCTACCGTTACGGTTGTTCTGTAATCGTAGTTTCACCGGCGCTAATCTTGTGGGCTTGATTTTTAGTTTCGGAATCTTCGGCTCGGTTTTTATTCTGACCCAATTTTTGCAAATAGTATTGGGTGCTTCACCGCTAACTGCTGGTTTTATGACTATGCCGTGGACCTGTGCCCCTCTTGTGGTGGCGCCACTTACTGGCTTTATTACCCCAAGAATAGGTATTCGACCAGTGATTCTGGCAGGACTCGTCCTTATGGCAGTGGCATTATTCTGGTTTGCCGCCAACATTGATCCAGAAATTGAGTATCGATCAATGGTTCCTGCCATGCTTGCCGCTGGTGTAGGGATGGGCTTGATTTTTGCTCCGATCGCTACCGCAACTCTCGCCAACGTAGTTGCTGAAGATCAAGCTACCGCTTCTGGTGCCAATTCTACCGCCCGCGAAATTGGAGTTGCCTTGGGGATTGCGGTTTTAACTGCGGTCTTTACTGGCGCCGGTGGACAACTTAATCCTTTTGAATTTAGCGATGCCGCAGCACCTGCGCTGTATGTTGGAGCTGGAGCACTTTGTATTGCAGTTCCCTTAGCATTAATTGTGCCACGAAAAAGTGGTGTGAACAGTTGATTCTTTAGCGTAGCAATTTAGTGGATCTTGCTGAGCGTAGGGTCTTAACCGCAGAATTTGTTTAGGGAAACTATAGCCAAATTCTGCGCAAGTAGCCACAATGAGTCCCGTGAGATTGAGTGAGCTGTAACTCGCTTCCCCCAGAATTCTTAAATCTACCGACAGCTTTTCGACGCCCTTTGGTAGTCGTATCCTCATCCTTGCCTAAAGCTCCGGAGGTAGTGCGCAGGGGTAGTGCTGTGGTATTTGCCACTACTGTGCACCGGAGTTAGATAACGCACCTAGTCTGGCAATTAGTAGTTTAGATTACTGGAATTATCCTTATTTATCTATTGGCTGATAGGGAGAGAGTGAAATGCTCGCATCAGTTCTGGATCCCGCCTCTGGGATTGCCATCATCCTACAAGTCGCAGTCATCCTATTCTGTCTGCTACGCGGAACTCATTATGGTGGTATCGGCCTTGGCTTGATTTCAGGCTTTGGTTTGTTGATAATGGTCTACCTCTTCGGACTCAAACCCGGTGAGCCGCCAGTATCGGTAATGCTGACTATTATTGCGGTCATTGGCTGCGCTGCTTCGCTGCAACAAGCCCAAGGGCTCGATGTAATGATGCAATTTGCAGAAAAGATACTGCGTAAAAAGCCAGAGTTAATTACTATCATGGCCCCGCTGACCACGTGGTTTCTTACAGTGCTCTGTGGCACTGGTCACGTGGTTTATACGATGTTTCCCATTATTGAAGACATTGCTATTAAGAAGGATATTCGCCCAGAACGCCCTATGGCGGTAGCGTCGACCGCCTCCCAAATGGGCATTACAGCATCGCCAGTATCAGTGGCCACGGTTTCTCTTGCTTCAATCTTGGCGGAAAATGCTGGGGTGATCGACGAGGCATATTCCATTCCACAGATCTTAAGCGTTGCTATCCCTGCATCCTTGTCTGGTGTGGTGTTGGCGGCTTTGTGGTCATTGCGGCGCGGCAAGGATCTGGATAAAGATCCGGTGTTTCAAGAGAAACTGAAGGACCCAGAGTTTCGGGAAAATGTCTATGGTCACAGCGAAACCCTGATTGGTAAGGTCTTCCCCAAATCGGCTTACCGAGCCATGTATATCTTCTTTACTGCCATTTTGGTTGTGGTTATCCTTGGTGCTTTTGATGTGCTGCGGCCGAAATTCCCTGATGAAGATGGGGTGATAGAACCATTGTCCATGAATTTGACCATTCAGATGGTGATGTTGGTTGCCGGTGCCGCTATGCTGATTTTCTGTCACATTGACAATAGCAAGATCGCATCAACCACGGTATTTAAAGCTGGTATGACCGCAGTGTTTTCGGTGTTTGGTGTTGCCTGGATGGCAGATACATTCTTCCAAACTCACGTTGATGCCCTAGAGGCTAGCCTTGGATCTGTAGTGGAACAGGCACCATGGGCCTATGCACTTGTGCTGTTCGTTGTATCGAAATTAGTCAATTCTCAAGCAGCCGCGCTGGTTGCCATTGCGCCCATTGGGCTGCAACTTGGTGTGCCACCTGAAGTGGTTGTTGGTTTCTATGGTGCTGCTTATGGCTACTTTATTCTACCGACCTATCCTTCAGATTTGGCTTGTATTGGTTTCGATCGCACTGGTACCACCCGAATCGGAAAGTTCATTATTAATCACTCGTTCATCATTCCTGGTTTGATCGGGGTTATTACCTCCTGCGTTGTTGGTAGCGGATTAGCGCAATTATTCCTCTAATGCATGGCTAGTGTTACCGGAGCAGCACAGCTACTAATATGGTGCCACATTTGAAGCGTGCGGATCCACGGTAATGGTCTTATTGATCGGTGGAAACGCACGTTGCGCGCAATTATCCCTAGTACATACGCGGCAACCAGCACCAATCGGAACTGCAGAGGTGAAATCGCGAAGGTCAAAGCCTTGGGCATAGACAGTGCGATCAGCATGGCGCGCATCGCAACCAAGCCCAATGGCAAACAGCTTACCTGGTTCACCAAAACGGCCTTGGTGGTGCTTTACGGTTCGTGCTACCCATAAATAGTTACGACCATCGGGCATCTGTGCTAATTGCCGCATGATGGTCCCAGGGTTGGCAAAGGTTTCATAGACATTCCACAGTGGGCAGGTGCCCCCTGAATGGGTGAAATGAAAGCCGGTAGCGGATTGCCGCTTACTCATGTTTCCGGCGCGATCAACACGAACGAAGGTAAACGGGATGCCGCGCAGTTTGGGGCGCTGGAGTGTGGATAACCGGTGGCATAGGGTCTCATACCCAACGCCAAACATTTGGCATAAATACTCAATGTCGTAGCCGGATCGCTCTGCTTCTTGGTGGAACATCCGATAAGGCAACATTAAAGCAGCCGCAAAATAGCTAGCCACACCGCGCAATGCCAAGGTGCGTGCTTCTGGGGTGGTGAAGTGATGCTCATCGACAAGTTCATTCATTAGTTCACCGGCTTCTAGATACCCCAGTTCGGCTGCCATGCGAAATGCACGTTGACCAGCGATAAGTCGCGAGGATAGCGTAAGTGTCCCATGAGCTAACCGGTGTAGTCGATTCCCAATATCAGCACCCGTGGACACTACAATATTGTGATCTTTTGTGAGTCGATCAGTGAGGGCAGCTTCGGTTGCACGCACCGCAAAGGTGGAGACCTCTAGTTCCTTGGCCAACATCTCAGCGCGAATGTCGAGGGCATTGAGATAATTCTGGCGGGCATAGAAGAAGTCACGAACTTCATCGTGCGGCATCGATAATGCTTGCGAAACCGCAGATTGGTCGTCGGCAGTAAGTCGCACATCTGTGGCCACCGATAATTTGTCACGGATATTGCGGTAGCGACGGTGCATATCTACCATGGCACGGGCGATCTCTGGGTGATGTTGCACCATGTCATTGAGCTCGTGAAGGGGGATAGGGGAGGGGCAAAGTTCCCGATCGAGGACTACATCTTGGACTTCAGCAAGTAGGCGAGAGTCGTCGTCACGAGAAAAGAAGGTAGCGTCAACGCCAAAAGCTTCGGTGATGCGATTGAGCACCGGCAGGGTCAAAGGTCGAACGTCATGTTCGATTTGATTGACGTAACTAGCAGAAAGGCCCAATGTAGCGGCAAGAGATGCTTGGCTGAGATCGCGTTCTCGGCGCAATTGCCGTAACCGTGAACCCACGTAGGTTTTGGCCATGCTGCTGAGCATAGTCTTCCAGTTCTGTTGGTGACAGTTTCGCAATGGTTTTACAGTGATTTTTTGCAAATTTGTGTAGGTGTCCAAAGTTGTAGGTTGGCCAGCGCTTATGGCTTTGTTGGCGGTGGGCAAAAATATCAGTTTGACGCTTTGCTTACGGTCAATATTTCGATTGATGCCAAATGGGTGGGGTAGCTTAAACACCCAAAAAATCCCAAAAAAGTGTTTGTGAGAGTTAGTGTCGCCTGACGCCTGCCTAAAAGCGCTGTTAATAGCCGTAATAAGTGTGCGGACAATGGTTTCAAAAAGGACAGGCTAGCCTTAACTGCTGGTAATCGGCCATTTTTTCCTATGTGGGGTGGGTCACACAGGTGATGTGGGAGTGGTTAGCGGGGCACAAACCGGAATAAAGTAAGAACGACACTGGAGGTGCCATGACTGTAAATAATATCGACCGTGACGCAATTGCTCACGGCAAAATCACTGAAAAGCCGCTACGTGAGCGGCCCAAGTACCCAACCTGGGTACTGAAGCTAGTAATGGCCATTACTGGCCTCATTTTCGCCGGCTTCGTGGTGTTCCACATGGTCGGTAACTTGAAGATCTTCCTGCCGTATTACGAGGATGGAACCCATCCCATCGACGTGTATGGACATTGGCTACAAAAGGAAGTGCTTTACCCACTGGTTCCGCACGGTTGGTTTGTGTGGATCTTCCGCTTTGTACTATTGGCTGCAATCATCTTGCACATCTACGGCGCATTCGCACTGACTGCAAGGTCGCATCAGTCTCGGGGTAAGTTCCGTCGCACCAACCTTGTTGGCGGCATGAACTCCTTCACCACCAAGACCATGTTGGTTACCGGTATTGTGCTGTTGGCCTTCATTATCTTCCACATTCTGGATCTCACCATTGGTGTGTCACCAGCAGCGACGAGTTCCTTTGAGCACGGGCAGATCTACGCCAATATGGTTGCCAGCTTCTCTCGGTGGCCAGTGACTATTTTCTATGTCATTGCCATGGTTGTGCTGTTCTTGCATCTTTCACACGGCATTTGGCTCGCGGTTTCCGATCTTGGTATCACCGGCAAGCGGACTCGTGCTATTTGTTTGGCACTGGCATATCTGGTGCCTGCTGCAGTGATGATTGGCAACATTGCGATTCCGCTTTCCATCGCCCTTGGCTTGGTCCAATAGGTCGAAGTAGGACGAAAAGGTAAATAATATGAGCACTCACTCTGAAACCGCGACTCGCCCTGAGTTTAAGCACCCAGCTTCTATCGTTCCTGGTGTTACACCTGGTTCGGTACTGGACGCACACGAGCCCACGGGCGTCCCTGTTCGCGAAATGTGGCAATACCACAAAGATCACATGGAACTGGTTTCCCCATTGAACCGACGCAAGTTCCGTGTCCTCGTCGTCGGCACTGGCCTATCCGGTGGCGCCGCCGCAGCAGCCCTAGGCGAACTTGGCTACGACGTTAAAGCCTTTACCTATCACGATGCACCACGTCGTGCCCACTCTATTGCTGCTCAGGGTGGCGTGAACTCCGCCCGTGGCAAGAAGGTGGACAATGACGGTGCTTACCGCCACGCCAAAGATACCGTTAAAGGTGGCGACTTCCGCTGCCGGGAATCTGACTGTTGGCGTCTGGCCATTGAGTCAGCTCGTGTGATCGACCACATGAATGCCATCGGTGCCCCCTTCGCTCGCGAGTATGGTGGCGCACTGGCTACCCGCTCCTTCGGTGGTGTGCAGGTCTCCCGTACCTACTACACCCGTGGGCAGACAGGTCAGCAGCTTCAGCTTTCGACTGCATCCTCATTGCAGCGTCAGATCCACCTAGGATCGGTAGAGATCTTCACTCACAATGAGCTCGTTGATTTGGTGGTTACCGAGAAGGATGGGAAAAAGCGGTGTGAAGGCGTGGTCATGCGTAACCTCATCACTGGTGAGCTGACCGCACATACTGGTCACGCGGTGATCTTGGCTACCGGTGGTTACGGCAACGTCTACCACATGTCTACCTTGGCAAAGAATTCCAATGCTGGCGCTATTATGCGAGCTTATGAGCTTGGCGCTTACTTGGCATCGCCATCATTCATTCAGTTCCACCCCACCGGCCTGCCGGTGAATTCAGAATGGCAGTCCAAGACCATCCTGATGTCGGAGTCACTACGTAACGATGGCCGTGTCTGGTCCCCGATTGAGCCCAATGATGATCGGGATCCAAACACTATTCCAGAAGAGGAGCGTGATTACTTCTTAGAGCGTCGTTACCCAGCATTCGGTAACCTCGTTCCACGTGACGTTGCTTCTCGTGCCATTTCCCAACAGATCAATGCTGGTCTGGGTGTTGGTCCGTTGCACAATGCTGCTTACCTCGACTTCCGCGATGCCATTGAACGGTTGGGGCAGAGCACCATTCGGGAACGCTACTCCAACCTCTTCCAGATGTATGAAGAGGCCATTGGTGAAGATCCCTACACCTCACCCATGCGTATCGCTCCGACCTGCCACTTCACCATGGGTGGCCTGTGGACCGATTTCAACGAGATGACCTCCATCCCAGGTTTGTTCGCTGCTGGTGAGTGTTCGTGGACCTACCACGGTGCCAACCGCCTCGGTGCGAACTCCCTGCTGTCAGCTTCCGTGGACGGCTGGTTTACCTTGCCATTTACCATCCCGAACTTCTTGGCTGGCTACCTTGGCCAAGAGCGGCTAGCTGAAGACGATCCAGCTGTGACAAAGGCAGTCGAGCGTGCTCAAGCCCGCATTGATCGCCTGATGAACATCAAGGGTGATAATCCGCACGGTCCTGAGTACTATCACCGCCAACTTGGTGAGATTCTCTACTTCTCCTGTGGTGTGGCACGTAATATTGAGGATCTGAAGTCCGGCATTGAGAAGATCCGCGCCCTGCGCAAGGACTTCTGGTCCAATATGCGCATCACTGGTTCAAAGGACGAGATGAACCAAGTGCTGGAGTACGCAGCCCGAGTGGCTGACTACATTGACCTCGGTGAACTCATGTGCATTGATGCACTCGACCGCGATGAGTCCTGTGGCGCACACTTCCGTGATGATCACCTTTCCCCTGAAGGTGAGGCTGAGCGTGACGACGAAAACTGGTGCTTCGTTTCCGCATGGGAACCAGGCGCAGCTGAAGGCGAGTTCATCCGCCATGCTGAGCCACTCGTGTTCGAAGCCATCCCTCTGATGACAAGGAACTACAAGTAATGAAACTGCATCTTAAAATCTGGCGTCAGGCCGGGCCGAATCACGAGGGACACTTCGAGGACGTCACGGTCGAAGACGCGGTTGCCCAAATGTCCATTTTGGAGCTACTAGATCATGTCAACGTCGGTAAGATCGAAAAAGGTGAAGAGCCTTTCGCATTCGCCTCAGACTGCCGTGAGGGCATCTGTGGTACCTGTGGTTTGACTGTTAATGGTCGTCCGCATGGTCTGGAGCAGAATCAACCCGCATGTCAGCAACGTCTGTTGAATGTGCCAGACGGTTCAACTCTGACAATTGAGCCCTTCCGTTCTGCAGCCTTCCCAGTGATCAAGGACATGGTGGTGGACCGCTCCGCACTGGATCGAGTCATGCAAGAGGGCGGTTATGTGTCAGTAAATGCTGGTACTGCTCCTGATGCGGACACCTTGCACATGAACCATCAGACTGCCGAGCTTGCGCTTGATCACGCAGCCTGCATCGGCTGTGGTGCTTGCGTGGCAGCTTGCCCTAATGGTGCTGCTCACCTGTTCACTGGCGCCAAGCTAGTTCACCTGTCTCTTATGCCAATGGGTAAGGAAGAGCGGGGTCGCCGCGCTCGGAAGATGGTTGATGAGTTGGAGACCAACTTTGGTCACTGCTCCCTCTATGGCGAATGCGCCGATGTGTGCCCAGCTGGCATTCCGCTGACCGCAGTAGCCGCCATCAATAAGGAACGCGCTCGGGCTTTCTTCACTGCTAAGGACGCCTAAAGCTGAAAATTGAATCAATGGGTAGCCAAGGCTATCCATTGGTACAATTCCATACAGTTCGTTGGTAATCCGGTGAAGGATCGACAGAAGGAAAGGCACATACATGTCCGCGGAAAAACACGTGGCTGAATACCCAGTATTCGACGGCGCAGAATCCAGCCGAATGCAGTACATCGATGGTTACGACCCTGTAAGTTTGTTGGCTCCACATTCCTCCTTGCTGCGCACAAGCACATGGGTGGGCATGGGCCTCGTCCTCACGTCGTTAGCCGGTTTCGGACTAATGATCTTCGGGGCTGCTACTGAGATCTATGGCACCCAAGATAAGGCAATGTTCTACCTATACCTTGGTGTTGCAATTGCCGCCGTGCTGCTGATTGCAGGATTCGGATTAATCCGTCATGGTCGGCGTTACTACCGCCAATACCGCGCAGAAACTGGTCGGGTTAATTAAAGCCGACTGAAGGTACCTCCACCTTCTGCGCTTAGGCCGTCAGTACCCAGCTGGGTGCTGGCGGTCCTTTGTTGTTATGGCTGGATTATTAGAATTAATGCACTTTGAAGTAGACGTTTTTCCCTGAGGGTGGGATGTGTCCGCCTGAATGAAGCCATCGTTCCAGTCTGCGATTTGCACCTAGGTACTGTGCTGTACTGGTGAGTCCGTGTCAACTTGATCTTGTTCGGTACGAGGTGATGCTGCTTCCGTGGTGGGGCGAGTATGTCCTAGGCTTCGGGATTGAGATACGGATCCATTAACTTCTTTTGGCGCCTCACCATGGGGCTTGCCGTTTGAAAAACAAAGGTGGGTTCCCATTGTGCTATGTTCACAAGCATGGACCGAAAAACCATAATAATAGCCATCTTAATCACTCTGATTACTCTGTTGTCTGTTATTGGGATTGGGCAATATGCGTGGCAGCTGTGGCAAGGAGGTAGCACATCAACCAGCTCGCAAGTAGTTCCGTTGTAGCCTAGGGGTAGTCTTTCTATTCCAAAGGAGGCGTCATGGCTCAGGTAGCGCTAGCAGCGAAAATTGCTCAACATCACGCGACTACATTGCTTTGTTTTCGGATCGGGGCATTAGCAATTGGATTGCTAGGGGTATGGCTAGTTCAGCTAATTTTTGAACCATCAGCCTCATTTCCACCTGATTCTTTGTGGGCTACTGCTGTCTTAGCGCCGATCAATATTGGCTGCCTATTTTTGCTGCGGCGGTTTTATCACGTTGAGGGGTTAACGTTGCCTATGGCAATGGGTGTGAGACGCCCTGGCATTGGCAAAGACATTGGTTGGGGAATTCTCTGGTTCTTTGTGCTCAATATCCCCTTTTACCTAGTGATTGTACTAGTGCTATTCGTACTCTTCGGTACTGATTTCGCCGCTATGGGCACCATTTGGGGTGAGCAAGATTCATCTTCCACATTGTCACCGTGGGTGCTGTTGACTCTGGCTATTTGTTCGGTCATTCCGTTTATCCTGTTTAATGCAGTGGCCGAGGAATTAGTTTTTCGTGGCTATTGCCAGCAACACCTTGGGATACCACAGACCACCATTATTCTTGCATTGGTATTTGGCTTTCAACATATTTTCTTTGCGCCAACCCCGCCCGCTATGCTGATCTTCTTTTGTGTCTTTACAGTGTGGGGACTCATTGCCGCGGTTATTGTGCGACGTCAAGGCCGACTTTTTCCGGTGATTATCGCGCATGGGATTATCAATACACTCATGAGTCTGCCAGCTCTGGTGCTACCATTCATGATGGTGTGATGGGAGGAATTTGGGCCATGTGTTAGGTTGCAACACCATCAAAGAAAACTGCTTTATTGACTACCATTGACGGAGGTAGTTCTCCGCGTTATTATTACATTATTGTTCCTCATCGTTCCCCTCTGGGGGATTGGTGAGGTTTTTTGTTGGGAGGATTGATGGCTTTACCATCTGATATGCCAGCCGCCAAGAAAGAACAGGTAGCAGTGTTCTTTGACTATGAGAACACAAGACGAAACGCTATCGACGCTTTTAGGGACCGGTCATGCCCATCTTATTTAGGGACCTTCGATCCAGTAGGCTTGGCGGAAGATTTATGTGCTATGCGGAAGCGGCCTTCAACATTGTCTAAAGTGTTCGTTTATCGAGGTCGTCCAGTTCCTGAGCGACAACCCAAACCTAGGAGTTGGTTTGATAAACTTCACGAATCTTGGAGCAAATCACCTTTATACGAAATGAAGTCCCGCGACCTCAAGTATCGTCTTTTCGACGATGGCACTTTCCAAGCACAGGAAAAGGGCATTGATGTTTGGTTGGCTACTGATCTAATAGCATTCTCAATAAAACAGTTATTTGATGCTGTCATTGTTGTATCAACCGACACAGATTTAATACCTGCTATTGAGTTTGTACTGCGGGAAACCAAACAACATATCGAGGTAGCATGTTGGGAAGCTCGCAATATATATCCACTTGCGATTCCATCGAAAGATGGTCGAAGAATACCCTACTGCCATTACCTAGGAAAAGAGATGTTCACTAAGCACTGTGAGGACGAGGAAGCTCGATAGCAGGTTTATATCCATAACTGTGATTGTGCTAACTCCCCTCAGGTTTCTACAGCTCCCTTTACCACCTGCAACCATCAGTTTGCTATATCAGCTACCCCTCTTACCCCTCATTCTCTGGTAGGAGCCCAGTAATACCGCTAGTGGCCAGTGCAAACGGTCGAAG